>NZ_JBVHXY010000035.1:32680-84721 GCF_055569215.1 Kitasatospora sp. NPDC029312 | reverse complement strand
CCCCCCCCCCCCCCCCCCCCCCCCCCCCCCCCCCCCCCCCCCCCCCCCCCCCCCCCCCCCCCCCCCCCCCCCCCCCCCCCCCCCCCCCCCCCACGACGGGGGATCGAGGGACCGGTCGGGGAGCGGGCCCAGTCGGTGCCCGCGGATCAGAGCGCGTACGGCGGCTTGCCCGTCCACCAGTTGCCCGGGGCCTCCGGGTCGCGGCTGGTCCAGTACTCGATGATCGCGTTGGTGAACTCGTCGGCCGACAGCGTCCCGTCCCCGTCGAGGTCGAGGTGGCGGAAGGCCTCGTCGGCGTCGTCCCGGCTGAGACCGGCGAAGTGGCCGCGCTGGAAGACGAAGAACTCACCGGCGTCCACCGTCCCGCTGCGGTCGGGGTCGGCCACGGCGAGGAAGGCTTCGGCGAGCGTGCCCAGGATCTCCCGGGCGGCCTCCGGGTCGTCGGCGAGCGAGCTGGTCGAGGCGACGAACTGCTGGCGGGTGATCGCCTCCGTCCCGGCGGGCTTTCCGGCGAGGTGCAGGTCGTGCCAGATGGTCAGGTAGGCGCGGACGATGAGGGCCTCGGCCTCCGAACCCTCCTGGTGGCCGAGCGAGCGGGCCACCGAGTGGCCCATCAGCACGTGGTCGCGTTCGGTGAGCAGGCCGTCCCCGTCGGCGTCGAGCTGGTCGAAGCCGTGGTTGATCTTCGCGGTGAGCAGGTCGTCCGACACAGAGCCCCTCCGATGGGGATTTCCGCGGCTCAAAAGGACCGCGCAGGCGATGTCGCGTCGCCAGCACGCTAACGCCTTGAGCCGCGCTCGCGCAGCCGAACGACGGCCGAATGGCAGGGCCCGCCGCCCCGCCGTCCCGCCGCACCGCCTCCCGCCGTCAGGCCGCCGCGCCGTCCCGGCTCAGCCGGTCTCCTGGTCGGCCCGGAGGTACGCCACCGGCAGCAGCTCCGGCACCGGCAGGGCGGTCAGCCGGCCGTTCCGCTCGACGATGACCCGCGCCCCCGGGAAGTAGTCCAGCAGCACCTGGCGGCAGCGCCCGCACGGCGGCACCACCCCGCGCCCCTTGTCGGCGAAGGCCACCACCGTGGTCAGCTCGTAGGCCCCCTGCCCGGCCGCCGCCCCGATGAGCACCAGCTCCGCGCACGGGCCGCCGGTGAAGTGGTAGACGTTCAGGGCCGTGAAGATCCGCCCGTCGGCGTTGCGTCCGGCCGCCGCGATGGTGTGGTTGTCGCCCCGCGAGTACCGCTCGGCCACCGCCCGGGCCGCCGCGACCAGTTCCCGGTCGACCCCGGGCTGATCGCCCGCCGCATGATCGATGTCGGACATCTCCGCCAGTCCTCCCAGGTCGAACCGCATCACACCGGACCGCACCGGACCGCACTGCATCACACCGGATCGCACCGGATCGGGTCAGGCCCGACCTGACACGCTTCGATCATGACCGTCCCGCCCGGCATCGTGCCACCCCCCACACGGGCCGGACGGACCCTGGGGCACCCCGACCCGACCGCCCGCCCCGGACACCCGGCCCGACCGCCCGCACCACCCAACACCCCACCCCGAACACCCGCCCCGGGCTCGCGGTACCGCATGCTGAGACCCCCGCGGCAGTCCCCGCCGGGTTGGTACGATCCCGGTGGACCGCGACTGGCGCGTACGGATGGAATCGACCATCGGGAAGCGGTCCCGTGAATCCTCACGTCGAGTTGCCGAGCGCCTGGGCCCCCCGCATCGCCGTCAGGAGACCGCCATGGCCCAGCCCGCGCAGACGCCCCACACCGCCGCCGTTCCCGCGGCCGACACCGCCTTCCGCAGCGCCCTGGACGTCGTGGCCGGCGTCGAACCGCGGATCGCCGCCGCCATCGGCCGGGAACTGGAGGACCAGCGCGCCTCCCTCAAGCTGATCGCCAGTGAGAACTACGCCTCCCCGGCCGTCCTGCTCGCCATGGGCAACTGGCTCAGCGACAAGTACGCCGAGGGCACCGTCGGCCGCCGCTTCTACGCCGGCTGCCGCAACGTGGACACCGTCGAGGCCATCGCCGCCGAGCACGCCCGCGAGCTGTTCGGCGCCCAACACGCCTACGTGCAGCCGCACTCCGGCATCGACGCCAACCTCACCGCTTTCTGGGCCGTCCTCTCCCAGCGGGTCGAGAGCCCCGCCCTGGAGCGGGCGCAGGTGCGCAACGTCAACGACCTCACCGATCAGGACTGGGCCCGGCTGCGCCAGGAGCTCGGCAACCAGCGCATGCTGGGCATGTCCCTGGACACCGGCGGTCACCTCACGCACGGCTTCCGGCCCAACATCTCGGGCAAGATGTTCGAGCAGCGCAGCTACGGCACCGACCCGGCCACCGGCCTGATCGACTACGACGCGCTGCGCGAGACCGCCCGCGAGTTCCGCCCGCTGATCATCGTGGCCGGCTACTCGGCCTACCCGCGACTGGTCGACTTCGCCCGGATGCGCGAGATCGCGGACGAGGTCGGCGCGACCCTGATGGTCGACATGGCGCACTTCGCCGGCCTGGTCGCCGGCAGGGTGCTCACCGGCGACCACGACCCGGTGCCGCACGCCCACATCGTCACCACGACCACCCACAAGTCCCTGCGCGGCCCGCGCGGCGGCATGGTGCTGAGCAACGCCGAGCTGGCCGAACACGTCGACCGCGGCTGCCCGTTGGTGCTCGGCGGCCCGCTGTCGCACGTGATGGCCGCCAAGGCCGTCGCCCTCGCCGAGGCCCGCCGCCCGGAGTTCCGCGCCTACGCTCGCGCGGTGGTGGACAACGCCCAGGCCCTCGCCGACGGCCTGCTGCGCCGCGGCGGCACGCTGGTCACCGGCGGCACCGACAACCACCTGGTGCTCGCCGACGTCTCCGGCTACGGGCTGACGGGTCGTCAGGCGGAGGCCGCGCTGCTCGACTCGGGCATCGTCACCAACCGCAACTCCGTTCCGCTGGACCCGAACGGCGCCTGGTACACCTCGGGCGTGCGCCTGGGCACCCCGGCCCTGACCACCCGTGGCCTGGGCGCCGCCGAGATGGACGAGATCGCCGCTCTGATCGACACCGTCCTGCGCGCCACCTCCCCCGCCGCCGGCGCCAACGGCAGCCCCTCCAAGGCGCATTACACCCTCGACGAGTCCCTGCGCGACGGCATCGCCAAGCGCGCCGCCGACCTGCTCGCGCCCTTCCCGCTCTACCCGGGCGTTGACCTGGTCTGACTCCGACCGGGCGGGGGCTGTCCGGCACCGGCCCGACAGCCTCCGCCCGACTCCGCTAGTACTGCAGGGACTTGTACTGGAGGAACTCCTCCAGGCCGTGCCGGCCCAGCTCGCGCCCGAGGCCGGAGCTCTTGTAACCGCCGAACGGGGCCAGCGGGTTGAACCGGCCACCGTTCAGGTCGACCTGGCCGGTGTCGAGACGACGGGCGAAGGCGGCGGCGGTGTCGGTGTCCGCTGCCCAGACGCCGCCCGCCAGGCCGTAGACGGTGCCGTTGGCGATCTCGGCGGCGTGGTCCTCGTCCCGGTACGGGAGAATCGACAGCACCGGGCCGAAGACCTCCTCCTGGGCCACCGCCATCTCCGGGGTGACATCGGCCAGCACGGTCGGCCGGACGTAGAAGCCGACCGGCAGCTCGGGCAGCGGCTCGGGGCCGCCGACCACCAGTCGGGCGCCCTCGGCGAGCGCGCCGTCCAGGTAGCCGCGCACCCGGTCCAGCTGCTTCGCGTTGACCAGCGGGCCGATCCGGGTCTGCGGATCGGCCGGGTCGCCCGGGACGTACTTCTCGGCGGCCTTGGCGGCGATCGCGACGGCCTCCTCGTACTGGTCCCGGTGCACCAACAGCCGGGTCCAGGCGCTGCAGGTCTGGCCCGAGTTGGCGAAGACGTTGGCGACGTTCACACTGACCGCACGGGCCAGGTCGGCGCCCGGCAGCACCACGTTGGCGGACTTGCCGCCCAGCTCCAGCGCGACCCGCTTCAGCCCGCGCCCGGCCGCCTCGGCGACCTGCCGACCGACCGCGGTGGATCCGGTGAACGACACCACGTCCACCTCCGGGTGGGCGGCGAGCGCCGCGCCCGCCGCCGCACCGGTACCGGTCACCAGGTTGAACACTCCCGCCGGGAAGCCGGCTTCGTCCACCAGCCGGGCGAACAGTCGGGCCACCAGCGGGGTGTCCTCGGCCGGCTTGAGGACCACCGGGCAGCCGGCCGCCAGCGCCGGGACGACCTTCGCGGTGATCTGGTGCAGCGGGTAGTTCCACGGCGTGATGGCCGCGACCACGCCGGCCGGCTCGGCGAGCACCACCGAGTTGCCGATCCGCTCCTCGAAGGGGTGCTCGGCCAGCAGGGTCAGGTAGGAGGTGGCCACGGTCAGCGGCAGACCGGCGTGCACGGCCCCGGCGAAGCCGACCGGGGCGCCCAGCTCGGCGACCACCGTCGAGGTGATCTCCGCCTGGGCGGCGGCGATCCCGTCCCGCAGCCGGGTCAGCAGCGTCAGCCGGTCCTCGCGGGTGGTGGCACCCCAGCTCCGGGCCGCCCGGCGGGCCGCCGACACCGCGGCGTCGACGTCGCTCGCCCCGCCCGCCGGTACGGTGGCGAGCACCTGCTCGGTCGCCGGGTTCAGCACGGCGATCGACCCGGCGTCCCCGGAGGGCCGCCAGGCGCCGTCGATGTACTGGTCGCCGTACTCCGCGTACTCCTGCACGGATCGTCCTCTCGACTGGTCAGCGGCTTCGACGAACAGCGCGGGTCGCAGGACCACCGCTGGTCGACGTTCAGTCAAGGTGGCCCAACGGCCGCACGCAAGAGCCGATCCCGCCGGATGTACCCGCATGTACCCGCCGGTCACTTCGGGGCGAACCGCGCGGTGTACTCGTCGAACGGCTCGATCCCGACCGCCGCGCGGCGCTCGTCCAGCCGCTCCGGGTCCTCGCACGGCCACGGCACCGGACGGCCGTCGGCCACCGCGCCGATCTGCGTGCCGTAGCGCTGCTCGCGTCCCTCGTTGACGGCCAGCCGATCCTCCAGGAACGCCAAGTCCCGGGCGCTCGCCGCGCCACGCGCCACGGCCTCGGTCATCAGGGCCACGGCCCTTCGCTGGGCGTCGAGTTGGCGGTCGGCGTGCTGGGCGACCAGCCAGGCCGCCCGGGCCGCCTCGGCGCCGACACTCCGCTCGGTCGGCCAGCCGTGCTCGGTCATGATCTCAGCCAGCCGGTCCCCGTGCCGGGCGGTGAGCCGGCGCCAGGGCGCCTGCTCGGCCAGGTCGGCACTGTTCGCCAGCCGGGCGTGGGCGCCGTCCTGCGCCATCATCGCCGTCAACTCCGCTGCCAGGCACAGGTCCTGGGCACCTGACTCGCCCCGCTGTGCTTCCGTCACGTCGATCCGCTCCTCGCCTCCGGGCCCTCCGGACGGGCCGCCCGCCACCACCGTAGGCGCGGAAACCGCGACGAAGATCATTCCCGAGGCGGGTGACAGCACGCAGTCGACGGGACACAATGGAGGTACGCCAGTCGCCGCGCCGTGTTCATCTCCGGCCGCGAATCGACAGGTCCGCCGGCACGTCTGTCCGGGAGCCTGCCCGGGCCGGTGGAGCCGCTGTGGATTGCAGCGAACTCGGCGGTGGTGCCTACTGTCGTTGGGGGCCGACTCGCGCACGGCCGGGCGGTGCAGGTGCATTCCCGCAGGGCGGGCGGGTAGCCGCTACCGCACCGAGACGTGGGCCGGATTCCGAAGGTCACCCTTACCCCGAGGAGCAACCCGTGACCGACACAGCGTTGAAGGGCGAGTCGCAGCAGCCCGTCGAACCGGCCGTGTTGGAGGACGTTCCGGGGTGGTTCTGGGACCACGACCGGCACTCCTTCGACTGGTTCCTGGGACACCAGGAGAAGACGGGCGTCACCGGCGACCTCCTGGAGATGGGCGCCTACCTCGGCCGCAGTGCGATCGTGATCGGCGAGCACCTCCAGCCGGGCGAGACGTTCACCGTCTGTGACCTCTTCGACTCGGACGCGCCCGACGAGGAGAACTCCGAGGAGATGACCACCTCCTACCGCAGGACGCTCAGCCGCGCGGCCTTCGAGGCCAACTACCTGGCCTTCCACGACGAACTGCCGCAGATCATCCAGGCGCCGACCTCCGTCCTCGCGGGCGGGCGGATCCCGGCCGGGGCGTACCGCTTCGTCCACATCGACGCCTCGCACCTCTACGAGCACGTGGTGGCCGACCTCCAGGTGGCCCGGACCGCGCTGCAGCCCCAGGGCGTCGTGGTGCTGGACGACTACCGCTCCCAGCACACCCCGGGCGTGGCCGCCGCGACCTGGGAGGCGGTGTTCAACCGCGGCCTCAACCCGATCATGCTTACCGAGTGCAAGTTCTACGGCACCTGGGGCGACCCGGAGCCGTTCCAGCGCGAGCTGCTCGACCGGGTGGGCCTTGCGGCCGGCTGCCACCTGACCGCCGAGACCCTCAACGGGCAGCAGCTGCTGCGGATGGCCGGCAACTCGGCGGGCATCCGGCCGTTCCGAGGCTCCCGCCACCAGGCGCGACTGGCCGCCGAGGCCGCCGAACGCTCGGCGCAGGAGCCCGGACGGGACATCCGGAGCGGCCAGAACGAGGCCGCCCTCGACCTCGCCGCCCGCCGCGCCCGCGCCGCCGAGGCGCGCCGCCCGCTCAACGTCGCCAAGCGCGCCGCCCGGGACCTCCTCCCGCCGGTGCTCACCTCCGCCATCCGCCGCGCCCGGCGGGCCCGCTGCGCCCGCCGAGGTTGACAGATGACAGCGGACAGATAACAAATTTCAACATCTGTTATCTGTTAGCTGAAGTCTGTTATCTGTCCGCTGTCATCTGGGCGCTGTCACCCGAACGCCACCCCACTCCCGCCACCCAACGCCGAAGGGCCGGTCGGAAAACCCGACCGGCCCTTCGATCCCCTGTGAGCTCAGGCCCGCGAAGGCTCCGTGGCCCCGCCGACCTCCGCCGCGCCGGACGATGCCGCGGCCTCCTCGGCCGCCAGCTCCTGGCGGACCGCGTCCAGCGAGGGGTTGTTCCAGGCGCTGGCGACGCCCCAGTAGTAGAAGGCCAGACCGATCGCGGCGACGACCAGCAGGTCCCAGCCCTCGGGCAGGTAGCCCTGGCCGCCGAAGTCGGTGCTGCCGGCCCAGGAGATCCCGGCCATCACGAACAGGTAGGCGACCATCCAGGCGCCCGCCTTGAGGTGCGGCTTCAGCTCGGCGAACGGCTTGCGCAGCTCGTACCAGGCCCAGATCGGCAGGCCGGCGGCCATCAGCAGGATGACCTTGCCGGTGAGCGGCCAGCGGGCCCAGTAGAGGACCAGCGAGCCGAAGACCATGGCGACCGGCGCGATCACCGGCATGGCCCGCAGCCGGACCGGCCGCTTCAGGTCCGGGGCGAGGCGGCGCAGCGCCATCACGGCGACCGGGCCGGTGATGTACGAGATCACCGTGGCCACCGAGACGATCTCGGCCAGCGAGCCCCAGCCGCGGAAGACCGCGAGGAACAGGAAGGCCACCACCAGGTTCAGCACCAGCGCCGGGCGCGGGATGCCGGTCTTGGCGTCGACCTTGCCGAAGACCTTGGGCAGGTGGCCGTTCTCCTGCACACCGTGGATCATGCGCGAGGTGGTGGCGGCGTAGATCATGCCGGTGCCGGACGGCGAGATGAAGGCGTCCGCGTACAGCAGCATGGCGAGCCAGTTCAGGCCCCAGGCGATCGCCAGGTCGGCCAGCGGTGAGGTGTAGGCGAGGCTGCTCCAGCCCTTGGACAGGTCACCGGTCGGGACGGCGCCGAGGAAGGCGATCTGCAGCGCGACGTAGATCACCAGGGCGATCAGGATCGAGCCGATGACGGCCTTCGGCAGCGACTTACCGGGGTCGCGGGCCTCGCCGGCCAGGTTGAGCGGCGACTGGAAGCCGTTGAAGGCCCAGACGATGCCGGAGACCGCCACGGCGGTGAAGACCGCGCTCCAGCCGTTCGGCGCGAAGCCGCCGTGGTCGGTGAAGTGGGCGGAGTCGAAGTGCGCGAGGAGCAGCGCGCCGGCGGTGAGCGTCGGCACGACGACCTTGAAGACGGTGATCGCCGTGTTGGTCTTGGCGAACAGCGTGATCGCGAACCAGTTGAGGGCGAAGTAGACGAGCAGCAGGACGCTGGCGAGCGCCACGCCGCTGACGCTGAGTTCCTTGCCGTCGTATAGCCCCTTGGCCCAGCCGAAGTGCCAGGAGCTCATGTACTGCACCGAGGCGGTGGCCTCGCCGGGGATGACCGAGACGATGGCGATCCAGTTGGCCCAGGCGGCCAGGTAGCCGGCCAGCGAGCCGTGCGAGTACTGGCCGTACCGGACCATGCCGCCGGCCTTGGGGAACATCGAGCCCAGCTCGCTGTACGTGAGGGCGATGGTCAGCGCCACGGCGGCGCCGATCATCCAGGCCAGGATCGAGGCGGGGCCGGCCAGCTTGGCCGCCCGTTCCGCACCGAACAGCCAGCCGGATCCGATGATCGACCCCAGCCCGACCGCGGTCAGGCTGATGGTGCCGAGCGATCGGCGGTAGTTCTGATGTGATGCCGTCGACGATTCGGGCTCACTCAACGTATCGGTCCTCTCGCTCGGGGTTCATCGGGTGGTGTCGGAGCTTTTACGGTTTTGCGTCGGTATTCCGGACAAACCCCAGAAGCCTATGGTCCGAAATGGGGCGTTTACCTCAGGGGAAGCTCAAACCGCCCCGATCGTTGCCATCTCGTGTCCGGTTTCCGGACTCGGTGATCCGCGCAGCGAGACCTGCGCCACACGCGAGGGGACGCGGCAAGGGGCGCGGCGCGGGCGTGGCAAGAGGCGGGCGGGGAACGGCGGGTGGCCGACGGCCGGCGGATCACCGGCCGAGCCGGGAAAAGGGAATTCCCCGTGGGTTCCTTTCGGATCCCACGGGGAATTCGGCTGTGTCCGAGGGGGGACTTGAACCCCCACGCCCGATAAAGGGCACTAGCACCTCAAGCTAGCGCGTCTGCCATTCCGCCACCCGGACGGGGTGTGTGTGCTCCGGGGGCTTTTCGGCTCGCCCCCTCGGCGACAGAGAGAACATTACCAGGGTTCTGGAGTGCTTCTCACCTGCGTTTCCTCGGCCTCAGGCCTACGTGCGCCCCACCGGCCGCCGTCCATCCCGTGGCCGGTGGGGGCGTCCGGCGGGCGGGACTGGCCGGGGTGGCTGGGACGGCTCGCCGGAGCGCTCGAACGCCGGCCGAAGCGGTGGCGAGCGCGAAGCGAACGCTCAGGTTGAGTGACGCAAGCGATCGGCATCGGTCCGAATCGATCCGACACGGGCAAGTTGTCGCCGGTGCCACGTCCGTGCCGACCGCTCTCCTAGCCTCTGGGGACCGAGGGCGCCATGAGCGGATCGCCTGATTCCCGGGTCGCGGACGAAGGGCGGCTGAACGTGGAGCAGATCAGCGGAACGACGGAGGCGGAGCCGAGACGCGGCAGCCACGACGGCCCCGTCGAGGGCGTCTGGCGCTTTCGGGTGCCCGCCGAGGAGGCCTCGGTGCCGCGGACCCGTCACGCGGTACGGGACCGGCTGCTGGCCCAGGGCATGGCGGGCGTCCGGTACCAGGAGCTGGTGGACGACCTGCTGCTGATCGTTTCCGAGCTGGTCAGCAACGCGGTGACGCATGCCGCCGAGCTGTCACCCGAGGTGACCACCGAGCTGTCGGTGCGGCGAGGGTGGGTGCGGGTGTCCGTCGAGGACGGCGACCCGTACCGGCCGAAGGCGCTGGAGACCGACACCGGCCGCACCGGCGGGCGCGGCCTGCTGCTGGTGAAGAGCGTGACCCTGCAGGCCGGCGGGGTGTGCGACGTCGAACGCACCGGCGAGGGCGGCAAGGTCATCTGGGCGTCGCTGCCCGTGCCCCCGGAGTCAGAGCGCTGACGGGCGCGCCGGAGGGGTCACGGCCGCCGGCCCGGCACCCGGCGGGAGTGCTCGCCGGAACGGAATCCGCGGCACTCAGCGCCGCGCGCCCCGCAGCACCGGCAGGACCGGCGCGGGCAGCACCGGCAGCACCGGCACGGGCAGCACCGGCACTACCAGTCCCGCCCGGCGATCTCCCGGATCCCCGGCAGCGCCGCCTCGAAGACCGTCTCGAACCACACCGAGAAGGGCCGCTCCGCCCGCAGCTCCCGCAGTTCCTGCGCGGTCACGAAGGCGTGGTCGTCCACCTCGTCCGGGTTGGCCTCGACCGGCGCGGTGACCAGACCCACGAACAGGTGGTTCCATTCCCGCTCGATGAGTCCGGAGGCCTCGTCCGGCAGGTCGTAGCGGACCGTCCCCGCCTCGCAGAGCAGCGCCGGTGCGACGCCCAGTTCCTCGGCGGTGCGCCGGGCGGCGGCGACGAACGGCGGCTCGTCCGGGTACGGGTGCCCGCAGCAGGTGTTCGACCAGACGCCGGGGGAGTGGTACTTGCCGAGGGCGCGGCGCTGCAGCAGCATCCGGCCCTGGCGGTCGAAGAGGAACACCGAGAAGGCCCGGTGCAGCCGGCCCGGCTGCTGGTGGGCCCAGAGCTTCTCGGCGGTGCCGATCGTGACGCCCTCGTCGTCGACCAGTTCCAGCAGGATCTCGGCGCCCGAGGGGGCGGTGGACAGGCCCCGTGGGTCGGCCGTCACGTCTGTCTCCACGTCGAGACCGGAGTCGATCTCGGCGTCGAAGTGGGTCGGTTCGGTCGGCAGACTCTGGGGCATGAGGCCTCTTTCGGGAGCGGAAGCAACGGGAGCATCGGGTGCGTCGTGTGCACCGGGTGGGGTGCAGTGGACACAGCGGGGGTACCGGCGCCGGCGTCGGGCTCCAGTCTGCCGTATGGGTGGCGGTCGGCACGGGTCCCACGCACAACCGGGCGGATCATGACCCGGAGGAGTTCCGATCCGGGCGGAGAAGGGCCCGGGACCTCCCCGGAAGGGTCATTCCTTTCGCAGAATCGTTCGGAACGCGTTCGGGGGGCGTTCGATCACGGCATGGCCACCCGGCCGTCACCGGACCGCCACCGGGCGCGTTCGGGCGGATCGTCCGGGTCGCCTACCATCACTTACGACACGCTGCCCGGATCTGTGCCGGTCCGGCGCGCCACCGCCGGGCCCGGTCCGACACCGCTCCGGCGCACCGCAGCGCCGCCGACCCGTCGGCACATCCCGCGCGCACAGCTCGACGCACGACGGATCAGGAGACCCCGCATGATCGGCCTCGTTCTGGCAGCCGGCGCCGGCCGCCGGCTGCGCCCGTACACCGACACCCTGCCCAAGGCGTTGGTGCCGGTCGACGGGGAGCGGACCGTCCTGGACCTCACCCTGGGCAACTTCGCCGAGGTCGGTCTGCGCGACGCGGCCATCGTCGTCGGCTACCGCAAGGAGGCCGTGTACGACCGCAAGGACGCGCTGGAGCGCAAGTACGGCGTCACGCTGCACCTGGTCGAGAACGACAAGGCCGAGGAGTGGAACAACGCCTACTCGCTCTGGTGCGCTCGCGAGCTGTTCGCCGAGGGCCTGCTGCTGGCCAACGGAGACACCGTCCACCCGGCCTCCGTCCAGCGCACGGTGCTGGAGGGCAACCGGCGCCTCACCGAGGAGGGCCGCGCCCCCGGCGTCCTGCTGGCCCTCGACACGGTGAAGAAGCTCGCCGACGAGGAGATGAAGGTCGTCGTCGACCCGGCCGCCGGCATGCGCCGGATCACCAAGCTGATGGACCCGGCCGAGGCGAGCGGCGAGTACATCGGCGTCACCGTGATCAACCCCGCCGCCGCCGCCGACCTGACCGACGCGCTGCGCGCCACCTACGAGCGCGACCCGCAGCTGTACTACGAGGACGGCTACCAGGAGATGGTCGACCGGGGCCTGCGGATCGACGTCCAGCCGATCGGCGACGTGTCCTGGGTCGAGGTCGACAACCACGACGACCTGGCGAAGGCGCGGGAGATCGCGTGCCAGTACTGACCCGACTGGTCCCCTCGCCGCTGTTCGCGGAGATCCGCCCGGGCGCGCTGGACGCGCTCGGCGGCATCCTCGCGGACCAGCGGCTGTCGGCCTCGGGCCGGATCGCGGTGGCGATCAGCAACGGTTCGGGGGCCGCGATGCGGGAGCGCCTGGAGCCGGCCCTGCCCGGCGCCGACTGGTACAACGTGGACGACGGCAGCCTCGACAGCGCGGTGCGCTTCGCCGAGGAGATGCGCGGCAAGCACTACGACGCGGTCGTCGGCCTCGGCGGCGGCAAGATCATCGACGCGGCCAAGTACGCCGCCGCCCGGGTCGGCCTGCCGGTGGTCGCGGTCGCCACCAACCTCGCCCACGACGGCATCTGCTCGCCGGTCTCCACCCTCGACAACGACGCCGGCCGGGGCTCCTACGGGGTGCCCAGCCCGATCGGCATCATCGTCGACCTGGACGTGATCCGGCAGGCGCCCCCGCGCTTCGTGGCGGCCGGCGTCGGGGACGTCGTCTCGAACATCTCGGCCTGCGCGGACTGGGAGTTGTCGCACGCCGTCACTGGCGAACCGGTGGACGGGCTGGCCGTGGCGATGGCCCGCTCGGCGGGCGAGAACCTGCTGCGACACCCGGGGAACACGCAGGACCAGGACCTCCTGACGGCCCTCGCGGAAGCCCTGGTACTGTCCGGCATCGCGATGAACATCGCAGGCAGCACCCGGCCCTCCTCGGGTGCCTGTCACGAGATCTCGCATGCCCTGGACGTGCTGTACCCCAAGCGTTCCGCCCAGCACGGCGAACAGGTGGGCCTCGGCGCCGCGTTCGCCAGCTTCCTGCGGGGCGAGCGCGAGCTGACCGGTCTGATCGTGGAGCGCCTGGCGAGCCACGGGCTGCCGGTGACCGCAGCTCAAATCGGCTTCACCGAAGCGGAGTTCACCGAAGCGGTGCACTACGCTCCGAACACCCGCCCCGGGCGCTTCACCATCCTGGAACACCTCGACCTCTCCCCTTCCGCAATCAGGGACGCGTACGCCGACTATGTCCAAGCCGTCAACAGCTGACCCCTCCACCACGGGCGCGCGGCCCCCGGTGGACCTGAGCCGCCGGCCCTCGATCGAGGAACTGCGCGCGGTGATCCACCCCGAGGGCATGCTCCAGCGCCGCAGCGCCGAGCACTGGGCCGGGCGCCTGTACATGCGGAAGATCTCGCTGCGGATCACCCGCGTGCTGTCCACCATGACGGCGATCACGCCCAACGGCCTGACGTACCTGATGATGTGCACGGGCATCCTGGCCGGCGCCGCGCTGGTCGTCCCGGGCATCACCGGGGCGGTCCTCGGCGCCCTGCTGATCCAGGTCTACCTGCTGCTGGACTGCGTGGACGGCGAGGTCGCCCGCTGGCGCCGGCAGACTTCGCTCACCGGCGTCTACCTGGACCGGGTCGGCCACTACATGTCCGAGGCGGCGCTGCTGACCGGCCTCGGCCTGCGCGCCACCGACCTGCTGCACCGCGAGGGCCACGGCTCCCACTGGGAGTGGGCCTTCCTGGGCACCCTGGCCGCGCTCGGCGCCATCCTGATCAAGTCCGAGACGGACCTGGTGGACGTGGCCCGGGCCCGCAGCGGCATGACGGCCGTCGAGGACAGCGCCTCGGTCCCGCGCTCGTCCTCGGTGGCCAGGGCCCGCCGCGCGGCGTCGTTCCTGAAGTTCCACCGTCTGGTCGGCGCGGTCGAGGCCTCGCTGTTCATCCTCGCGGCGGGGGTCGCCGACGCCGTCCACGGCGGACTGTTCTTCACCCGGATCGCGGTCGTGGTGCTGGCGGCGATCGCCATGCTGCAGACCGTGCTCCACCTGTTGAGCATCGTCCTTTCGAGCAGGTTGCGATGACCACTTCCACCACGCCCGCCACGTCCGGCGCGTCCACCGCCGCGGAGAGCTTCCGCCTCGGCGCCGTCATCATCACCATGGGCAACCGGCCCGCCGAGCTCACCGCCCTGATCGAGTCCGTCCGCGCCCAGGAGGGCCCGGCCGTCGAGTTCGCGGTGGTCGGCCAGGGCGCCGAGCTGCCCCCGCTGCCGGAGGGCGTGCGCAGCGTCGAGCTGCCGGAGAACGTCGGCATCCCGGGCGGGCGCAACGTCGGCATCGAACTGTTCGGGCCGAACGGCCGGGACGTGGACGCCATCCTCTTCCTGGACGACGACGGGCTGCTGCCGCGCCCCGACTCGGCCCGGCTGCTGCGCGAGGCCTTCACCGCCGATCCGGAGCTGGGCATCGTCTCGTTCCGGATCGAGGACCCGGACACCGGCGTCACCCAGCGCCGGCACGTCCCCCGGCTGCGTGCCAGCGATCCGATGCGCTCGTCCCGGGTGACCACCTTCCTGGGCGGCGCGAGCGCGGTGCGCTGCAAGGTGTTCGAGCAGGCCGGGCAGCTGCCCGCCGAGTTCTTCTACGCCCACGAGGAGACCGACCTCGCGTGGCGCGCGCTGGACGCGGGCTGGGCCATCGACTACCGGGCGGACGTGGTGCTGCACCACCCGGCCACCTCGCCGGCCCGGCACGCCGCCTACTTCCACAACGTGGCCCGTAACCGGGTCTGGCTCGCGAGGCGGAACCTTCCGGCCCCGTTGGTGCCTCTCTATCTGGGAACCTGGTTCCTGCTGACCCTGGCCCGACGTCCCTCCGCCGAGGGACTGAAGGCCTGGCTGGGCGGTTTCCGGGCGGGCTTCCGCGAACCGTGCGGTCAGCGGAGGCCCATGCGATGGCGTACCGTCTGGCGACTGACCAGGATGGGACGACCTCCGATCATCTGACGTGCTCAGGTGCTTGATCGCCACGGTCGGTGACCACTACCGGCCGGACTCCCCCCGTGATCCCAGTGGATCCCCATCGGCGCAAGGCCGGCGGACCCCCCGCCGACCGGCCGCCCCGACCGATCCCGCGTGAAGGACGAATGTGTCGACAGTGAGTGAAACCGTCAGCCCCTCAGCCCCGACGGGGGCGGACGCGGGCCTGACCCCCAAGCAGCTTGCGGACAAGTACGGTCTGTCGGTGAGCGGTGCCCGACCGGGTCTGTTCGCGTACACCAAGCAGCTCTGGGCCCGGCGCCACTTCATCTGGGCCTTCGCCACCGCCCGCCTGGTGGCCCAGTACACGGACGCCAAGCTGGGCCAGCTGTGGCAGGTCGTGACCCCGCTGCTCAACTGCGGCGTGTTCTACCTGGTCTTCGGCGTCATCCTGAAGAGCAAGCAGGGTTTCCCCGACAACACCTACATCGCCTGGCTCTGCATCGGCGTCTTCATCTTCCAGTTCACCCAGAACGCGGTGCAGTCCGGCACCCGGGCGATCTCCGACAACCTCGGCCTGATCCGCGCGCTGCACTTCCCGCGGGCCAGCCTGCCGATCGCCTTCACGGTGATCCAGCTCCAGCAGCTCCTGATCTCGATGATCGTCCTGGTCGTCACCGTGCTGTCGGCCGGCATCCGCCCGGGCCGGACCTGGCTGCTGATCATCCCGGCGCTGTTCCTCCAGACCCTGTTCAACACCGGTGTCTCGCTGATCTTCGCCCGGATCGGCTCCAAGACCAGTGACATCTCCCAGCTGATCCCGTTCGTGATGCGCGCCTGGATGTTCCTGTCCGGCGTGATGTTCAGCATCCAGGACAAGATCCAGAGCTGGCCGCACTACATCCAGACGATCATGGCCCTCAACCCGGCCTCGGTCTACATGGACCTGCTCCGGCACGCCTTCGCGCCGGTCATCTACAACAAGCACATGTCGGCCCACCAGAGCCTGCCGCCGCACCAGTGGACGTACGGCGTCGCCTGGGGCATCGGTATGTTCGTCATCGGATACGTCTTCTTCTGGAAGGCCGAGGAGGAGTACGGCCGTGGCTGACACCGACCTGAGCAAGCGCGACACCATCGCGGACACGAAGGTGGCCCGCGAGCCCACCGTCGTCGTCGACGACGTGCACATCGTCTACCGGGTGCACGGCGCCGGCTCCGGCAAGGGCAGCGCCACCTCGGCGCTGAGCCGCATCATCAGCCGCAAGCGCGCCGCCGGCGTGCGCGAGGTGCACGCCGTGAAGGGCGTCAGCTTCACCGCGTACAAGGGCGAGGCGATCGGCCTGATCGGCTCCAACGGCTCCGGCAAGTCGACCATGCTGGCCGCCATCGCGGGCCTGCTGCCGACCGAGAAGGGCGGCATCTACACCAACGGCCAGCCCTCGCTGCTGGGCGTCAACGCGGCCCTGATGAACGAGCTGACCGGTGAGCGCAACGTCGTCCTGGGCTGCCTGGCGATGGGCATGACCCCGGCCCAGGTGAAGGCGCGCTACCAGGAGATCGTCGAGTTCTCCGGCATCAACGACAAGGGCGACTTCATCTCCCTGCCGATGCGCACCTACTCCTCCGGCATGGGGGCCCGCCTGCGCTTCTCGATCGCCGCCGCGAAGACCCACGACGTGCTGCTGATCGACGAGGCCCTGGCCACCGGTGACCAGGCCTTCCAGCAGCGCAGCAAGCGGCGCATCGACGAGCTGCGCGGCTCGGCCGGTACGGTCTTCCTGGTCAGCCACGACAACAACTCGATCCGCGAGGTCTGCGAGCGGACCATCTGGATCGAGGCCGGCGAACTGGTCATGGACGGCCCGACCGACGAGGTCGTCGGCCGGTACGAGCGCGGCGAGCGCCCGTAGCCGGGTCATCGGAATCCGCTGGCGGTGAGGGGCCGGCCCCGGAATACTCCGGAGCCGGCCCTTCGGCGTGCGCGCCTCCGGTCCCCCGGGTGGCCCGCCGCCGCGGGGGTGAGCGCCACCGTCGCCGGGCGGGGCGCTCTTCTCGGGCGCGGCCCGTGCTGTCAGGCTGTAAGGCGCGGGGGTGGTGTGCCGTACGTGACGCCCGCGCTCGGACGCGTGTCCGAGTCCGACCGGTGATACCCAGCGGTGTAGAACGGGGGAGTGACTGCAGTGTCGGCTTCGGCCCAGCCCAGAGATACGCCGGTGGACCCTTCCGTGGGACAGACCCTGGAGAAGGCGGGTGCGGAGAACTTCCCGGTCGCCCCGTTCTTCGTGCCCGCGGCCTGGCGCGATGACCTGATGAGGGTCTACGGCTTCGCCCGGCTGGTCGACGACGCCGGCGACGGCGACCTGGCCGACCCGGCCGGCACCGCCGCCCTGCTCGGGATCGAACAGGCACCCCCGGCCGCCACCTCTTCGGACCAGTCCGGCCCGCCGGCCCCGCCGACCCCGCAGGAAGTCGCCTTCCGGCTCGCCCTGCTCGACGGGCTGGAGCGCGACCTCGACCGGGTCTTCGAGACGGCCCTGCACCCCGGCGGCGCCGATGGGCCCCGCCATCCCCTGCTGCGGGCGCTCGTCCCGATGGTCGAGCGGCGGGGCCTGTCGCCCGAGCCGTTCCGCCGTCTGATCGAGGCCAACCGGGTGGACCAGACCACCGCCCGCTACGCCACCTACGACGACCTGATCGGCTACTGCACGCTCTCCGCGGACCCGGTCGGCCGTCTGGTGCTGGCCATCGCGGGCGCCTCCACGCCCGAGCGGATCGCGCTGTCGGACGCCGTCTGCAGCGGCCTCCAAGTGGTCGAGCACCTGCAGGACGTGGCCGAGGACCTGTCCCGCGGCCGGATCTACCTCCCCACCGAGGACCTGGCGCGCTTCGGCGTCACCGAGGCCGACCTCGCCGCGCCGAGCGCGAACGGAGCGGTGCGGGAACTGATCGCCTTCGAGGTCGAACGGGCGCGCACCCTGCTCGACCGCGGCGCACCTTTGGTAGGTACGGTTCGGGGGAGGCTTCGACTGCTCCTGGCGGGATTCACCGCCGGCGGTTACGCGGCCCTGGCGGCCGTCGAGGACGCCGGGTACGACGTACTCGCCCAGCAGGCGAAGCCGGACAAGCGCCGCCTCGCAGCGAAGGCGGCGGCCATCTTCGCGAAGGGAAGGTGAACGCCCGAGTGGCGGCATCACCACTGGCGTCGGCGCATGTCATGGCGGCGTACCGGTACTGCGAGGCAGTCACCGGCATGCAGGCGCGCAACTTCAGCTACGGCATCCGACTGTTGCCCGAGCCCAAGCGGCTGGCCATGTCGGCCCTGTACGCCCTGGCCCGCCGGGTGGACGACATCGGCGACGGAGACCTCCCGGACGACCGGAAGGCCGAGGCGCTGCTGCGCACCCGGGAACTGGTGGACGAGGTCCGCTCCGGGGTGGTCGCCGAGGACGACACCGACCCGATCAAGGTCGCGCTGGCGGACGCCTCCCGGCGCTTCCCGATCCCGCTCGGCGGTTTCGACGAATTGATCGACGGCGTGGAGATGGACCTCAAGGGCGCCGAGTACCAGACGTACGAGGAGCTGAAGGTCTACTGCCGCTGCGTGGCCGGCGCGATCGGCCGGCTCTCGCTGGGTGTGTACGGCTGCGACGACCCCGAGCGCGGCGCGCGGTACGCGGACACCCTGGGCCTGGCCCTGCAGCTCACCAACATCCTGCGCGACCTGCGCGAGGACGCCCTGAGCGGCCGCACCTACTTGCCCACCGAGGACCTCGTCCGGTTCGGCTGCGAGCAGGGCTTCGCGCTGTCCAAGCCGCCGGTCGGCGCCGACTTCACCGGCCTGGTGGCCTTCGAGGCCGCCCGCGCCCAGGCCGCCTTCGAGGAAGGCCTGCGGCTGCTGCCGATGCTCGACCGGCGCAGCCGGGCCTGCACCGCCGCGATGGCAGGGATCTACCACCGGCTGCTCGGCCGGATCGCCGCCGACCCGGAGTCGGTGCTGCGCGGCCGGGTGTCACTGCCGGGCTGGGAGAAGGCGTATGTGGCGCTTTCCGGGCTCGCCGGGGGGCGTTCTTGATTCTTGCCACAGTTCTGTCACGCTGTGTCAGCGGGGAATCACATGCGGGTAGAGCCGTGTTGACCACGTTGACCACGACCGCGTCGACCACGACGGCGCCGACCGACAGCAGGCCGGGCACGGCGACCGCCGCGCGGTCCAGCGACTTCGAGGGGGAGGGCCGATGACCGGGCGAGCCGATGCCGCGCGCCCGGCCGCCGTCGTGGTCGGCGGCGGCCTGGCCGGGATCACCGCCGCACTGCGACTGGCCGAGGCCGGTCACGACGTCACCCTGGCCGAGGGGCGCCCCCGGCTCGGCGGGCTGGCCTTCTCGTTCCAGCGCGGCGAGCTGACCGTCGACAACGGCCAGCACGTCTTCCTGCGCTGCTGCACGGCCTACCGCGGGTTCCTGGAGCGCCTCGGCGCCACCCGGATGACCCACCTCCAGGAGCGCCTGGACGTCCCGGTGCTCTCGGCCACCGGCCCGGACGCGGCCCCGGTGCGCACCCTCGGCCGGCTGCGCCGGGCCGGCCTGCCCGTCCCGCTCCACCTGGCCGCCAGCCTCGCCCGGTACCCGCACCTGCCGCCGGCCGACCGCGCCCGGGTGGTCCGCGGCGCGCTCGCCCTCAAGGGCCTGGACCTCGACGACCCGGCGCTGGACCGGCTCTCCTTCGGCGAGTGGCTGCGCCGCAACGGGCAGAACGCCGCCACCACCGCCGCGCTGTGGGACCTGGTCGGCGTCGCCACCCTGAACGCCCGGGCCGACCAGGTGTCGCTGGCGCTCGCCGCCAAGGTGTTCAAGACCGGCCTGCTCTCCGACCCGGGCGCCGCCGACATCGGCATCGCCGCGGTCCCGCTCGGCGTGATCCACCACGACCGGGCGCTCGACGAGCTGGAACGCGCCGGAGTGAACGTGCTGCTGCGCGCCCGGGTCGCGGAGCTCAAGCCCGCCACGCCCCAACACGCCGTCCGGCTGGAGAGCGGGGAACTGCTCACCGCGGACACCGTCGTGCTGGCCGGCGCCCAGGACACCGCGGCCGCCCTGCTGCCGCCGGGCGCCGTCGCGCAGCGGCTGGCCGACTTCGGCACCGCCCCGATCCTCAACGTGCACGTGGTGTACGACCGCAAGGTGCTGCGCCGGCCCTTCTTCGCCGCGCTCGACTCCCCGGTCCAGTGGGTGTTCGACCGCACCGCCCACTCCGGCCTGGCCGGCACCTCCCTCGGCCGGGCCCACCCGGGCGCCCAGTACCTGGCGCTCTCGCAGTCCGCCGTCCAGGACGAGATCGACCTGCCGGTCGCCGAACTGCGCCGCCGCTACCTGCCCGAGCTGGCCCGGCTGCTGCCGGCCGCCGTCGGGGCCGAGGTGCTGGACTTCTTCGTCACCAGGGAGCGCACCGCCACCTTCGACGGCGCCCCCGGCACCGCCGCGCTGCGCCCGACGGCCGCGACGGCCGTCCCCGGCGTGCTGCTGGCCGGCTCGTGGACCGCCACCGGATGGCCCGCCACCATGGAGGGCGCCGTGCGCAGCGGTCATGCGGCCGCCGACGCCGTGCTCGCCGCGGCGGGTGCCCGGGTGCCGGTGGACCGCGGCGACGGGAGGTGGCCCAGGTGACGGCGGGCCCCTCGGCCGGGGAGCCCGCCAGAGCCGACGGGCGTACTGTCGGCCGCAGCGGCCCCATCGGCCCGACCGGTCCCACCGGCCGCGTCGGACCGTCCGACCGAACCGACACCGTTCGCCTCAGCAGGACCAGCGGCACCACCACCGGCACCACTGGCGCCACCGGCACCACCATCGACACCAGCCGCACCGACAGCACCCGGCCGCCCCGTGCGGTCCGGCACCACGAGGGAGAGGGAACGCACGTGGAGTCACGCACCGGCTTCGCCGTCGGAGGCACGGCGCACGCCGAACCGGTCTCGGTGCCGGAGCTGCTCGCCCGCAGCCGTACGCTCTGTACCCCGCCGCTGCGGGCCGCCGTCGCCCGTTTGGCGGCACCGATGGACACCGTCGCGGCGTACCACTTCGGCTGGATCGACCGGGACGGCACCCCGGTGCAGGGGGACGGCGGGAAGGCGGTGCGGCCCGCGCTGGCGCTGCTGTCCGCCCGGGCCACCGGTGCGGCGGCCGAGGCGGGGGTGCCCGGTGGGGTCGCCGTTGAACTGGTGCACAACTTCTCCCTGCTCCATGATGATCTGATGGACGGTGACGAGACCCGGAGGCACCGGGCCACCGCCTGGACGGTCTTCGGGCCGGCCCAGGCGATCCTGGTCGGCGACGCCCTGGCCACGCTCGGCACCGAGGTCCTGCTGGACGCCGCGGTGACCGGCGGCGCCAGCGCCACCGACGCCGCCCGCGCCGTCCGGCTGCTCACCACGGCGACCCGCCGGCTGATCGACGGCCAGGCCATGGACGTCGCCTTCGAACAGCGCGACAGCGTCACCGTCGCCGAGTGCCTGGAGATGGAGGGCGGCAAGACGGCGGCGCTGCTGGCCGCCGCCTCGGCGATCGGCGCGGTGCTGGCCGGGGCCGACGACAACGTCTCCGGAGCGCTCCAGCGCTACGGCCACCACCTCGGCCTGGCCTTCCAGGCGGTGGACGACCTGCTCGGCATCTGGGGCGCCACCGAGGTCACCGGCAAGCCGCACTGGGGCGACCTGCGCCAGCGCAAGAAGTCCCTGCCGGTCGCCGCCGCGCTGGCCGAGGGCGGCCGGGCCTCGCGCCGGCTGGCCGATCAGCTGGCGGACCCGAAGGGCCGGGGCGAGGAGGCCGAGCCCGAGCTCGCCGCCCGGGCCGCGCTGATCGAGGAGGCCGGCGGCCGGGCCTGGACCCAGGAGGAGGCCCGCCGCCAGCACACGACTGCCCTCGCCGCCCTGGACGAGGTGCCGATGTCCGACGAGGTGCGCGAGCACTTCGTCGCACTCGCCGAATTCGTGGTGGTACGAGAGAGGTGACGTTACGTTGACAGCAACCGCGGACGGCCGGCTCGACCCTGAGTACGATTCCGAGCCGGTCGCGGTGGGCGACCGCCCCCCGGGCCTGCTGGGCACGGCACGGTGGGAGCCCGAGGACACCGACCAGCTCCGGCCGGCCGGTGGGGCGGATCCCCGGCCCGCCGACGCGCGCGAAGCCCTGGCGCGCGCGACCACCCACCTGCTCTCGCTGCAGTCCTCCGAGGGCTGGTGGAAGGGCGACCTGGAGACCAACGTCACCATGGACGCCGAGGACTTACTGCTCCGCCAGTTCCTGGGCATCAGGACCGAGGAACAGACCCGGGCCACCGCCGAGTGGATCCGCTCGCAGCAGCGGGAGGACGGCACCTGGGCCACCTTCCACGGCGGGCCGCCCGAGCTGTCCACCACGGTCGAGGCGTACGTCGCCCTCAAACTGGCCGGGGACGACCCGGCCGCCCCGCACATGCTGGCCGCCGCGCGCTACGTCCGCTCGGCCGGGGGCATCGCGGCCGCCCGGGTGTTCACCCGGATCTGGCTCGCGCTCTTCGGCTGGTGGCCCTGGGAGCGGCTGCCGGAGATGCCGCCGGAGATCATCTTCCTGCCCAAGTGGCTGCCGCTGAACATCTACGCGTTCGGCTGCTGGGCCCGTCAGACCATCGTCCCGCTGACCATCGTCTCGGCCCACCGGCCGGTCCGGCTGGCCCCCTTCCAGCTCACCGAGCTGCACACCGACCCCGACCACCCCTTCCCCGAGCGGCCGCTGGCCCCGGCCACCAGCTGGGACGGCGTGTTCGAGCGCCTCGACAAGGCACTGCACGCCTACCACCGCCGGGCCTTCCGGCCGCTGCGCAGGCTCGCCATCTCCCAGGCCTGCCGCTGGATCGTCGAACGGCAGGAGGCCGACGGATGCTGGGGCGGCATCCAGCCCCCCGCCGTCTACTCGCTGATCGCCCTGCACCTGGAGGGCTACGAGCTGGAGCACCCGGTGATGAAGGCCGGGCTCGCCTCCTTCGACCGCTTCACGGTGCACACCGAGGACGGCATGCGCTGGTTGGAGGCCTGCCAGTCCCCGGTCTGGGACACCTGTCTGGCCACCATCGCGCTGGTCGACGGCGGGGTGCCGGCCGACCACCCGGCGCTGGTGTCCGCCGTCGACTGGATGCTCGGCGAGGAGATCCGCAAGCGCGGCGACTGGTCCGTCCAGCGGCCCTCGCTGCCGCCCGGCGGCTGGGCCTTCGAGTTCGAGAACGACACCTACCCCGACATCGACGACACCGCCGAGGTGGTGCTCGCGCTGCGCCGGGTGGCCCACCCCGACCCGGCCAAGGTCGAGGCGGCGGTGGAGCGGGGCGTGCTCTGGAACCTCGGCATGCAGTCCAAGAACGGCGCCTGGGGCGCCTTCGACGTCGACAACACCAGCCTGCTGCCCAACAAGCTGCCGTTCTGCGACTTCGGCGAGGTGGTCGACCCGCCGTCCGCCGACGTCACCGCCCACGTGGTGGAGATGCTCGCCGAGACCGGCCGGGCCCGGGACCCGCGGACCAGGCGCGGCATCGAGTGGCTGCTGCGCCACCAGGAGGCGGACGGCTCCTGGTTCGGCCGCTGGGGCACCAACTACATCTACGGCACCGGCTCGGTGCTGCCCGCCCTGGTGGCGGCCGGCGTCCCCGACGAGCACCCGGCGATCCGCCGGGCGGTGCGCTGGCTGGAGGACCGGCAGAACGCCGACGGCGGCTGGGGCGAGGACATGCGCTCCTACGAGGACCCGGAGCGCTGGGCCGGGCGGGGCGACTCCACCGCCTCCCAGACCGCCTGGGCGCTGATGGCGCTGCTCGCCGCCGGCGAGGGCCCGCAGGACCGGGCCAACCCGGCGGTGGAACGCGGCGTGGACTGGCTGGTGCGCACCCAGCTGCCCGAAGGCACTTGGGACGAACCGCAGTTCACCGGCACCGGGTTCCCGTGGGACTTCTCCATCAACTACCACCTGTACCGCCTGGTCTTCCCCATCACCGCGCTCGGCCGCTACCTCCACGGCGCCCCGGGCCGGGTGGCGTCGAGCGGCGCCCCGGCGATCGGGGCGGCGCGGTGACCACCGCGCCCCTGCTCGTGCTCTGCGCCCTGGGCCCCGAGGTGTGGGCCCTGCGCGGCGGTGACTGGCGCGGTGCCGCCGGCGGGCCCCCGGTGCTGGTGCGCAGCGGGGTCGGCCGGCGGCGGGCCGGGCTGGCCGTCCGGCGGCTGCTCGGCTCCGCGCCGGGCGCCTACGGCGCCGTCGTGGTGGCCGGCTTCGGCGCCGCCGTCGGCCCGGGTGTGGCACCGGGCGACGTGGTCGCCGCCGACGGGGTGCGCGACGCCGAGGGCCACCTGTACCCGGTCGACTCCGGGCCGGAACTGGCCCGGGCGCTCAAGGTGCGGGGACTGACCGCGCACACCGGGGTGCACCACACCGCCGACCACGTGGTGCGCGGCATCGAGCGGCGCGCGCTGCACCTGCAGGGCGCGCTCGCCGTCGACATGGAGGCCGCCGCCGTGCTGGCCGCGCTGCGGGAGGTCCGTCCGGTGCTGCCCGTCGCCGTCCTGCGGGTGGTCGTGGACACCCCCGAGCACGAACTGCTGCGGCCCGGCACCCTCCCGGCCGGGGTGCGCGCCTGGCGGACCCTGCGGGCGACGGTACCCGCCCTGGTCGACTGGTACCGACAGGAGCCCGGCACCGGCTCCGCAGACCTGAACCACCCCACATCCTCGACGCTCCCCCAGGAGGCGAGCTAGCCATGGCCATGCCGTTGCGCCAGACCGTGCGGGTCGGCACCTACCTGATGCAGCAGAAGCTGCTCAAGCGGAGGGACAAGTTCCCACTGATCGTCGAGCTGGAACCGCTCTTCGCGTGCAACCTCGCCTGCGAGGGCTGCGGCAAGATCCAGCACCCGGCGGGCGTCCTCAAGCAGCGGATGCCCGTGGCCCAGGCGGTCGGCGCGGTCCTGGAGTCGGGTGCCCCGATGGTCTCGATCGCCGGCGGCGAGCCGCTGATGCACCCGCAGATCGACGAGATCGTCCGACAACTGGTCGAGCGCCGCAAGTACGTCTTCCTCTGCACCAACGCGCTGCTGCTGCGCAAGAAGATCGACAAGTTCAAGCCCTCGCCCTACTTCACCTTCGCCGTGCACATCGACGGCCTGCGCGAGCGGCACGACGAGTCGGTGGCCAAGGAGGGCACCTTCGACGAGGCGGTGGCCGCGATCAAGGAGGCCAAGCGGCGCGGCTTCCGGGTCACCACCAACAGCACCTTCTTCAACACGGACACCGCGCAGACCGTCATCGACGTCCTCGACTACCTCAACGACGAGTTGAAGGTGGACGAGATGATGATCTCCCCGGCGTACGCCTACGAGAAGGCCCCCGACCAGGAGCACTTCCTCGGCGTCGAGCAGACCAGGGAGCTCTTCCGCAAGGCCTTCGCCGGCGGCAACCGCCGCCGCTGGCGGCTCAACCACAGCCCGCTCTTCCTGGACTTCCTGGAGGGCAAGGCCGACTTCGAGTGCACCCCCTGGGGCATCCCCAACTACTCGCTGTTCGGGTGGCAGCGGCCCTGCTACCTGATGGCCGACGGCTACGTGCCGACCTACCGCGAGCTGGTCGAGACGACCGACTGGAGCAAGTACGGCCGCGGCAAGGACCCGCGCTGCGAGAACTGCATGGCCCACTGCGGCTACGAGCCGACCGCCGTCCTGGCGACCATGGGCTCGCTCCAGCAGTCGCTGCGAGCCATCACCGACACCGTCGGCGCCAGCCGCGGGCGCTGAGCCCGGCAGGGCTCCCGTCCGGCCCGGGCCTCGGTGCCCGGGCCGGCCCCGCCCGCTCGGGCGGAGGCACCACCGCACCACTTCGAGTCGTGAGGTGTACCCATGTCACTGCTCTCCCGCGTCACGTCCCCGGCCGAGCTGCGCAAGCTCCCCGCGGTCGAACTCCCGTTGCTGGCCGACGAGATCCGCGACTTCCTGATCGACGCCGTCACCCGCACCGGCGGCCACCTCGGCCCGAACCTCGGCGTGGTGGAGCTGACCATCGCGCTGCACCGGGTGTTCGACTCGCCGTACGACCGGATCGTCTTCGACACCGGGCACCAGAGCTACGTCCACAAGCTGCTCACCGGCCGCCAGGACTTCTCGAAGCTGCGCACGCGCGGCGGGCTGTCCGGCTACCCCTCACGCGCAGAGTCCGAACACGACCTGGTCGAGAACTCGCACGCCTCCACCGCGCTCTCCTACGCCGACGGGCTGGCCAAGGCCGCCCAGCTGCTCGGCCAGCACGACCGGCACACCGTCGCGGTGATCGGCGACGGCGCGCTCACCGGCGGGCTCGCCTGGGAGGCGCTCAACAACATCGCCGAGGCGCGCGACCGGCCGCTGGTCATCGTCGTCAACGACAACGAGCGTTCCTACGCCAAGACCATCGGCGGCCTGGCCAACCACCTGGCCACCCTGCGCACCACCCAGGGCTACGAGCGCTTCCTCGCCCTCGGCAAGGAGGCGCTGCAGCGCACCCCGCTGGTCGGCCAGCCGATCTTCGACGCGCTGCACGGCGCCAAGAAGGGGTTCAAGGACGCCTTCGCGCCACAGGGCATGTTCGAGGACCTCGGGCTGAAGTACCTCGGGCCGATCGACGGCCACGACGTGGGCGCGGTCGAACAGGCGCTGCGCCAGGCCCGCAACTTCGGCGGCCCGGTCATCGTGCACTGCCTGACCGTCAAGGGGCGCGGGTACCGGCCCGCCGAGCAGGACGAGGCCGACCGCTTCCACGCCGTCAACCCGATCGATCCGTACACCTGCCTGCCGGTCTCGCCCAGCGCCGGGGTCTCCTGGACCTCCGTCTTCGGCGAGGAACTCGTCGAACTCGGCGCGCAGCGGCCCGACCTGGTGGCGATCACCGCGGCGATGCTCCAGCCGGTGGGCCTGGGGCCGTTCGCCAAGGCGTACCCGGACCGGACCTTCGACGTCGGGATCGCCGAGCAGCACGCCGTCACCAGCGCGGCGGGTCTGGCCACCGGCGGACTGCACCCGGTGGTCGCGGTCTACGCGACCTTCCTCAACCGGGCGTTCGACCAGGTCCTGATGGACGTCGCCCTGCACAGGCTGGGCGTCACCTTCGTGCTCGACCGCTCCGGGGTGACCGGCCCGGACGGCGCCTCGCACAACGGCATGTGGGACATGTCGATCCTCCAGGTCGTCCCGGGCCTGCGGCTGGCCGCCCCGCGCGACGCCGACCAGCTGCGCGCCCAGCTGCGCGAGGCCGTCGCGGTCGAGGACGCCCCCACCGTGGTGCGCTTCCCCAAGGGCAACGTCGGGCCCGCCGTCGCGGCGCTCGAACGGATCGGCGGGACGGACGTGCTGCTGCGCACCGGCCCGGAGCCGGAGATCCTGCTGGTCGCGGTCGGGACCACCGCCTCCGCCTGCCTGGACGCCGCCCGGCTGCTGCTCGCCGAGGGCTTCACCGCGACGGTGGTCGACCCGCGCTGGGTCAAGCCGGTCGACCCGGCGCTGCCCGAACTCGCCGCCGGGCACCGGCTGGTGGTCACCGTCGAGGACAACGGGCGGGCCGGCGGCGTCGGTTCGGCCGTCTCCCAGGCGCTGCGAGACGCCGACGTGGACGTCCCGGTGCGCGTGCTGGGCCTGCCGCAGGAATTCCTCGGGCACGCGTCGCGCGGCGAGATCCTCGAGGAGGCCGGGCTGACCGGCACCGGGGTCGCCGCCCAGACCGCCGTCTTCGCCAAGAACCTGCTACCGACCCGAGGAGCGAACCCGCGCCATGCCGGCTGATCCCGACCGCCCAGCCTTCGACCTCGCCGCGCTCGTCGCCGACCGCGGCGGCGAGCGCTACGAACTGCACAGCCGCTACCTCAACCCGCAGCTGCCGCGGATGCTGCGCACCATCGGCTTCGACAAGTACTACGACCGCGCCGAGGGCCAGTACTTCTACGACGCCGAGGGCAACGAGTACCTCGACATGCTGGCCGGCTTCGGCATCTTCGCGCTGGGCCGCCACCACCCGGTGGTGCGATCGGCGATCCAGCAGGTGATGGACCTGGACCTGCCGGACCTGGTCCGCTTCGACTGCTCACCGCTGCCCGGACTGCTGGCCGAGCGGCTGCTGTCGTACGCGCCGGGGCTGGACCGGGTGTTCTTCGGCAACAGCGGCACCGAGGCGGTGGAGACGGCGCTCAAGTTCGCCCGGTACGCCACCGGGCGCAAGCGGATCCTCTACGCCGACCACGCCTTCCACGGGCTGACCACCGGCTCGCTCTCGGTCAACGGGGAGCGCGGCTTCCGCAAGGGCTTCGACCCGCTGCTGCCGGACACCGCCGTCCCGCTCGGCGACATCGGCGCGCTGGCCAAGGAGCTGAAGCGCGGCGACGTGGCGGCGCTGATCGTCGAGCCGATCCAGGGCAAGGGCGTCCAGGCGACGCCGCCCGGCTGGCTGCGGGCCGCCCAGGCGCTGCTGCACGAGCACAAGGCGCTGCTGATCTGCGACGAGGTCCAGACCGGGATCGGGCGCACCGGCGAGTTCTTCGCCTACCAGAGCGAGGAGGGCGTGCTCCCCGACCTGGTGTGCGCCGCCAAGGCGCTGTCCGGCGGGTACGTGCCGGTCGGGGCGACGCTCGGCAAGAGCTGGATCTTCGAGAAGGTGTACTCCTCGATGGACCGGGTCCTGGTGCACTCGGCCAGTTTCGGGTCCAACGCCCAGGCGATGGCCGCGGGGCTGGCGACCCTGGAGGTGGTGCGCGAGGAGAAGGTGGTGGAGAACGCCCGGCAGGTCGGTGACCGGTTCCGCGAGCGGCTGGCCGCGCTGGTCGACAAGTACGAGCTGCTCGCCGAGGTGCGCGGCCGCGGGCTGATGATCGGCATCGAGTTCGGCCGGCCCAAGTCGCTGAAGCTGCGGACCGGTTGGACGGCCCTGCAGGCGGCCCGCAAGGGGCTGTTCGCGCAGATGGTGGTCGTCCCGTTGCTGCAGCGGCACCGGATCCTGACCCAGGTGTCCGGGGACCACCTGGAAGTGATCAAGCTGATTCCGCCGCTGATCATCACCGATCGGGACGTGGACCGGTTCGTGGACGCCTTCACCGAGATCATGGACGAGGCGCACCGGGGGAACGGCCTGATGTGGGACTTCGGGCGGACGCTGGTGAAGCAGGCGGTCGGTAACCGCTGACCGGTGCGGCAAATGAGCTGCACGGAGTGGGACGTCGGCCGGGCCGACTTCCCACTCCGTGGGAGACACCGCGTCAGAGCTCGGTCCGGCGGCGCCGGACCACCACCACGAGATCGACGACGGCGAACAGAGTGAGCACGCCGAGGGCGATGGCGAAGCCGGTCAGTGTGCCCCGGCTGGGGGCGCCGTCCACCGGAGAGGCGGCCGCCCAGAGGGCGAAGCCCACGGTGCCCAGCAGGAAGAGCGGAGTGAAGGTGAGCGAGAGCAGGTACCGGAGCTTGAGATCGCTGCGCGCGCTGGTCGGCTCGGTGCCGCTGCGCCACCGTCGCGGAGTGGTAGTGCGCATGGCCGGTCACCTCCGTGCCGCGCGGATCGGGACTACGGTTCCAGCGTACGTCCGTGGGTGCGGGCCGGGGGAGGGGCGATGACGGAGTCGGACGACGCGGGGGCGGGCGCGATGGGCGAGGACGCCGAGGGGTACGCGGGGCTGCGGGTCGAGCGCGCCGAGGAGCTGGCCCGGCGGCACGGCTGGGCCGCCGTGCGGGTGCTGGAGCCCGAGCAGATGATCACCCTGGAGTACCGGCAGGGGCGGCTCAACCTCGCCGTGCGGGACGGCGTGGTCGAGCGGAGCTGGGAGGGCTAGCCGGTCCGGTCGGGTCGGTTCGTGCCGTGGGCGGCCCGCCGGGTGCGGGCGGACCGGGGTCAGCGGGCGAACCGGCGGTGAAGGCGCCGCTCGGCGGCGGCGACCAGCGGTTCCAACAGCGGCAGCGTGAGCAGCACCAGCAGTCCGGCGGCCCAGCCGGCCAGCACGTCGGTGACCCAGTGGGTGCCCAGGTAGACCGTGGTCAGGCCGATCGAGCAGGCGGTGGCCGCGGCGATCACCCCTCCGGTGCGCCGCCAGCGGACCGCGAGGTAGGCGAGCACGCCCCAGGTGACCACGGCGTTGGCGGTGTGGCCGGAGGGGAAGATGGTGCCGCCGGAGAAGAGCTCGGGCGAGCCGACGTACTGGGCGTAGTGCGGGCCGAGCCGTCCGGTGACGATCTTCACCGCGCCGACCGTGATGTTGAGCAGCAGCAGTGCGAGGCCCATGACCAGCAGCGGGCGCAGCCGGCCGAGACGGCGGGCGCGCCAGGTGAGCCACGCGAAGGCGGCGATGGCACTGGGCCCGCGCTGTCCGGCGACCACCCAGGTGGCGAGCAGGGGCTCGAGGCTCGGCCACCGCTCGTAGGGGCGGAGCAGGCGGACCGACCAGTCGAGGTCGACCAGGGCGGTGTTGAGCAGGACTCCGGCCAGCACCAGCAGGTAGGCGCCGCAGGTGGCGGCGAGCAGGGCGGCCCGGCGGCGGCTCATCGGCGGCCAACCGAACTCCCCCCGGTCGGGGCCGAGGGAGCCGGGGACGCGGTCGGGCACCCGGAGGTCCCGGGGGTCCGCGGTGAGGCGTTCCGGCTCCTGTCGCGGAATGCCGGCTGGGGTACTTCTCGATTGCACGGGGTGACCTTACCCATCCTGGCCGGGTCATTCCGGAGGGAATTGTCATTTTCCCGGGAAATCGACAATCGGGTCGGAGCGCGATGGCCTCGGGAGTGATTTCCGGTATTACCGGATCGAATGCCCGTGTGGCCTTCGAATGATTCTCCAAAAGCGTCGGTAAAGGAGACGGGGCGGGGAGCCGGTCCTGCCGGCTTCCCACCCCGTGGTCACCCTGTGTAGGTTCAGTGCTCAGTCGAGGGGGCCGCCCGCGACGTAGATCACCTGGCCGGAGACGAAGCCGGCGCCCTCGCTGGCGAGGAAGGAGATGGTGTGGGCGACATCCTCGGGCTCACCGACCCGCTGGACCGGGATCTGAGAGGCTGCGGCCCGCTTGAAGTCTTCGAAGTCCATGCCGACCCGGGCCGCGGTGGCCGCCGTCATGTCCGTGGCGATGAAGCCGGGGGCGACCGCGTTGGCCGTGATGCCGAACTTGCCCAGCTCGATGGCCAAAGTCTTGGTGAAGCCCTGCAGCCCGGCCTTGGCGGCGGAGTAGTTGGCCTGGCCGCGGTTGCCCTGGGCCGATGAGGAGGACAGGTTGACGATGCGGCCGAATCCGGCGTCGACCATGTGCTTCTGCACCGCGCGGGTCATCAGGAAGGCGCCGCGCAGGTGGACGTTCATGACCGTGTCCCAGTCGGACTCGGACATCTTGAAGAGGAGGTTGTCACGGAGCACGCCCGCGTTGTTGACCAGCACGACGGGGGTGCCGAGCTCGGCCACCACGCGGTCGACGGCCGCCTGGACCTGCTCGGCGTCCGAGACGTCGGCGCCGACGGCCAACGCCCGGCCGCCGGCGGCGGTGATCCGGTCGACGGTGTCCTTGCCGGCGCTCTCCTCCAGGTCCAGCACCGCGACCGCGTAGCCGTCGGCGGCCAGCCGGACGGCGGTGGCGGCGCCCAGGCCGCGGGCGGCGCCGGTGACGACGGCGACCCGGGTGGTGGTGCTCCGCTCGGTCATGCTCGCTTCGGTCATGCTCGCTCTCGTCTCTCTCGGGGGTGCCTCCGGGGAGTGCCCCCGGAGAGGGTGCCCACACCCTACCGGCGAGTAGGGAAGGCGACCAGGGTGGAGAGGCGCAGGTGACGGTCGGTAAGGACCGGCCGGTCGGCTTTCTGCTGAGAACGGGTTACTGCAAGGCGTTGGCAGCGCGTAAATATGCCAATGTCGCCGAACCTGCGTCTACTATCCGCCCCTGCCTGCCAGCACGGGCCCGCCGTTTGTATAGTGTCCGCCAGCAGCCACCGGCTGCACGGCTGGAGCGCCCTCCCTCATAGCTGGACGCCCACTCGCCGTTACTGCCCCACCCGGGTGTCCCACACACACCGGGTGTGACATCGGGACGGATACATGGTGCTGGGGGAGATCCCGACAACCCGCGTGTCCGCGCGACTGCAGCAGTCGCCCGGACACCTCATTCGCGTCGCACAACAGGTCCACACCCGACTGTGGTCGGAGCACGTCGGAGCCGATCTCACGGCTCCACAGTTCGCGGTCCTGCTGGTGCTCGCCCTCGAACCGGGCGCTGACCAGCGGACGGTGGGCGAGCGTGCCTCGCTCGACAAGGCCACGATGGCGGAGATGGTGGCGCGGCTGGTCCGCCGTGGCCTGGTGCTGCGACGGCGTGATCCGGCCGACGGACGCCGCAAGCTGCTCGCGCTCTCGCAGAGCGGCGCGCAGGCGGTGCGCGAGGCCACCGGCGGGGTGGTCCGCGTGCAACGCGTGCTGTTCGAGCCGCTCAGCCCGGACGAGCAGGTCGAGATCGTCCGGGTCATGGCCAAGATAGCCAGGCTGGAGCCCGCCGCGGTCGCGGTCTTCTCGGACGCGCGGCCGATACTGGACGCTCAGCGCGCGATCGGCTACCTGATCAGGGTCGGCCAGCAGGTGCACACCAAGCTCTGGTCGGAGCACGTCGGCGCGGAGCTGACGGCCCCCCAGTATGCCGTGCTGGACGCGCTGGAGCTGGAACCGGGCGCGGACCAGCGCACGGTCGGCGAGCTGGCCTCGCTGGACAAGGCCACGATGGCCGAGATGGTCAGCCGGCTGGTGCGGCGCGGACTGGTGCAGCGCCGGCGCGACCCCTCGGACGGTCGCCGCAACCTGCTGTCGCTCTCCTCGGCGGGCCAGGACCTGCTGCACCGGTCCGCCGCGGGTGTGGCCGAAGTCCAGCGGCTGCTGCTCGCGCCGCTGGCGGAGGAGGAGCACGAGATGGCGCTCGCGCTCCTCGCCAAGGCGGCCAGGCTGTAGGCAAAGCTTCCGTAACGCCAGCCAAAACGATTCGCCAACAGATCCGAGGGCTGAGGTCCACGGCCGTCGGTGAGTTCGGGCACGCCGAAGTACCGCCCTTCCCTGTCCGGGACGGGCGGTACTTCGGTATGACGGGCAGTCGGCCGGAGCCCGCCCTGGCGGGGTCGGGCGTCAGTAGTCGAAGCCCTGCGGGTCCGGGCCGATCCGCTTGCCGGTGGCGACGGCGGCGATGGCCGCCATGTCCTCGGCGTCCAGCTCGAAGCCGGTGACGTTCAGGTTCTCCCGGATGCGGGACGGGGTGACCGACTTCGGGATGGCGATCACGCCGCTCTGCAGGTGCCAGCGGAGCACCACCTGGGCGACCGTGCGGCCGTGCTTCTCGGCGATCTTCACCAACGCCGGCTCGGCCAGCAGCTCGCCGCCCTGGCCCAGCGGGCTCCACGCCTCGGTGGCGATGCCGTGCCGGGCGTGGAAGGCGCGTAGCTCCTCCTGCGGGAAGTACGGGTGCAGCTCGACCTGGTTCAGCACTGGGACGACCGAGGCCTCCTCCACCAGCCGGGTGAGCTGCTCCGCGCCGAAGTTGGAGACGCCGATCGACTTGACCCGGCCGTCCGCCTTCAGCTGCTCCAGGGCCTTCCAGACGTTCAGGTAGGTGCCGTGCATCGGGCGCGGCCAGTGGATCAGGTAGAGGTCGATGTAGTCGAGGCCGAGCTTGGCCAGCGAGGCGTCGAACTCGCGCAGCACCGCGTCGCGGCCCTGCTCGCCGGACCAGTCGCGGGTGCCCGAGTTCCACAGCTTGGTGGTGACGTAGAGGTCCTCACGGGTGACGACGTTGTCCGCGAGGGCCTCGGCGATCGCCGCGCCGGTGCCGGCCTCGTTCTCGTAGACCGCGGCGGTGTCGATGGAGCGGTAGCCCGCCTCGATCGCGGTGCGGACGGCGGCGGTGGCCTCGCCGTCGGGGACCTGCCACACGCCGAAGCCGAGCTGGGGGATGCTAGCGCCGTCGTTCAGGGTGACGCTGGGGATGTTGCTCACGGGAAGGGATGCCCTCTCCTGGTCGTCTCTGGTTCCAGCGGGGCCAACTGGCACCCGGAGACGATTGTTCCCTCCGTTCGGGCGAATCCCCGGCGACGCTCCAGGGCGGCGTGGCGGAACGCGGGCGGTCCGCCGGAAAACCTGTTGCGTGGATCACATCGCGCTTGGCAGGCTCGCCGACATGACCTCCTGAGATCCGGCCCCTTCGTGCCCCACCCGTGTCAGTCCGGCCGCTGCCGCCGGACTTGGGGACCTTGCCGCGCCCCCTGCGGTGTCGCTTCGCCGCGCGGTTCGGCGCGCCGTCGGTTCCTCCCCGTACCGGCGCCCCCCGCGCTCACCTTTACGCGTCCGTACGTCCGCACGTCCACGCCTCCGCACGTCCACGCCTCCACACCTCCGCACCTTCCGCATCGGAGTGTCATGCCGCTCACCCCCCTGCCACTGGCCGACCCCGGCAGTCCTGACCTCTCCTCACCCCTGGCCTTCCTCCGCTGGCTGCAGCGTGCCCAGCGGCGGGGGCAGATCCGCGCCACCTGCTGGGCGCTGCTCGAGTTGGGCTCCCAGGCCGCGGTGGCGGTGCCGCTCGGGCACGGTGTGCAGGCCGCCGCCGACGGCGACGCCGGCGGGATCTGGCGGGCCGGCGCACTCGCGCTGCTGCTCTCCGCCACCGCCGCACTGGGCACCGTGCTGCTGCACCGGCAGGCGGTCTGGAACTGGATCCACGCCGCTTGCCACGTACGGCAGTTGGTGGCTAAGCAGGCCTCGCACCTCGGGGCCGGCCTGTCCCGGCGGATCGCCACGGGGGAGGTGGTCGCGGTCGGCAGCGGGGACGTCGAGCGGATCGGATGGTACGTCGAACTGGTCGCCCGGGTCCGGGCCGCGGTGATCGTCTGGCTGTCCGTCAGCTCGGTGGTGCTGGTGGTCGAACCGGTCCTCGGGATCGGGGTGCTGCTCGGCGTCCCGGTGCTGGCCGCCTCGGTCTGGCCGCTGATCGGGCCGTTCGAGCGGCGTTACGAGGAGCAGCGCGGGCTCGGCGGCAAGGCCACCGAGCTGGCCGCCGACACCGTGGCGGGGCTGCGGGTGCTGCGCGGCATCGGCGGCGAGGAGCTGTTCCTGGAGCGGTACCGGGCGGCCTCCCAGAAGGTCCGTGCGGCGGCCGTGCGCTCCGCTCGCCTCTCATCTCTGATGCAGGCTCAGCAGATCCTGCTGCCGGGCCTGTTCGTCATCGGGGTGACGTGGTTCGGCGCCCGGCTGGCCGCCTCCGGCGAGCTCGACGTCGGCACCCTGATCGCGGTGTACGGCGCGACCGCCTTCCTGGCCGCACCGCTGCGGATCCTGGGCGAGGCGGCGCACGCGTGGAGCGTCGCCAGGGTCTCCGCGGGGCGGGCCGTGCGGGTGCTCTCGCTCGGCCGCACCGCCGGCGCGGCCGACGCCGCACTGACCCGGCCCGGCAAGACCGACCTGCACGACCCGGTGACCGGGCTGATTGCGCGGGCCGGCGAGTTGACCGCGGTGGTCTGCGGGGACCCGGACTTCGCCGGGGCGCTCGCCGAGCGGCTGGGCGGGCACGTCCCGCTGCCCGAGGGGGAGCGGGCGCAGCCCTCCGTCCGGCTCGGCGGCACGGAGCTGGACGCGGTGCCGTTGCCGGAGGCCCGGTCGGCGGTGCTCGTCCACGACAAGGAGCCGGTGCTGCTCTCCGGCACGCTGGCCGAGCTGTTGGACGTCCCCTCCTCCGGGCGGGTGTCGGCCGCCGAGGCGCTGGCCGCGGCCCACTCCGAGGACGTGCTGGAGGCGCTCGCGGACGGCTCGCCGGACTGCGGAGGCGACCCTCTGCTCGCGCGGATCACCGAGCGCGGGCGCTCGCTCTCCGGCGGCCAGCGCCAGCGGCTGGCCCTGGCGCGCGCGCTGCTCGCCGACCCGCCGGTCCTGGTGCTGGACGAGCCGACCAGCGCGGTGGACGCCCACACCGAGTCCCGGATCGCCGCCGGGCTGCGGGACATTCGGGCGGGGCGCACCACCGTGGTGTTCGCGACCAGCCCGCTGCTGCTCGACCAGGCGGACCGGGTGGTGCTGCTGCGCGACGGCCGGGCGGTCGCGGCCGGCCGGCACCGCGAGCTGATGCGCACCGAACCGGCCTACCGGGCCGTGGTCACCCGGGACGAGGAGGCGGCGTCGGTATGAGCGCCGGTACGAGCACTGCCGGCGACCGTCCGGCCCGACGAGCGAGGAGTACGTCGTGAAACCCCCCGTCCATCAGGAGCAGGGACCGGCCACCACCCTGCCGGTCGGCTCGCCGGCCGCCGTGCGCGGGTACCTGGGCCTGCTGGCGCGGCGCCACCGGGGCGGGTTCGCCGCCGTGGTGGGTCTGCACTCGATGGCCACCGTGGCCGGGCTGGTCGGGCCCTGGGTGCTCGGCAGCCTGGTCGAGTCGCTGGCCACCGGCACCGCCGGGGCCACCATCGCGGTGGCGGTCGGCTGGTACCTGCCGGCCCTGGCGGTGCAGTCCGCGTTCACCGGCTGGTCGCGGATGCGCGGGGCCGTGCTGGGCGAGCGGGTGCTGGCCGACCTGCGCGAGGACTTCCTGGTCCGCTCGGTCGCGCTGCCGACCGGCGTGCTGGAACGGGCCGGCACCGGGGACCTGGTCTCCCGGGGGACCACCGACATCGACCGGCTGGACAAGTCGGTGCGCGAGGCGGTGCCCGAACTCGCCGTCGCGGTCGTGTCGTTGCTGCTGGTGCTCGGCGCCCTGCTGGTCACCTCACCACTGCTCGCGCTGACTTCGCTGGTCGGCTTGCCGCTGCTGCTGGCCGGCTCCCGGTGGTACTTCCGGCGCGCCCCGCAGTCCTACCGCAACGAGTCGGCCGGGTACGCGGCGGTGAGCAACGTGCTGGCCGAGACGGTGGACGCCGGGCGGACGGTGGAGGCGCTGCGCCTGGGCGAGCAGCGCGTCCGGCTGACGGAGCGCAAACTGCGCGAGTGGCTGGCCTGGGAGCGCTACACCCTGTGGCTGCGCTCGGTCTGGTTCCCGACCATCGAGGCGGTCTACGCCTCGGCGGTGGTGACCACCCTGGTGGTCGGCGGGCTGTGCACGCTGAAGGGCTGGCTCACCGTCGGGCAGTTGACCACCGGCGTGTTGTACGCCCAGCTGCTGATCGGCCCGGTGGACCTGATCCTGCGCTGGTACGACGAGCTGCAGATCGGGCAGGCCTCGCTGGCCCGGCTGGTGGGCGTCCACGAGGTGCCGGAGCACGAGGGCGAGGAGTCGGCCTGTCCGCAGGGCCGCCGGGTCGAGGCCAAGGACGTCCGCTTCGGCTACCGCGAGGGTGCGGACGTCCTGCACGGGATCAGCCTGGACGTGGCCCCGGGCAGCCGGGTCGCGCTGGTCGGTCCGTCCGGGGCGGGAAAGTCCACCCTCGGGCGGCTGTTGGCCGGGATCTACGCGCCGGGCCGGGGCAGCGTCACCCTCGGCGGGGCCGCGCTGTGCCGGATGCCCGCCGAGCGGGTCCGGGCGGAGGTCGCGCTGGTCAACCAGGAGCACCACGTGTTCGTCGGCACCCTGCGGGACAACCTGCGGCTGGCCGCGCCCGAGGCGGACGACACGGAACTGCGGGCCGCCCTGGAAGCGGTGGACGCCGGGGCCTGGGTGGACGCCCTGCCGGAGGGGCTGGACACCGAGGTCGGCTCCGGCGGTGCCTCGCTGACCCCGCCGCAGGCCCAGCAACTGGCCCTGGCCCGGCTGGTGCTGGCCGACCCCCACACCCTGGTGCTGGACGAGGCGACCTCACTGCTCGACCCGCGCGCCGCCCGGCACCTGGAACGCTCGCTCGCCCGGGTGCTGGAGGGCCGCACGGTCATCGCCATCGCCCACCGGCTGCACACCGCGCACGACGCCGATGTGATCGCGGTGGTCGAGGGCGGGCGGATCAGCGAGTACGGCAGCCACCCCGAACTGGTCGCGGCCGGCGGTCCGTACGCGGCGCTCTGGCGCTCCTGGCGGGACGAACGGTAGCGCTTCGGGGGCGTGCCGCCGCCACACCGGGAGGGAAGATCGGTAAACCGGCACCGGGCCGGATTGCCCCGTGCGGGTTACTCCCAGGCCCGTAAGGGCGCGTAACCGGGCAAACCGCCGCCCCGGCCAGCAGACTGCTCCGGTGACCAAGATTTCGGACGGCTCGTCCCGACCCCAGCGCAGCGAGATCGGCGGGATCCCCACGCGATACATCGGGATCGGCGTCATCGTCATCCTCGCGGTGTGGTTCCTGTTCGCCAACCTCGACAAGGTCAAGATCCAGTTCTGGGTGTTCACCGTCACCGCGCCGCTCTGGATCGCCCTGCTGGCCACGCTGATCGCGGGCGCCGTGCTCGGCTGGCTGCTGAAGGGGCGGCGGCTCCGGTGACCACCGACCCCCCACCGGCACCGACCGGTTCCACTGTCTTCACCCCGCTGATCGAGATGCGCGGGGTCGACAAGCACTTCGGTGACCTCCACGTGCTGCGCGACATCGAGCTGACGGTCGGCCGCGGCGAGGTCGTCGTGGTGATCGGCCCGTCCGGCTCCGGAAAGTCCACGCTGTGCCGGGCGATCAACCGGCTGGAGCCGATCGAGCGCGGCACCATCCTGATCGACGGCCGGCCGCTGCCCGCCGAGGGAAAGGGCCTGGCCAAGCTGCGCGCCGAGGTCGGCATGGTGTTCCAGTCCTTCAACCTGTTCGCGCACAAGACCGTGCTGCAGAACGTCTCGCTCGCCCAGATCAAGGTCCGCGGCCGCTCCAAGGGGGAGGCGGACGCCAAGTCCCGCTCGCTGCTGGAACGGGTCGGCCTCGCGACACAGGCCGACAAGTACCCGGCCCAGCTCTCCGGCGGCCAGCAGCAGCGCGTCGCGATCGCCCGGGCGCTGGCGATGGACCCCAAGGCGCTGCTCTTCGACGAGCCGACCTCGGCGCTCGACCCCGAGATGATCAACGAGGTGCTCGACGTCATGCGCCAACTCGCCAGCGAGGGCATGACGATGGTCGTGGTCACCCATGAGATGGGCTTCGCCCGGGCCTCGGCCAACCGGGTGGTGTTCATGGCCGACGGGCGGATCGTCGAGGACCGCGCCCCGGAGGAGTTCTTCAGCGCCCCCGAGAGCGAGCGCGCCCGGGACTTCCTGTCCAAGATCCTGAAGCACTGAGGCGGCGCCGTGACCCGTCAGACGACGCCCCCCGCGCGTGCGCGCTTCGGCGTGCGCGCCGCCGTCCTGCTGCTCACCGCCCTCGCGGCCGGCTGCGGCAAGGCCGGCACCCCGCCGCCCAAGGGCCCCCAGCCCAGCGCGCTGCCCAGCTACCAGGTGCAGGACGCCACCTCGATCACCGGCTCGCCCACCCTGGACACCGCCCGTGCCCGGGGCCGGCTGGTGGTCGGCGCCAAGGAGGACCAGCCGTACCTGGGCCAGAAGAACCCGGCCACCGGCGTGTACTCCGGCTTCGACATCGAGATCGCCAAGATGGTCGGCGCGTCGCTGGGCTTCGGACCGGACCGGATCCAGTTCAAGACCATCGCCTCGGCCAACCGCGAGACCGCGCTGCAGAACGGCCAGGTCGACTACTACGTCGGCACCTACACCATCAACGACAACCGGAAGAAGCTGGTCGGCTTCGCCGGGCCGTACTTCATCGCCGGGCAGTCGCTGCTGGTGCGCAAGAACGACGACAGCATCCACGCGCCGCAGGACCTCGACGGCAAGAAGGTCTGCTCGGCGTCCGGCTCGACCCCGTACCAGCGCATCCAGTCGCAGTACCCCAAGGCCCACCTGATTGGCTATGACAGCTACTCGGCCTGCGTGGACAACCTGATCACCGACCAGGTCGACGCCGTCACCACCGACAACGCGATCCTGCTGGGCTACGCGGCCAAGGTGCCGGACGAGCTCAAGGTGGTCGGGCCGCTGTTCTCGACCGAGCCGTACGGCATCGGGACGCCGAAGAACGACACCGTGCTGCGCACGGCCCTGGACGACGCCCTGGCGAAGCACGAGCAGAACGGCGACTGGAAGAAGGCCTTCGAGGCGACCCTCGGACTGTCCGGGGAGCCCGCGCCCACCCCGCCGCCGATCGACCGGTACTGAGAGGGCCGCGCCGTGAAAACGCTGACCGACAACTGGTCGACCTACTGGGACGGCTTCCTCGGCACGCTCTCGCTGTTCGCGGTGAGCGCCGTGCTGTCACTGGTGCTGGGCGTGCTGATGGCGGGCTTCCGGGTCTCCCCGGTGCGGCCGCTGCGGGTGTTCGGGACGGTGTGGGTGACGGTGCTGCGCAACACGCCGCTGACCCTGCTGTTCTTCATCGTGGTGCTGGGCCTGCCCCGGTTCGACATCACCCTGCCCTTCTACACCTTCGCGGTGCTGGCGCTCGGCTGCTACACCTCGGCCTTCGTCTGCGAGGCGATGCGCTCGGGCATCAACACCGTGCCGTCCGGGCAGGGTGAGGCGGCCCGCAGCCTGGGCATGAGCTTCGGGCAGACGATGAGCCTGGTGGTGCTGCCGCAGGCGTACCGGTCGGTGGTGGCCCCGATCGGCAGCGTGATGATCGCGCTGGCCAAGAACACGGCGATCGCCGGCTCCTTCAGCGTCACCGAACTGCTGGGCACCTACCGCACCATCAACGAGCTGGGCTACAGCATCATCTGGACCTTCGTCTGGATCGCCGTCGGCTACCTGATCATCACCCTGGCCATCAGCGCCGTCTTCAACCTGCTGGAACGACGAGTGGCGGTGTCCCGATGACCGTTGGATCCTCGGCGCTGTACGACATCCCCGGGCCGAAGGCGCTGGCCCGCCACCGGCTCTACGGCGGGATCGCGCTGCTGCTCATCGCGGCGCTGATCGGCTGGATCGTCTACATGCTGTTCCAAACCCACCAGTTCACCTCCGCCAAGTGGGAGCCCTTCGAGTACCGGGGCGTCCAGGACCTGCTGCTGCGCGGACTGGGCAACACCCTGAAGGCCTTCGGCTGGACGGTGCTGTTCGCGCTGCCCTTCGGCGCGCTGTTCGCGGCCGGGCGGCTCTCCGACCACCGGGTGGTGCGCTGGTTCGCCACCCTGGTGGTGGAGTTCTTCCGGGCCATGCCGCTGCTGGTGATGATCTTCTTCGTCTTCGTCGCCCTCAAGGTGCAGCCGCTGTGGGCCCTGGTGGCCGGGCTGGTGCTCTACAACGGCTCGGTGCTGGCCGAGGTGTTCCGGGCCGGCGTGCTCGCGGTGCCCAAGGGCCAGCGCGAGGCCGCCTACGCGCTGGGCATGCGCAAGACCCAGGTCATGACGTACGTGCTGGTGCCGCAGGCCAACCGGGCGATGCTGCCGGCCATCATCAGCCAGCTGGTGGTCGCGCTCAAGGACACCTCGCTCGGGTTCCTCATCACCTACGAGGAGTTCCTGCACGCGGGCAAGCTGATCGCCACCAACCTGGACTACGACCTGCCGTTCATCCCGGTGGTGATGGTGGTCGCGCCGATCTACATCGGGATGTGTCTGCTGCTGTCCTGGCTCGCGCGCTTCGTCGAGCGGCGCAGCCGACGCAGCCCGAGCGTGCGGGGCGGGGCGCCGGTGGCGAAGGCCGAGGTCGCGATGGGGTTGCCGCCGTCGGCGCAGCAGTGAGCCGGTTGGTTCGAGACTGAACCATAGGTGCGAATGAGTCTCGGGTCGGCACCTCCAAATTCCTCTTATGATTGCCGGGGACAGCGGGAAGAGGAAGACGACCGGGCGGAGGGGCCATGGAGCCGGTGTTCGACTCGCGGCACATCAGGACGTTCCACGAAGTGGTCCGGGCCGGTTCCTACTCGGCCGCCGCGCGGGAACTCGGCTACACCCAACCCGCCATCACCCAGCAGATGAAGGCCCTCGAACGCAGCGTCGGCGTCCCGCTGTTCACCCGCGCCGGACGCGGCCTGCGGCTCACCGAGGCCGGCGAGGCGCTCTCCCGGCACGCCGAACTGATCCTCGGCAGCCTCTCCGCCGCCCAGCAGCAACTCGCGGCGCTCGCCCGGCTGCGCGCCGGCCGGGTGCGGGTCTGCGCCTTCCCCAGCGCCAACGCCACCCTGATACCCGAGGCGATGGCCCGGCTGCTCGCCGAGCACCCCGGAGTGCGGGTCGAACTGCTGGAGGCCGAGCCGCCGGACTCCGTCCAGCGGCTGCTGCGCGGGGAGTGCGACATCGCGCTGGCCTTCCGCTACCCGGGCGCGGCGACCGAGGTGCCGGACGGCCTGGATGAGATACCGCTGATGGAGGACCTGCTCACCGTGCTGCTGCCGGTCGGGCACCCGCTCGGCCGCCGGCACGCCGTACGGCTCGCCGACCTGGACGGCGAGCGCTGGATCGCCGGCTGTCCGCGCTGCCGGGCCAACCTGCTGCACGTCTGCGCCGAAGAGGGCTTCGCACCCGACATTGTGTTCTCCACCGACGACAACCTCGCGGTGCAGAGCCTCGTCGCCGCCGGGGTCGGGATCGCCCTGATGCCCGCCCTGGTGCTCTCCTTCATGTGCCACCGCAAGGTCACCGGACGGGCCGTCGAACCGCACCTGCGCCGCCAGGTGAGCGCGTACGTGCTCAACGAACACCGGCGGATCCCGGCCACCGGGCTGGTGCTGGACCACCTGCGGCAGGCGGCGGCGAGCCGGGTGGGCTGCTGAACCATAAGGGCTAGTGGGGGTATCGCTTAGGAACCCTCCTTGGACGTGATAGGTCGCCAGGTCCGAACCTGCTGCCATGACCATCCACGCCACGGTCGGCACCGACCGGCTCACCGAGCGGATGACCGCGCTGATCAGTGAGATCCGCGCCGTCGTGGACCGCGGACTGCCCCCCGAACTCACCGCCTACCTGGTCGGCGAGCGCCTCGCCCCCCACCTGCTCGCCGACCCCGACGGGCCGGACGCGCTGCTCACCCCCGCCCAGTGCGAGGGCGACCCGCAGCGCTACCGCCAGCACGTCCTGCACGCCGAGGAGGACGGCAGCTTCTCCGTCGTCGCCCTGGTCTGGCTGCCCGGGCAGCGGACCCCGATCCACGACCACGTCTCGTGGTGCGTGGCCGGCGTCCACCAGGGCCAGGAGAGCGAGACCCGCTACCGGCTGGTCTCCGACGGGCGCAGCGCCCGGCTGGTCGAGACCGAACACGTGGCCGGCCCCGCCGGGACCGTCGCCGCCTTCGCCCCGCCCGGCGACATCCACCTGGTGCGCAACTCCTGTAGCACCACGGCGATCTCCATCCACGTGTACGGCGCGGACGTCTCGCGGCTGGGCACCAGCATCCGGCGGATCTACCGGCTCCCCGCCGACCAGGAGCGGTGAGCGGCGGCGTGGCACTGACCCTCCGGGAGCGGGCCGCCCGCACCCGTTCACTCCCCCCGCTCGGCGGGGACGCCCCCGGGCTGCTGCTCGCCGCGGCCGGCGTGGCCGCCGCCCTGGGCGTCCACGCCGTCGTCCCCGCCGTGCCCAAGCTCACCGCCGCCGTCGTGCTCGGCATGGCGGCGGCCCACCTGCCCGGGCTGCGCCCGGTGGTGCGCGGCGTCGCCCGGCCCGGGCTGTCCACGGCCGGCAAGCGGCTGATGCGGGTCGGGATCGTCCTGCTCGGGCTCAAGCTCAGCCTGGACGACGTGCTCGGCCTCGGCTGGGCCACCGTCGCCATGGTGCTCACGGTCGTCATGGCCACCTTCGCCGGCACGATGTGGCTCGGCCGCAAGCTCGGACTGCCCGGGGACCAGCCGCTGCTGGTCGCCACCGGGTACTCGATCTGCGGCGCCTCGGCGATCGGCGCGGTCAGCCAGGCGGCCGGCAGCGAGGAGGAGGACGTCGCCTCCTCGGTCGCGCTGGTGACCCTGTGCGGGACGCTGGCGATCGCCGTGCTGCCGCTGCTCCAGCATCCGCTGGGGCTCGGCGGGGTGGAGTTCGGGCGCTGGGTCGGCGCGAGCGTGCACGACGTCGGGCAGGTGGTGGCCACCGCGCAGACCGGTGGGGCGGGAGCGCTGCGCGAGGCCGTCCTGGTCAAGCTGATGCGGGTGATGCTGCTGGCGCCGCTCGTCGCGGGGGTGGCCGTCGTGGTGCGGCGCAACGCGCGCGGGGCCGGCGGGGCCGGGGAGACCTCGGGCGCCGGGGGGGATGCCGGGGGTGCGGGGGCTTCCAATGCGAGGAGCGGCCGTCGGCCGCCGATCGTGCCGCTGTTCGTAGCCGGGTTCCTCGCGATGATCGTGCTGCGGACCACCGGGGTACTGCCCGACCGGGCGCTCGGCGTGGCCGGGGACGCGCAGGAACTGTTGCTCGCCGCCGCGCTGTTCGGCCTCGGCAGCGCCGTGCACCTGCCGACCATGATGCGCACGGGTGGGCGGATCGCACTCCTCGGCCTCGGGTCGTGGGTCGTCGTCGCGGGCGTGTCGTACGCGGGGGTGCTGCTCACGACGTGAGGGGCGGAGCGCGGGCGTGCCTCGGTGGCGGCCACGGTGCGGTGGGGCTCACGGGATCAGCGGGCCCGGTCGGTGGGAGGGCGGTTATTGTCGGGCGCGTGATCGTACGCACCGGTACGGTCCTGCTACCGAGCACGTCGAGGAGGACGCATGACCACCGCACTGCCCCAACGGGACGGCCACGAGGCCGTCGTCACGCTCGACCGACGGGAGGGGCCGTTCGGCGAGGTGGTGCTGCGGCAGCGTGGACGACACTACGAGATCATCGCCAACGGCTGCTTCCTGATGGACACCGCCGACGGGCGCTCCGAGCGGCTGCTGATCCAGGCGGCGCTGGACGCGCTGGTCGCGCCGGGAGCGCCGGGAGCGTCGGACGTGTCGGACACGGTGGGAGCGTCGGACGCGTCGGACGTGTCGGACCGTATGGGGTGGACCGGGGAGGGCGCCGCCGGTGGGGCGGTCACCGGGCCGGCGGTGCTGATCGGCGGGCTCGGGGTCGGATTCTCGCTCGCGTACGCCGTGGCCGAGCCGCGCTGGGGCCGGATCGCCGTCGTCGAGCGGGAGAGCGCGATCATCGACTGGCACCGCAACGGCCCGCTCGGCGCCTTCTCCGGCGGCGCGCTGGACGACGAACGGGTCACGGTGCTCCACACCGATCTGCTGGAGTACCTCGCGGCGGCGGACGGCGAGCGCTACGACGCGCTGTGCCTGGACATCGACAACGGCCCGGACTGGACCGTCACCGACTCCAACAACGGACTGTACGGCGCGGACGGGCTCGCGGTGCTCTGGCACCGGCTGAGGCCCGGCGGGGTGCTGGCGGTGTGGAGTGCGCAGCCCTCCTCGGCCTTCGAGGAGGCGCTGCGGGCGGCCGGCTTCTCCGATGTCGCCACGCACGAGGTCCCGGTCAGCAGGGGTGTGCCGGACGTGGTGCACCTGGCGCGGCGGGCGGGTCAAGGGGCCTGGGCCTGACGCGCTCGTGGGCCCTGTTCGCCCTGGTGTCGGCCGGACGAATTCGGTGGCTGGGTGGGGCCGTTGTGTGCGGTGGCGGCCAACCGGCGGGAAGGCTGCGCTGGTTGGGCTGTGCCTGCTGGGCTTCCCGAACGGCGGTGCCCGAACGATCGGGCGCGGCCCGGCGGATGGCCGGCTGCTAGCGTGGGCGGTCACGGTGCACTAGTGCGGTGGTCGAGCGGGCGGTGGTGGGTGTGGTGGAGCAGGGGACTCCTTCGGAACGGATCGCGGCTGAGCTGCGGCGGCGGATCACGGCGGGGGAGTTGAAGCCCGGGGCCCGGGTGCCGTCCACCCGCCGGATCACTCAGGAGTGGGGCGTGGCGATGGCCACCGCGACCAAGGTGCTCACCCGGTTGCGGGAGGAGGGGCTGGTCCGGGCCGTCCCGGGGGTGGGAACGGTGGTGGCGGCTCCGCCTGCGGCCGCCCAGGTGCCCGCGGCGGCCCGAGAGGCCGGGCGGCCGTCGGGCGCGGTGCCGGGGACGCCGGGAGGGTCGGGTACCTCGGTGGTGCGGCGGGTTCGCGGCGGAGAACGGGAGTTGAGCCGGGAGCGGGTCGTCGCGACGGCGGTCCGGGTGGCCGACGCGGAGGGGTTGGCGGCGCTGTCCATGCGCCGGGTCGCCACCGAGCTGGGCGTCGCGACCATGTCGCTCTACCGTCATGTGCCCGGCAAGGACGAGTTGTTGCGGCTGATGACGGACCTGGTCTTCGGGGAGCAGCCGTTGCCCGACCCACCCGCGCCGGGTTGGCGGGCGGGGCTGGAGGAGGTCGCGCGGCTGCAGTGGCGGATCTACCGGCGGCACCCGTGGCTGGCGTCCACGATGTCCTTCACGCGGCCGGTGCTCGCGCCGGATGCGGCGCTGCACACCGAGCGGTCGATGGCGGCGCTCGCCGGGCTGGGGCTGAGCTCGGAGGAGATGGCCCAGGCCGCGGTCTCGCTGGCGGCCTTCACCTGCGGGCTGGCCATCCACTTCGAGCGGGAGGCGCAGGCCGAGCAGGACAGCGGGATGTCCGCGGACGAGTGGATGGACCGGGTGGACGACGAGGACCACGACCGGCTGATGTCCGATCCGCGGTTCCCGATGTTCGACGCGCTGAACCGCGGGCCGGACGTCGATCTGAGTCTGGAGGCGCTGTTCGAGTTCGGCCTGGTGCGAATGCTGGACGGGGTGGCGGCGCTGATCGAGGCGCGCCGGGGCGGCGGCGATGCGGGAACGCGAACGGGAACGGGTGTCAGGTGACAACTAACAACTAACAGATTTCAGCGAACAAAATCTGAAATCTGTTAGTTGTCATCTGTTACCTGTCGTTCGTCACCTGCTCTGTCGCCGATCCGCCCGTCGTCCGTCAGCCGAAGGGCCGGTGCTCCGGTGCCGCATCGGCCTGGTCTTCCGGCTCCGGTTCCTCCGGGGCCCCGCTCGAGGACTCCGTCATGCCGAAGGGGTCGAAGTCCGCGGGCGGAATCAGCACCGGCGTGCCCTTGCGCGGGCCCGGCTCCACGTCCGTCCCCGGGGTGTCCGCTGCGGCCTGGGCCGGGACGATGGGCGGAACGGAGGGCGGCGGCGGGACGGTCGGACCGGCCGCGGCGACGGTGGTGCCGAACGGGTCCGCCTTCTGCTCGGCGGCGATCGTCGTGCCGAACGGGTCGGGAGTCGCGGCCGCCCGGGCGGGCTGCGTGGTCGGCTCGTCCGGGGCCCCGCTCGAGGACTCCGTCATGCCGAAGGGGTCGAAGTCCGGCGGCGGGATCAGCACCGGCGTGCCCTTCGGCTCTTCGTCGACCACCGAACCGGCGGCACCCTCGGCGGCCGTCTCCTCCGCCACCGGGGCGAACGGGTTGAAGTCTGCGGGCGGGATGCGCACCGGAGTGCCACGCAGGTGCACCGGCGTCTCCTCCGCCCCCTCCGCCAGGGGCGCAGTGGCTGGCGCGGACACCGGTACGTCCGGGGCGGCCGGCAGCGGAACGGTCTCTGCCGTCGGCAGGGGCGCGCCGGCCACCGCGCTCGCCACTCCGCTCGGCACCGAACTCACCGTCGCGCCCGCCGCACCACCGGCCGCCGCGACCGGCTCGCCGTCCCAGCCGAACTCGATGCTCTTCAGCAGCTCCGCGAACGCCTCCGTGTACAGCTCCCAGTCCTCCGGCCGCGCCGTGGACAGCTGGGCGCACAGCACCGTACCGCCGTCCGGCAGCGGGACGAACGCCTCGACGACCGAGGTGACCACCCAGCGCCGCTGTCCGTCGGCGGCCAGCGGTCCGGGCACCGGGACGGTCCGCCCCTCGACCAGGACGGCGGCCGGACCGGCCGGCAGCAGGACCGTCCACACCTCGGCGTGCCGCCGTACGGTGGCCAGTTCGGTGGCGAGCGCGGTGATCGGCAGCGGGTGCCGGGCGAGCGAGATGACCAGGGTGGCCTCCGAGGCTCGTCCGTCCACCTCCAGGGCGCACACGCCCGCGTAGCGGACTCCGGCGCCCTGGATCAGGTCGGTCAGGGTCGCGGCGATCACCGCGAAGTCGCGGCGCGGGGCCGGGCCGGTGGCGCTGAACAACTCCTCGGCGACCTCGGCCAGGTGCCAGGTCAGCTCGGCGGCCGCCGCCGCGGTGGTCCGATCGCCACCGGCGCCGCCGACACCGTCCGGAAGGGCGGGCACGGTACGGGCGGAGGCCCCGGCGGGCCCGCCGGGGGACGTCAGCGCGTGGAAGCCCGGCGGGACGACCAGGCGGACCTCGGCGCCCGCGCCGGTGGCCAGTTCGACGGGCTGCCGGGTCTGCTGCCCGGCCGCCAGCGCGGCCAGCGCCGGGGCGAACGGCGGGCGCAGCTTGGCGTCGGCGAACTCACCGGTGACCGGCAGCTGGAACAGGGCGGCCGAGGTGGTGCCCCGGTCCGCGATGGCGCCGCGCACCGCTCCGCCGCCGTAGCGGTTGTGCAGCGCGGTCGTCACCCGGTCGGCGATCGGAACGCCGGTGCCCGGGCGGGCGGTTCCGGCCGTGGTCACCGTGCCGAGCCGGTCGAAGGCCTCGTGCACCGGTCCGTTGGGCGCCAGCCGCAGGCTGAACAGGGCCTCGGTGGCGGGGTGCCGCGCCGTCCGCAGGGCGCTCAGTGAGGCCGCCGGGTGGCGCGAGGTGTGCTCGTCGAAGAGGGCGTCGGTGAGCGTGCCGAGGGTCGAGCAGACCTGCTCGGCCGCCGCGAAGGGGTTGGCCTCCGCGCTGAACTGGACGTCCTGGGTCAACTGGTGAGCCCCCCGCTCTGCTCCGTCTGCCGTCGGTGGTTTCGGGTGGGACCGGGCCCGCCCGGGCGGCGCGCCGTCAGATCCCTGCCCATTCCTATCAGAGCCCACCGTCGTCGCCGAACCGCAGGATCACCCGATGATCATTCGCCGCCGGGCCGGGTGGAACCCTCGGTGGCCCGAGCGGATGCGGGCACCCCCGCAGCCGGTGCTCCCGCAGGCGGCGTTCCGGCTTCCGGCGCTCCGGCGGCCAGCGCCGTGACCGCGTCGAGGATGCCGGGGACGGTGAACAGCCCGGCGAGGTCCTGGACCAGGCGCCCGGTCGGTCCGTCCGGCCGCTCGTCGGCGAAGAAGGAGGCCAGTTCGGTGGCGAGGGCCGGCTCCCGGGCCGCGGTGAGGGTGAGCGCTGCGACGAACTCCTGCACCAGGTGCAGTTGCAACTCCTCCAGCGGCACGGAGCGCTCGGCCAGCCACTCCAACGAGGTGATCTCGGCGTTGGCGATCCAGGCCCGGACGGTGAGCCGCAGCCCGGGGCTCGGCCGGGGGATCGCCAGGTGGCTCAGGATCTGGTCGTGCGCGGCCCGGCGCACCTCGTCGATCACCGCCGAGGTGCCCGCACTGGCCGCCACCGAGCCGCCCCGCAGCAGCGCGGCGAAGCCCGGACCGTGGCTCTGCACGAAGTCGAGGTAGCGCCCCATCACCCGGTACAGCCGCTCCGACAGCGGCCCCTCCATGGGCTCCTCGAAGCGCGCCGACAGCTCCCGCCCGGCCCGCCGCAGCGACGCCTCGTACAGCGCCTGCTTGCCGGGGAAGTAGTGGTACACCAGCGGCCGGGAGGCGCCCGCGGCGGCGGCGATGTCGTCGATCGACACCTCCTCCGGAGGTCGCCGGCTGAACAGCTCGAGCGCCACGGCGATCAGCTGCTCCCGCCGCTCGTCCACGCTCAGCCGCCGGCGCGGCCGCTCACCCGAGGCGCCCCCGCCGGGTGCGGCGGCGGTCCGTGCTGCGCGGTCGGCCGTCGGCGACGGCGTACGGGAGGCCATGGGCGCCACCCTATCCGGCACTCCCGCTCCGGCCCATGCGCCCTCGGCCCACGTCTGCTCGGCCGCGTCCCCTCGACCTGCCTCTCCTCGGCACGACTGCTCGGCCGCGTCCCCTCGGCCTATGCGGCGCGCAGCTCCAGGTAGCGGCGGTAGGCCTCGCGGCCGTCGATGACGAAGGTGTCGCGGGTGAGGCGCTCGGCGAGTTCGCCCGGGGTGAGCCAGGCGTGCCAGGCGACCTCGGACTCCTGCGGGGAGACCGGGCCGTCCCAGTCGGCCTCGTACACGTTGCACCACCAGGAGAGCCGGCCGCCGTCGGGTTCGCGGAAGAGGAACTTGAACAGGGGGCGCGGGGCGATGCCCCGGACGCCGCGTTCCTCCTCGGCCTCGCGGACGGCGGCCTCGGCGTAGGTCTCGCCGGAGCCGACCACACCGCCGACGAACATGTCGTACGCACCGGGGGCGAACAGCTTGGTGTCGGTGCGGCGGTGGACGAAGATCCGGCCGGCCGGATCGCGGACCAGGATGAACACGCACCGGTGGATCAGCCCCCGCCGGTACACCTCCCCGCGCAGTGCGGTCCCGATGACCCGGTCGTGCTCGTCGACGACGTCCAGCAGCTCCTCGGAAGGGTTGGTCATGTCCCACAGGTTAGGGTTTCGGGGCCCGCTTCGAACGCGGGATCGATCGATCGGGCGGACACCGGGGATTCGGGTGGACACCGAGGAACGGGTCCGGACGAGCGGTCCGGACGGGCGGAGGGCGGCGCGCGATGGTGGAGATCTGGGGCGAGACGGCGGAGGGGTTCGAGCCGGTACGGGCGGCCTTCGCCCGGAACTTCGCCGAGTACGGCGAGCTCGGCGCGGCCTTCGCGCTGTACGTGCGCGGCCGCAAGGTGGTCGACCTGTGGGGCGGTGACGCCCGGCCCGAGGTCGGCGGGCGGCCCGCGCCCGCCGTGCCGTGGACGGCGGACACCGCCCAGGTGATGCGTTCCGTCACCAAGGGCCTGACCGCGAGCGCCGCGCTGCTGCTCGCCGAGCGCGGCCTGCTCGATCTGGACGCGCCGACGGCCTCGTACTGGCCGGAGTTCGCGGCGGCCGGCAAGGGCGACGTGCCCGTGCGCTGGCTGCTGTCGCACCAGGTCGGGGTGCCGGCGCTGGACGTGCCGCTGCGTCTGGAGGACGTGCTGACCTGGGAGCGGGCCGTCGACGCGGTGGCCGCGCAGGAGCCCGCGTGGAAGCCCGGGACCGCGCACGGCTACCACCCGTACACCTTCGGCTGGCTGGTCGGCGAGGTGGTGCGGCGGGTGAGCGGTCGGACGATCGGACAGTACTTCGCCGAGGAGATCGCCCGGCCGCTCGGGCTGGACCTGTGGATCGGGCTGCCGGCCGGCGCCGCGCCCCGGGTCGGCAGGCTGGTCGACCTGCCCGCCCCGGAGGCGGCGCGAACCGGCCCGAGCGGGCTGCGGCTGCGGCCCAAGCAGTCCGTCCGGGACGCCTACCAGGACCCGACCTCGCTGACCGCCCGGTCCTTCGCCTCGGTCCTGCCGGGGGTCGACCTCAACGACTCGGCCGTGCAGGCCGCCGAGATCCCCGGCGCGGGCGGCATCGGCACCGCCCGTTCGCTGGCCCGGTTCTACGCGGCGCTGATCGGCGCGGCCGACCGCCCGGACGACTCCGGCGCCCTGCTGCCGCCGCTGCTCGGCGCGGAGACGATGGCCCGCGCGGTCGGGCCGGTGGTGAACGGGCCGGATCGGGTGCTGATCGTCAACTCCACGTTCGGCCTCGGCTTCTGGCGGCACGGAGCGACCGCCCCGATGGCCTCCCCGGCGAGCTTCGGCCACCCGGGCCGGGGCGGCTCGCTGGGCTTCGCCGACCCGGATCTCGGGCTGGGGTTCGGGTACGTCACCAACGGCATGCAGCCGGGGGTCACCGGGGACGTCCGCTCGCGCAATCTGATCCGCGCGGTGCGGGGGTGCCTGGGGCTGTCCTGAGGGGCGGCCGGCTTGGGACAGGCCCCGGTCGGTCTACGCCTGGCCGGTCTCGAAGCGGCTGATCTTCCCGTCGTCGACGGTGAACCGCCAGGCGGTGCGCATCTCGCCCCAGGTCTCGTTGGTGAAGTTGGCGACGAGGGCGCGGCCGCCGTTCGACTCGGTCTGGACGTCCATCCGGCCGTTCGGGCCGAAGATCTCCCGGTCGATCCAGTCCCGCAGGTCGCGGTCGGAGCCGTCGTCGGACATGGTCGCGTCCGGTGTCAGCAGCGCGAGGAAGGCGTCGCGGTCGCCCGCGTTGACGGCGGTGACGAAGGCGCGGACGGCGGGGTCGGTGAGCTTGGCGGGGGCGATGGTCATCGGCCGGGACTCCCAACGGGGACGGGCGGACTGGGGAGTCCTGTCTACGGCGTTCGCGCGGAGCGTCCGGGCATGTCGGCGGCGCGTCGGCAAAATCGGGGGATTCATGTGCTTATGATCCCGAAACAGGCGATTTTCCTCATGAGCCCGCCACGGGGAGTGGCGGGGGGGGGGGGGGGGGGGGGGGGGGGGGGGGGGGGGGGGCGCGGCTTCTTCCCCGCCCCGCGCGAGACCACCACCCCACCC
>NZ_JBVHXY010000035.1:22613-32670 GCF_055569215.1 Kitasatospora sp. NPDC029312 | reverse complement strand
GCAGAAAAGGGGGGTGGGTGGGTGGTCGGGGAACAAAAAAGAGGGCTTTTTTACGGGAAACCCAAGAGGGGGGGGGGGGGGGGGGGGGGGGGCCCCCCCCCCCCCCCCCCCCCCACTTCTGTTCTGCCGTTCGACGGGTGTTCTGCTGTTCGAGGGGTCGGGCCTAGAACAGGCCGACCGCGTCGGGGGAGTAGCTGACCAGCAGGTTCTTGGTCTGCTGGTAGTGCTCCAGCAGGGCCTTGTGGTTCTCCCGGCCGATGCCCGAGTTCTTGTAGCCGCCGAAGGCCGCGTGGGCCGGGTACGCGTGGTAGCAGTTCGTCCACACCCGGCCCGCCTGGATGGCGCGTCCGGCCCGGTGAGCGGTGTTCAGGTCGCGGGTCCACACGCCCGCGCCCAGTCCGTACTGGGTGTCGTTGGCGAGGGTGACCGCTTCGTCGAAGCCCTCGAAGCGGGTGACCGAGACGACCGGCCCGAAGATCTCCTCCTGGAAGACCCGCATGCTGTTGACGCCCTCGAAGACCGTCGGGGTCACGTAGTACCCGCCGGCCAGCGCGCCGCCGAGATCGGCGCGCTCGCCGCCGACCAGGACCTTGGCGCCCTCGGCCTGGCCGATCTCGAAGTACGAGAGGACCTTCTTCAGCTGTTCGGCGCTGGCCTGCGCGCCGATCTGGGTGTCGGTGTCCAGCGGGTTGCCCTGGCGCATCGCGCGCACCCGCTCCAGGCCGTCGCCGAGCAGCCGCTCGTAGGCCGAGGACTCGATCAGCGCGCGGCTCGGGCAGGTGCAGACCTCGCCCTGGTTGAGGGCGAACATCGCGAAGCCCTCGACGGCCTTGTCGTAGAAGGCGTCCTCGGCGGCGGCGACGTCCGCGAAGAACAGGTTGGGGCTCTTGCCGCCGAGCTCCAGGGTGACCGGTATCAGGTTGTCGGCGGCGGCGCGGGAGATCAGCCGACCGGTGCCGGTCTCGCCGGTGAAGGCGAGCTTGCGCACCCGCGTGCTGGCGGCGAGCGGGGCGCCGGCCTCCTCGCCGTAGCCGGTGACGATGTTGACCACCCCGGGCGGCAGCAGGTCGGCGGTCAGCTCGGCCAGCATCAGCACCGAGGCCGGGGTCTGCTCGGCGGGCTTGAGCACCACGGCGTTGCCGGCCGCCAGCGCCGGGGCCAGCTTCCACACGGCCATCAGGATCGGGAAGTTCCAGGGGATGATCTGGCCGACCACGCCGAGCGGCTCGTGGAAGTGGTAGGCGACGGTGTCCTCGTCCAGTTGGGAGAGGCTGCCCTCCTGGGCCCGCAGCGCACCGGCGAAGTAGCGCAGGTGGTCGACGGCGAGCGGGAGGTCGGCGGCCAGCGTCTCGCGCACCGGCTTGCCGTTCTCCCAGCTCTCCGCGACGGCCAGTTGCTTCAGGTTGGCCTCCATGCGGTCCGCGATCCGCAGCAGCACCTGCGCCCGCTCGGCGACGGAGGTGCGGCCCCAGGCCGGGGCGGCGGCGTGGGCCGCGTCGAGCGCGGCCTCGATGTCCTCGGCGGTGCCCCGGGCCACCTCGGTGAACACCTCGCCGGTGACCGGGGTCGGGTCACCGAAGTACTCGCCGCGGACCGGGCGCGTCCAGCCGCCGTTGATCCAGTGCTCGTACCGGGAGCGGTAGGCGACGATGCTGCCGGGCGTGCCGGGGGGCTGGTAGACCGTCATGCTCTGTGTCTCCTCGCGACGTCGGGCGCCGTCCCACGCCGGTCGGCCCGGGCGGCGCGCCGGACCGCCCGATCAGCGGGCGGACCGGCGGGAGGGTGCGGACACGCAGTCGGGCCGGCGCCCCGCCGGGGCGCCCGCCGTCGAGCACGATAGCCGTCGGCGTGCGACGCGGCCACGGTCCGTACGGCGGGCTTGTACGGACGGTGCGCGATCCGGCCAGTGTGCGGTCCCGGCCGGTGCGCGACCGGTCCGGCGACCCGTCTGGCCGGTGTGCGCGACCGGTCTGGCGCCCCGTCCGACCGGTCCGGCGACCCGTCCGACAGGTCCGGCGCCCCGTCCGACAGGTGTGCGATCCGTCTGGCACCCGGTCCGTCCGGTGCCCGGTCCGGTTGGTGTGCGGTCCGGCCGGTCCCGCCCCCGGCGCACGCGGGGCGCTCGGATGGCACGTGGAGGGCGCGCCCCGTTGCCGCGCACGCCCGGGGAGCCGGCCGGACCCCTCACACCGCGTGGTACCGACCGGTGCGGGCCTCCCAGCTCAGGTAGCCGGCCAGCCAGGTGATCAGCCCGTCCGCGTACCGCTGGGCGATCGCGGACTCGATCCGGGACAGCCCCAACTCCCGGTAGATGTCCGGCAGTCGGCCGTGCAGCTCGGCGCAGCGCTCGACCATCAGCTGGGCCTCGGCCATGACCGCCGAGCAGGCCTCCTCGGCCGAGCAGCGGCGCTCCCGCTGCACGATCATGACCAGGTTGTTGACGTCCCCGCGCGGCGCCTCCAGCGGGAAGGACCGCACATCGTTGCTCAATGACGGTATGTCGGCTGCCAGCTGGCGGATCTGACGCAGCACCGGGTGGTGCAGGACGGCGGCGGGGACCTCGAACTGGCCGAGCCGCTCGACCATGTCGAAGATGGTCTCCATCGCCGCGGTGCCCCGTCTGAGTTCGAGGTAGCCGTCCCGGTCAGGCGGCCGGGTGGAGATCCGGCCCGCCGCCTCGGCCGGGTGGCTGGCGAAGTAGTACTCCCAGTTGTAGGCCGCGCGGGCCTGCCAACGGGCGGGCATGCCGCGCACGCTGCGGTCCCACAGGTCGGCGAAGGCGGTCTCGACCGGGGAGCCCGGGTCGGGCCTGGCTCCGTGCAGGACGGCGATCAGGCGTTCGCAGATCGGGGCGACCTCGGTGGGGCGGCGGCCGAGCGGGCCGTCGAACTGGTCGTCGAACAGGAAGTAGAAACCCATCAGGTCGGCGGCCAGGGCGAGTTCATCAGGCCCCGCGTCCGGGTAACCGAGTGCGGCGAGGTCGACCACCTCCCAGTGCGCGTAGCCGGGGTGGTCGGCGTCGGGCAGCAGCGGGTGGCGGATCAGCCAGTCGCGGTGCAGCTTGGTGGCGTACGGGCCGTGGGGACTGCGGCGGTGCGGGAACGGGATCTGAAGTGAGGTGTCGTCAGACATCGGACTCCCGGTGCAGCGGAGGAGGGGGGCGCTTGTGGTTCGATCATTGACCGTGGGGGGAGTTGACGTGGTGAGGCCCCGACGGTGAGGGCGGAAATGGCAAGATCATCTGTGCCCCGAGGGCCGTAGGGTATCGGATGTATTGATCGCACGTTAGGGATATAGGGCAATTGCCCTTGGCAAGCCGTCCGAACCCTCCCCGTCCGCCCCAGCCTGCGCGAATGTCCCCCAGCGGGCCGCACGCGGCGCTAACCTCGGCTCCACGAACAGTGATGGAGCGGCTCCCACGGGCAGTGGTCGACACAGGCGGTGGCGAGCCGTGCCGGGAGCGGGCGAGGCGGAGGCGCGACGGTGACCGAACAGAGCAACGAACTGCGGGCGGAAGCCGGTTCCGGCCGGGACGGCGACAGCGTCGGGCCCCGGGTCAGGCTACGCGACCGCGACGCCGAACTGCGCTCGGTGGAGGCCGCCATCGACCGACTCTGCCGTGAGTTCGCCGCCGGCGGCACCGAGATCGGCGACCTGCTCACCTTTTCCGGCCGCCCCGGCATCGGCAAGACCAGCCTGCTGCACGAGGTCCGACGGACCGCCAAGCTCCGTGAGGGCGCCAGCGTGCTGTTCGCCCGCGGTGGCGAACGGCAGTTCAAGGAGCCGTACCACGTGCTGCGCCAGCTGCTCCAGCCGGTGCTCAGCAGCCTGGAGCCCGACGAGTTCCGCCAGGTCATGGGCACCTGGGAGGAGGTCGTCGGACCGGCTATGGGCCTCAAGCAGCCCAAGGCCGGTGCCCGGCGCCTCGACCCGCAGGGCGTCCGCGACGGCCTCGACTACGTCCTCACCCAACTCGCGCCGCGCCGCGCGCCGCTGGTGATGATCGTGGACGACCTCCACTGGGCCGACGCCGAGTCCCTCTCCTGGCTCGCCAAGTTCGCCGTCCGCTCCAGCGAACTGCCCGTCCTGCTGGTCTTCGCCTTCCGCGAGGACGAGAACGACTGGCCCACCCAGACCCAGGACCTCCGCCGGGGCATCCTCGCCCTCAAGGCCCGCAAACACGAGCTGAACCGGCTCACGCTGAACTCCGTCACCGACATGATCCGCGCCGAACTCGGCGACAAGGCCGAGGACGCCTTCTGCTACGAGTTCTGGAACGTCGTCAACGGCAATCCCTTCGAGGCCGTCGCCCTGCTCGACCAGGTCCGCGACCAGGAGCTCGAACCGGTCGAGGAGAACTCCCGGCAGCTGCGCGAACTCGCCGTCGACGCCACCGGCATGACCCTCAAGACCTGGCTGGACCGGCTCGGCGCCAGCACCCTGCGGTTCGCCTGGGCCTGCGCCATGCTGGGCACCGACATCCGGGTCGACCTCGCCACCCGGATCTCCACCCAGAGCACCGAGGGCGCCCGGGAATCCATCAAGCAGCTGCGCAAGCAGCGGGTGCTCACCCAATCGCCCAACGGGAACCTCGAGTTCGTTCACCCGCTGATCGCCAGCTCCATCTACAACACCATGCCGGAGGCCACCCGCCTCGGCATGCACGGCATCGCCGCCGCCGAGATCGAGAACGCGGGCCTCGGGCTGCTCGCCGCCTCCCGGCACCTCGTCGAGACCCACTCCGGCGAGGGCGACGACCGGATCGTCAAGAAGCTGCGCCGCGCCGCGGTCGAACACCAGCTCATCGGTGCCCCCGAGGCCGCCCAGCGCTGCCTGCACCGCGCGCTCAACGAGCCGCCCGCCGACGAGATCAAGGCCGAGGTGCTGTACGAACTCGGCTGCTCGGCACTGCTCACCGACCCCGTCGCCACCGTCAACCAGCTCAAGCTGGCCCTGGACCCGGATGAAGTGCCACTGCGCCCCGAGCTGCGGGTGGACGCCACCTTCCGGCTCTCCGAGGTGCTCGCCCACAGCGGGGAACTGGGCGAGGCGGCCCTGGTCTGCCAGAAGGAGGCCGAACAGACCGCCGACCCGGCCGGGCGCCAGCGGCTCCAGGCCGCCTCCTTCATGTGGCACGCGTTCCGCAAGTCCGAGGAGGACGGCCCCGGGCGCTCCGCCCGGCTGGGCGAGATGTGCCGGAACCTGCCCGGCCGGCAGGCCGCCGACCGGGCGGTGCTCGCCATGCGCGCCTGGGACCTCACCCTGCGCGGCGCCCCCTCCGCCGAGGCGCTGGCGCTCGCCGACGAGGTCCTCGACGGCGGCCGGCTGCCCAAGGGCCTCGGCTGGACCGACACCACCTGGGGCTTCGAACTGCCCTCGATGCTCGGCCTGACCTACATCTACAACGACCGCATCGCCCAGGCCGAGCGGCTGTTCGCGGACGCCATCATCCAGTTCGAGGTGGCCGGCTGGAGCGGCGCCCACCGGGGCTTCGCGTACTTCCTGATGGGCCTGGCCCGGTTCCGCCGCGGCCTGCTCGCGGAGGCCGAGGACTTCCTGCGCCGCGCGTACCGGATCTCCGAGCGCGTCGGGAAGAAGCTGCCGCTGGCCTGGGACGCCGTCGGCGTCCTGGTGGACACCCTGATCGCCCGCGGCCGGACCGAGGAAGCCTGGTCGCTGGCCAACGAGTTCGGCTTCCACCCGCCGTACCACGCCACCGTCATGGTGCTGCCGGACGCCGCCTCGCTGTACGGCAAGCTGCTGATCGCCAAGAAGCGCCACGCGGGCGCGGCCGCCGCGCTCACCGAGGCCGGCGCCCAACTGGAGGTCCGCGGCTGGCGGAACACCGTCTGGGCACCCTGGGCCGGGCACCTGGCCATCGCGATCGCGGAGGACGAGCCCGAGCGCGCCCGGTGCTACGCCCAGAAAGCCGTCACGGACGCGCGCGGCTTCGGCACCGCCTCGGCGATCGGCAGCGCACTGCGGCTGCAGGCGCAGGTCGAGAACGGTGAACAGGCCGTCGAGCTGCTGGAGCAGGCGGTCGCGTACCTCGGGCAGTCCCCGGCCGGGTACGAGCACGCCGTCGCGCTGGTCGACCTGGGGGCCGCGCTGCGCCGGGTCGGGCGGCTGGAGGACGCCCAGGAGTACCTGTACCAGGGCATCGAGCTGGCCCAGCACTGCTCGGCGGACCGGTTGGTCGACCAGGCCCGGCGGGAGCTGGCCAACTACGGCCTGCGTCCCAACCGGCTGGAGAAGCGGGACTTCCGGGAGACGCTCAGCGGCCCCGAGTGGGAGGTCGCCAAGCGTGCCGCGCGGGGCGTGCCGGCGCAGCGGATCGCCGACGAGCTGGGCGTGCAGCTGAGCCTGGTCAACCGGCGGCTGGCAGCGGTCTACCGCAAGGCGGGCAGCGGTCCGGACGGTCTCGCCTCGGCCCTCGGGCTGCCCGGCCAGCCGCACGGGGAGCACGGCGAGTACGGCGAGCATGGAGCGCAGGGAGAGCACGGGGCGCACGGAGAGCACGGAGAGCACGGAGAGTACGGAACGCAGGGGGAGTACGGAACGCAGGGGGAGTAGCGGGAGCAGGGAAAGTCGGGGGAGCGGCAGGGCCTGGCCGAGGGCGGCGGACGGAGGCGCCCCGGCGGCGCGCGGAGGCGTGGGAGCGCCCCCGCCACCGCCGCCCTCGCTAGGCTGACGGACACCACGGGGGCCGCCACCTCGCCCCTGACGGATCGACGGACCCGGAACCGGGCGGAGGCGGCGGCGTCGCCGTCGCCAGTGAGGAGCAGGCATGGCGAGCGAGGCCACCGGGGTGCGGCATGCCCCCCTCGACTCCTCGGGCGCGGGCGCCGCGATCCAGCGCTGGACGCTCACCGCCGGCCCGTACGAGGCGAGCGTGCTCAACCTCGGTGCCACGCTGCACACCCTGAGCGCGCCGGACCGGGCCGGCCGCAGCGGCCAACTCCTCCTGTCCAGCGACAAGTTGTCGCACATCCTGGGCCCCGCCCGGCACTACGGCACGGTGGTGGGCCGGTACGCCAACCGGATCGACCGCTGCGAGGTCACCATCGACGGGGAGGAGCACCCGCTCGCCCCGACCGGCGGAGGGGTCACCATCCACGGCGGGCCGGACGGCTTCGCCCAGCGGATGTGGGCGGCCGAGCCGATCGACGGCGGGGTGCGGCTGCGGCTGCACAGCCCGGACGGTGACCAGGGCTTCCCGGGCGCGCTGGACGTCAGCGTCTCCTACACCCTGGACGCGCGCGGTGAGCTGGTCATCGACTACCGCGCGGTGACCAGCAAGCCGACCGTCGTCAACCTGACCAACCACGCGTACTTCAACCTCGCGGGTGAGGGCAGCGGCGACGTCCTGGGCCACCTGCTCACCCTGGACGCCGACGAGTACACCCCGGCCGACGAGCGGCAGATCCCGTACGGGCGGACCGAGCCGGTGGCCGGCACGCCCTTCGACTTCACCGTGGCCACGCCGATCGGCAAGTCGGTGCACGACGAGCACCCCCAGCTCGCCGGGCCCGGCGGCTACGACCACAACTGGGTGCTGCGGGCCCGGCCGGCGGACGGCAGCCCGGCGCGGGCCGCGCTGCTGGAGGACCCGGTCAGCGGCCGCACCCTCGAAGTGCTGACCACCGAGCCGGGCATCCAGGTCTACACGGCGAACAAGTTCCAGGGCGCGGTCGCCGGCGCGAGCGGGGTGCCGTACGGGCCGTTCGCCGGGGTCGCGCTGGAGACCCAGCACTTCCCGGACTCCCCGCACCACCCGGCGTTCCCGAGCACCGTGCTGCGGCCGGGGGAGGAGTTCCGCTCGACCACGGTGCTGCGGCTGGGCGTCAGGTAGCCGGTCGTTCCGGCGGCACCGCGGGGTCAGCCCCTCCGGGGCAGGTCCCGGCGCATGCAGAGCCGGGGCCAGCGGTCCAGGCCGTGTTCGGCCTCCCGGCGGCGGATCGCCCGGGCCCGGGGTGAGCTCGTGGTCGGCCAGCGGGCGGAATCCGCACCGGCTGTCGTAGGGGGCGTTCCAGGGGACGTCCGCGAAGGTGGTCAGGGTGAGCGCGGGAGCGTCGGCGCCGCGGTGCTCGATCAGGGCCCGGCCGATGCCCCGGCGGGCGTGGCCGGGGTGGACCGACACCTGCTCGATGTGCAGGGCGCCGTCCACCGGCTCGGCCAGGAGGTAGCCGGCGATCGGCCCCTCGGGGGCCTGGGCGACCAGGGCGACGCCGCGGCGCAGGTAGCGCGCCGGCTCCTCCGGGGCCGGGGGCTCGTCTTCGGCGATCTCCGGCATCCCGATCGCGGCGAAGGGGGCTCCGGCGGCGCGTTCCAGCTCGACCAGCAGCGTCAGGTCGTCGTCGACAGCGGCTCTGATGCGCATCCGTCAAGTCTGCCGCAAGCGCCTTCCCGCCACTCACGGTGGTCCCGGCAGCCGGCCGTAACCCGTCCGAAACGGATAAACGGCGCATCGTGCCGCGCTGTCAACTACCGGGCGGCCACGTCCAGGACACGTGGATGTAACGATCGGCGTTTCTTGCAGAAACTTTCTGCAAGGACTTTCGGTCCCTCTGACGCCGCTGTTAACTTCCTTCCCGAGCCCGACGGCAGCGAAGGTGCGGTCGGCACGAGGCAGCCATTATGCGCCTGTCTCCGAACATCTCGGGCACCCCCACCCTCCCAAGGAGTTCTCATGCGGCGTGGCATCGCGGCCTCTGCCCTCGTTGTGGCCCTCGCGGTCTCGATGGCTGCCTGTGGCAGCAGTGGCGGCTCCGGCTCGGACGGCAAGGCCGACGGCCCCGTCACCCTCACGTACTGGGACACCTCCAACGCCACCAACGAGGCTCCGAACTACCAGGAACTCGCCAAGAAGTTCGAGGCGGCCAACCCGAACATCAAGGTCGACTTCGTCAACGTGCCGTTCGACCAGGCGCAGAACAAGCTGCAGACCGCCATGGGGGCCAAGGGCGCGCCGGACGTGTTCCGCTCCGAGGTCGGCTGGACCGCCGCCTTCGCCAAGGCCGGCTTCCTGGAGCCGCTGGACGGCACCCCGGCCGCCGCCGACACCTCCACCTTCCAGCCCAGCCTGATCCAGCAGGCCAAGTACGACGGCAAGCTGTACGGCGTCCCGCTGGTGACCGACACCCTGGGCCTGCTCTACAACAAGGAGCTGTTCGCCAAGGTCGGCATCACCGCGGCGCCGAAGACCTGGGACGAGCTCAAGACCGACGCCGCCGCGATCAAGGACAAGGCCGGCGTGGACGGCTTCTGGCTGAAGGCCGCGGACGGCTACTACGCGATGCCGTTCCTGTTCGGCGAGGGCACCGACACCGTCGACGCCGCCGGCAAGAAGATCACCGTCACCTCGCCGGAGGCCGTCAAGGCCGTCGAGACCTACAAGTCGATGTTCAACGGCCCCGGCCTGGCCAAGGCCGACGTCACCACCGACGCCTACGCCCACATGATGGACGCCTTCAACAGCGGCAAGGTCGCGGCGATCGTCCAGGGCCCCTGGGAGATCACCAACATCTACAAGGGCTCCGCCTTCGCCGACAAGAACAACCTCGGCATCGCCGCCGTCCCGGCCGGCTCCAGCGGCAAGGCCGGCGCCCCCACCGGCGGTCACAACATCTCGGTCTACGCCGGTGCGGACAAGGCCCACAAGGCCGCCGCCGAGAAGTTCGCCGCCTTCATGACCTCGGCCGAGAGCCAGGCCTTCATCGCGCAGAAGAACTCCACCCTGCCGACCCGCTCCGACGCCTTCACCGCCGACGTCAAGGCCGACCCGGGCATCGCCGGCTTCCAGGGCATCCTCGCCAGCGCCAAGCCGCGCCCCGAACTGCCCGAGTACAGCTCGCTGTTCTCCTCCCTCGGCGAGAACCTCGGCAAGACCCTCCAGGGCACCGGCACCCAGGACGCGCTGAACACCGTCGCCACCGACTACGCCAAGCTCCTGCCGGGCTTCGCCAAGTAGTCCCCGGGCCCGGGGGGGGGGGGGCGGGGGGGGGGGGGGGGGGGGGGGGGGGAGGGAGCGAGGGGGAGGGGGGGAAAGGGGGAAAGG
>NZ_JBVHXY010000035.1:0-22603 GCF_055569215.1 Kitasatospora sp. NPDC029312 | reverse complement strand
CAAAGGATAGAAGAACCCCCCCCCCCCCCCCCCCCCCCTCCCTCCCTCCCCCCCCCCCCCCCCCCCCCCCCCCCCCCCCCCCCCCCCCCCCCGGGCCGTCGGCTCCCCCGAGAATCCCCCCGAGAAGGTGCAAACGATGTCAGTCGCCGTCCAGGGCGCCACCGGCAAGGGCAGCCGGGAGCGCGATCAGCGTCCGGGCCCGCTGGCACGCCTCAAGCGCTCCTACGCCAAGCACTGGTACGCCTACGCGATGACCGCCCCGGTCGTGCTGGTGCTCGGCGTCCTGGTGCTCTACCCGCTCGCCCAAGGCCTCTGGCTCACCCTCACGAACGCCAACAGCCTCAACGTCGCCCGCACGATCGGCGTCAACGAGATCCCGGCCAGCTACGACTTCGTCGGACTCCACAACTACGCCGACATCCTGTGGGGCCCCGGCTCGTACGACCGCTTCTGGTCGCACTTCGTGTGGACCATCGCCTGGACGGGCATCTGCGTCTTCCTGCACTACACCCTCGGCCTCGGCCTCGCCCTGCTGCTCAACAAGAAGCTGCGCGGGCGCGCCGTCTACCGGATGCTGCTCATCCTGCCCTGGGCCGTGCCGACCTTCGTCACCGTCTTCTCCTGGCGCCTGATGCTCTCGGACGGCGGCGTCGTCAACAGCGCGCTCTCCGCCCTGCACCTGCCCCAGCCCGGCTGGCTCACCGACCCGTGGGCGCAGAAGGCGGCCGCCATCCTGGTCAACACCTGGGCCGGCGTGCCGTTCATGATGATCTCGCTGCTCGGCGGGCTGCAGTCGATCCCGGCCGAGCTGTACGAGGCCGCCGAGATGGACGGCGCCAGCCGTTGGCAGCAGTTCCGCTACGTCACCCTCCCCGGGCTGCGCACCGTCTCCTCCACCGTCGTGCTGCTCGGCGTGATCTGGACGTTCAACCAGTTCAACGTCATCTTCCTGCTCTTCGGCAGCGGTGCTCCGGACGCCCAACTGCTGGTCACCTGGGCCTACCGCCTCGGCTTCGGCCAGATCCCCCGGGACTACGCGCAGTCCGCCGCCTACGGCGTGATCCTGCTGTCCATCCTGATCGTCTTCACCGCCTTCTACCGGCGCTGGCTCGCCCGCAACGAGCAGGCCAACGGCTGAGGCCCCGGACCCAGTTGACCCACGAAGGCAGGTAACCCCGATGAGCACCACCACCGAACGCCCGGCCGCCGCCGCGCCGACCACGGCCCCGAGCGCCAGGCCGGCCAGGGTCCGCCCGCGCGGCGAGAGCGGCCCGCTGGGCAAGGCGCTGTCCCACGGCGCCCTGATCCTCGCCGGACTGATCGCGTTGTTCCCGGTCGCGTGGATCCTGTTCGTCTCGCTCGGACCGGACAAGACCGACTACCTCCACCCCGGCCAGATCCTCGACAAGCTCACGCTGTCGAACTACCAGCACGTGCTGGCCGACACCGACTTCTTCACCTGGTTCGGCAACGCCGTGCTGGTCTCCGGCATCACCACCGTGTTCGGCGTGATGGTCGCCGCCACCACCGGCTACGCCGTCTCCCGGATGAAATTCCCGGGGCACAAGCCGCTGATGTGGTCGCTGCTGGTCACCCAGATGTTCCCGATCGCGGTGCTGATCGTGCCGATGTACACGATGCTCTCCGAACTCGGCCTGCTGGACAGCTACACCGGCCTGATCCTGGTCTACTCGACCACCACCGTGCCGTACTGCGCCTGGCTGCTGAAGGGCTACTTCGACACCATCCCGGTCGAGATCGACGAGGCCGGCCGGGTCGACGGGCTCACCCCGTTCGGCACCTTCTGGCGGCTGGTGCTGCCGCTCGCCCGGCCGGGCCTGGCGGTCGCCGCCTTCTACTCCTTCCTCACCTACTGGGCCGAGGTGCCGTTCGCCTCCACCTTCATGCTCAGCTCCGACAAGTACACGCTGGCCGTCGGCCTGCAGACCTTCGTCAGCGAGCACGACGCCCAGTGGAACCTGATGGCCGCGACCGCCGTGCTGATCGCCGTCCCGTCCGCGGCCTTCTTCTACCTGGTGCAGCGCCACCTGGTCACCGGCCTGACCGCCGGTGCCTCCAAGTCGTAACGCCGCTGCGCGCACCGGCGCCGACTCCGCGTCCCGGCGCCGCCCGCAGACCCGGCGTTCTCCGCTCCTCTAGTCCCCAAGGGATTTCGTCCATGACCCAGAACCTGGCCGACACCTCCCGGCCCGCCGCCGACACCGCTCACGAGGCGAACGTCAGCGCGTCCAGAGGCTGGTGGCGGGACGCGGTCATCTACCAGGTGTACCCGCGCAGCTTCGCCGACTCCAACGGGGACGGCATGGGCGACCTGCCCGGCATCCGCAGCCGCCTGCCGTACCTGCGCGACCTCGGCGTGGACGCCGTCTGGCTCTCCCCGTTCTACGCCTCGCCGCAGGCGGACGCCGGCTACGACGTCGCCGACTACCGCGCGGTGGACCCGATGTTCGGCACCCTGCTGGACGCGGACGCCCTGATCCGGGACGCCCACGAGCTGGGCCTGCGGATCATCGTCGACCTCGTCCCCAACCACTCCTCGGACCAGCACGAGTGGTTCCAGCGCGCCCTGCGCGAAGGCCCCGCGTCCCCGCTGCGCGAGCGCTACCACTTCCGCCCCGGCAAGGGCGAGAACGGCGAACTGCCGCCCAACGACTGGGAGTCCATCTTCGGCGGCCCGGCCTGGACCCGCACCGAGAACCCGGACGGCACCCCCGGCGACTGGTACCTGCACCTCTTCGCCCCCGAGCAGCCCGACTTCAACTGGGAGAACCAGGCCGTCGCCGACGAGTTCCGCTCGATCCTGCGGTTCTGGCTCGACATGGGCGTGGACGGCTTCCGCATCGACGTCGCCCACGGCCTGGTCAAGGCCCCCGGCCTGCCCGACCTCGGCGGCGCCGACCAGCTCAAGCTGCTCGGCAACGACGTCATGCCGTTCTTCGACCAGGACGGCGTGCACGAGATCTACCGCAGCTGGCGCAAGATCCTCGACGAGTACCCGGGCCAGCGGATCGGCGTCGCCGAGGCCTGGACCCCGACCGTCCAGCGCACCGCCAACTACGTCCGGCCCGACGAACTGCACCAGGCCTTCAACTTCCAGTACCTGGGCACCGATTGGGACGCCGCCGCGCTGCGCGAGGTGATCGACCTGTCGCTCGACTCGATGCGCCCCGTCGACGCCCCCACCACCTGGGTGCTGTCCAACCACGACGTCACCCGGCACGCCACCCGGTTCGCCAACGAGCCCGGCCTCGGCACCCAGATCCGCACCCCCGGCGACCGCGAGCTGGGCCTGCGCCGCGCCCGCGCCGCCAGCCTGCTGATGCTCGCGCTGCCCGGCTCCGCGTACGTCTACCAGGGCGAGGAACTCGGCCTGCCGGACGTCACCGACCTGCCGGACGAGGTCCGCCAGGACCCGTCCTTCTTCCGCCAGGCCGGGCAGGACGGCTACCGCGACGGCTGCCGCGTCCCGATCCCGTGGTCCGGCACCGAGGCCCCGTACGGCTTCGGGCCGGTGCCGGGCGGACCGTCCTGGCTGCCGCAGCCGGCCGAGTGGGCCGAGCTCAGCGTCGAGGCGCAGACCGGCGACCCGACGTCCACCCTGGAGCTGTACCGCAGCGCGCTGGCCGTGCGCCGGTCCCAGCCGGACCTGGGCGCCGGCACCGAGGTCGAGTGGCTGAACGCCCCCGAGGGCACCTTGGTGTTCCGCCGCGGCTCCTTCGTGTGCACCGTGAACACCACCGGCGAACCGGTGCGGATGGCGGCGCCCGGTCGGCTGCTGCTCGGCTCGACCGAACTCGTGGTGGACGGCGGCGAGACGGTGCTCGCTCCGGACAGCACCGGCTGGTGGGCGGTCTGACGTGGTTGCAATAGGCTCTGGGACCGTGACTACGGCGCGACTCTCAGACATCGCGGCGCAGGCGGGGGTCAGCGAAGCCACCGTCTCCCGCGTACTCAACGGCAAGGCGAACGTCTCCGCCGCGACCCGGCAGACCGTGCTGGCGGCGCTCGACGTGCTCGGTTACGAGCGGCCGACCCGCCTGCGCCAGCGCAGCGCCGGACTGATCGGACTGATCACGCCGGAGTTGAGCAACCCGATCTTCCCCGCGCTGGCGCAGGTGATCGAGCAGGTGCTCAGCCGGCACGGCTACACGCCGGTGCTGTGCACCCAGACGCCGGGCGGGTCCACCGAGGACGAACTGGTCGAGATGCTGGTCGACCGGGGCGTGGCGGGCATCGTCTTCGTCTCCGGGCTGCACGCCGACAGCACCGCCGACCACGACCGCTACGCCCGACTGGCCGGGCGCGGGGTGCCGTTCGTGCTGATCAACGGCTACAGCGAGCGGATCGACGCACCGTTCATCTCGCCGGACGACCGGTCCGCGATGTGGATGGCCGTCCAGCACCTGGCGGAACTCGGGCACGAGCGGATCGGGCTGGCTGTCGGGCAGCGGCGGTACGTGCCGGTGCTGCGCAAGATCGAGGGCTTCACGGCCGCGATGCGCGAGGTGCTCGGGCGCAGCCTGGAGGAGGCCGAGGAACTCGTCCACCACACGCTCTTCAGCGTGGAGGGCGGGCACGCGGCGGCCGGGGCGCTGCTCGACAAGGGCTGCACGGCGATCGTGTGCGGGAGCGACATGATGGCGCTCGGGGCGATCCGGGCGGTGCGGCAGCGGGGGCTGTCGGTGCCGCAGGACGTGTCGGTGGTCGGCTTCGACGACTCGCCGCTGATCGCCTTCACCGAGCCGCCGTTGACCACGATCCGCCAGCCGGTGGAGGCGATGGCCACGGCGGCGGTGGACGCGCTGCTGGAGGAGGTCGGCGGGAACGCCGCCCAGCGCGGGGAGTTCATGTTCCAGCCGGAGTTGGTGATGCGCGGGTCCACGGGGGCCTGCGCGCGCTGAGCAACCGGCGGGGAAGCGCCGGGGACGGTAGCGCCGTGAACGGGCGGGCTCCGGAGAGCAGTTGCTCTCCGGAGCTCGCCCGTCGGCGTGTGGCGCCGCTTTTGCGGCGTGGCGGCTGGGGCGGCCTTTCGGCGGGCGAGGACAAAGACGCCACCGCCACCCCCGGGCTTTGCCGGGGGTGGCGGGTGGTCAGCGTCCGGGCAACGGCGGACAGATGACAGATGATGAAATCTGTTATCTGTTATCTGTCGGCTGTTAGCTGTCAGCCGTCGCCCGTCAGCCGTGGGCCGTTGCCTCAGACCCGGCCGGCGAAGTCCGGGGCCCAGTTGGCGACGGTCTGCTCGCGGACGCCCGCGCTCGGGTTGGCGGCCTCGACGTACTTGCCGCCGCCGACGTAGATCGCGACGTGGTACACGCCGGAGTCCTGGCCGTTGTTGGACCAGAAGAGCAGGTCGCCCGGCTGGAGGCTGTCCAGCGAGACGTGGGTGCTGGCGGCGGCCTGGTCGGCGGCGACGCGCGGGATGCTGATCCCCGCGGCACGCAGCGCGGCCTGGGTGAGGCCGGAGCAGTCCCAACCGCCGTTGCCGGTGCCGCCGTAGACGTAGGCCTGGCCGACCTGGGACTCGGCGAAGGACACCGCGGCCGCCATGCTGCCGGTGGCGGCCTGGGCCGGAGCCTGGGTCTGCGCCGGGGCGGCCGGCTTCGAGGCCTGGGCGGTCGGCTGGGCGTTCACGGCACCGCCGTTCGCGGCCTGACCGGCCTTCTGGGAGCGGTTGAACCAGTTGAAGTCCGAGCCGGAGGTGGAGGACTGGTCGGCCTGGGCCTGGTCGCCGTCACCGAAGGTCAGGTGCTGGCCCGGGTAGATGGTGTTCGGGCCGTCGGTCAGGGTGCTGCGGTTGAGCTCGTACAGCCGCTGCCAGCCGCCCTGGACCTTGTGCTTGTCGGCGATCGAGGACAGCCAGTCGCCCGCGACGACGGTGTAGTCGCCGTTCTGGGCGTGGGCCTGGCGCTGCTGCGCCCAGGTGCCCTTGGCGGAGTCGGTGGAGGGCTGCGCCTGCTCCGGGGCGGGCGCGGCCGGCTGGGCGGGCTTCGCGGCCGGGGCCTGGGTCTGCGCGGGCTTGGCGGCGGGCTTGGCGGCGGTGCCGGCCGAGGTGTCGACGGCCGCCGGGGCGCCGCCCTTGGTCAGACCGGCCTGGATGGAGCAGACGGGCCAGGCACCGGGGCCCTGGGAGGCGAGGACCTTCTCGGCGACGGCGATCTGCTGGTCCTTGGTGGCCTGGTTGGCCTGCGGGGCGTACGAGGTGCCACCGAAGGCGGCCCAGGTGCTGGAGGTGAACTGCAGGCCGCCGAAGAAGCCGTTGCCGGTGTTGATGCTCCAGTTGCCGCCGCTCTCGCACTGGGCGACCTTGTCCCAGGTGGCGACGGAGGCGGCGTTGGCGGTGCCGGTGGTGAGGCAGGGGATGGTGAGGCCGACGCCCGCGACGCCGAGGGCGGCGATCACGCGACGGGTACGGCCGGACAGGCGGGTGCCGTTGGTGGGCAGCATGAAGACGCGGTCCTCTCCCACGCCTGCGAGGTGAGCTGTCGGATTCGGGCCGGAGTTGCCCGGCCGCGCTGTGGGCGCGGCTTCACCCCTAGCCCTGGACCGTTCCGAAGAACGGCCCGGGGCGACTTACCTGTGGTTCCCCCGCTCCTGCCGTGGTGCGTTTTCGCGCTGCCAGGACATCCGACGGCAGGATTCGGCGTTGCGGATGAACTGGGTCCGTGTGGTCACGAACGGGGAGCACGTTAAGCAGACTTAAGTTCAAACTGCAAACATCTGTGATGTGCATCACGGTTTACGGAAAACAGTCAAATCGGACTTCGGTCGTGATCAAAAATGATCGTTTTCCGATAATCCACTTGCGGACCCGCGAAATTGTCTCCGCCTCAGAAACGGGCTGACGGGCTGTCGACGAGCGTGACGGGCGCGCCGTGGCGGCGGCCGGTGGCGATGGAACGAGCGCCGGAAAACGGTCCCGGCATTCCGGTCCGAAAGCGCGACAGATCGGACATCACGCCCGATCGCACCCCTATCTCCTTTATTTCCCGTACCAGGACAACCGGACGGGGCGGGAGCGGGAGTGCGGGCGCGGGCAAGCCGAAGGGCCCGGAACGAAGCCGTTCCGGGCCCTTCGGACCTTCGATGCGGGACGAGCGCGACAAGTGGCGCGACCGGCGGGCCCGGAGGCCGCCTGTCAGGCCTCCAGAGGCCCCTGGGCGGCCGCGTGGGCGCCGCGGGAGCCCTCCTCGGCCGCCGCGGCCTCCTCCTCGGCCCGGGCCAGCTCCTCCGGGGACGGCATCGGCAGCGCGGCCAGGTAGGTGGAGGCGATCAGCTGGCCGATGGCCGGGTAGGCGCCCAGCGGCGCGGCCGAGGGGCAGCCGGTTTCCTCGGCGGCCGTGGCGAGCAGCTCCGAGTCCGCCTCGGGGCCGATCACCAGCGGGGCCAGCGCCGGGCGCTGGGAGCCGGTCTCCTTGAGGTGGTTGACGGCCCCGGCGACCGAGCCGGGTACGTCGAGCGCGGCGGCGACCACCGGGACGGCCAGCCGGGCGGCCAGCAGCACACCGGTGATCCCGGCCGCGGCGGCTGCGTCCTCGCCGCCCACGGTGGTCAGGACCACGCCGTCCGCGGCGGTCGCGATGGCGAACAGCCGGGCCCGGTCGGCCCGGGCCAGCCCGGCCTCGGAGAGCCGTACGTGCACGGCCTCGGCCAGCAGCGGGTGCGGGCCCAGCGCGTCGGTGACGGTCGCGCCGTACTCGGCGGCGATGGCGTGCAGTCCGGCCAGGAATCCGTGCGGCCCCGGCACCAGCGGCACGACGACGGGCGTCGGCAGGCCCGCCTCGGCGGCCCCGGCCAACAGCTCGGCGACGGTGCGCTCGTCCCCGCCCCTGCCCGCGGCGCCGTCGGCGGGGAGGTAGCCGACCGCCGCCTGGACGCCGGTGTGCTCGCTGCGGACGATCGAGAGCAGTTCCTCCACGACCGAACGGGACTCGGGCCCGGCGATCGCGGGCACGGCGAGCACCAGGGCCGGCGAGCCGGTGGGGATCTCGGGGCGCTCAGGGCGGCGGTGGCGCCCCCGCGCACGGGAGCCTGGAGTGCGGACGGGCAGTGGCGCGCCCGGGATGGCTGCGGTGCTCATGCCGGAGATCGTAGGACATCTGCCTGTCAGGCCTACAGTCGGCCGCCGTACGGGTTTGGAGCGGTCGTGGTGCGCGGGTCGTGTTCCCGCCGCACCGGTCCGGGCGCTTTGCCTACAATCCGGACATTCCTCGCCCAACGCCCGAGTGCTCGCCCGCAGTTGCCTTGACGTGTGCCGCAGGCGGTCGCGTTGCATGTGGGGCGCGTGAGATGTCTCACAACCGGAGGGGCGTCTGACGGAGCGTCACGGCGGTGCGACTCCGGGCATTCGAAGATCAACATTTAGCGGGGGGTCGCTCACGGCCGGTTATCGCCGGCTCGTCGATTCACTCGGCTATGTCCGTTTACGTACCGTCAGGAGAAGGGGTCGTGAAGAGTTCGGGGCGACCGGTAAAAGGCCTCATGCACCTGCAACGTCCCGTGCTGATGCACGTGCACTGCGGCTATCATCGCGTCAAGTGAGGCGTTGTGCCGGACCGGTACGGGGCCGGTCCGTTCGTTCGGCGGTGCCGGGGCGCCGCGCTGGACGACAACTCCGGAGCTCTTCGGGAGACTTCTATGCACGACTCGCATGACACACACGGCTCTGACCACACCTACAACGGGATGGCCGCCACCGACCTCGAGGGGGTGGTCTGGCAGAAGAGCCGGCACAGCAACTCCCAGGGCAACTGCGTCGAGTTCGCGGCCCTGCCCGGCGGCGACGTCGCGATGCGCAACTCGCGCTTCCCGGACGGTCCGGCGCTCATCTACACCCGGGCCGAGATCGCGGCCCTGCTGCTGGGGGCCAAGGACGGGGAGTTCGACCACCTGGCCGTCTGACCGGCCGCTGCTCCACCATCGGGGGGCCGTCGTGGGTGCTGACACCGCGACGGCCTTTGTCTTTTTCTCCGGGCGTCTCTTTCCCGGAACGCTCCGCGCGGCCGGTGGGTTGCGGGCCGTGCGGAAAGGCCCGTGCGCCGCGTGAAAGAGCCCGTGGGCCGTGGGGAAGGGCCCGGGGTGTGGTCCTCCCGGGTCGTCCTTCGGCCGGCCGTGTGCCGGGCGGCGCTAGGCCGAACGCCGGTGCCGTCCACCGACTTCGACCTGTCCGTCGAACCCGACGCCCGTGGCCGGCTCGGCCTCGAACACGGCCCAGACCACTTTGCCGCTGCCCAGCGGGTGCCAGCCCCAGGAACGGCTGAACGACTCCACCAGGTGCAGCCCGCGGCCGGATTCCGCCACGAAGTCCGCTTCCCGGGCGACCGGTCCGATGCTGCTCGGATCGCTCACCGCGCAGACCACCTGGGGCGCGCGGTGCACCAGGCTTATTCGGATCGGCAGCCGTCCGTCCGCGGTCGGCTGTGTGGGAAAGTCGTACTCGCCCAGGGCGCAGCCCGACCGGTCGGGCCGTGCGCCGATCGCGTGCCGGAGCGCATTGGTCACGAGTTCCGAGGCCACCAGCGCGACATCGTCGAACAGCTCCATGAGGCTCCAACGCTGAAGGGCGGTCCGGGTGAAGTCGCGCGCGGTTCTGACCGATTCGAAGCGAGGAGCGAGCGTACAGGTGACCACATGGGGGTCAACCGCCAAAGCCGTACCGGTGCTCATGAAGAGCTCCTCCCATAAGGGGGCGGACACGGCTGGACCCGCCGGGGTCATGCCGGTCACCTCCGACTCGCTCGGCCGCTCGGCCGCCCCCTCGACCAGGCGCCCGCGCACTCGAACGCCCGACGGTGCGTGGGACGCCGGGTCGGTGCACGGAGTCGCGCGTGGGGTCGACGCGGAGCCCGCGGGATTGCCAGGGATGTGCAGGTGCACGTGCACCATGGTGGTGTGCGCTCACTGCAGATGCAAGAGTCGATTCACGTGCAGTCGCACAATTGGCATATGCAAGCGCCGGATGCACGTGCATCCTGGTGTGCGGAGTGCGGAACTGATAGGAACATCCGTCAGTATCGGCACCGTGAGCGCTCAACTGATGGCAGACTGTGCGCTGTTTGCCCTAGGTGGAGGTTTCGACCGCATGACCACAGTTCAGCCGGGCGGCGGCTCGATGGTCCGCCGGATCCTCCTTGGCTCGCAGCTGCGTCGCCTACGTGAGGCGCGCGGCATCACCCGTGAGGACGCGGGCTACGCGATCCGCGCTTCCGAGTCCAAGATCAGCCGCATGGAACTGGGCCGCGTCTCCTTCAAGGAGCGCGACGTCGCGGACCTGCTCAGTCTCTACGGCGTGGACGACGGCCTGGAGCGGGAGGCCCTGCTCGGCCTGGTCCGCGAGGCCAACAAGTCCGGCTGGTGGCACAGTTTCAACGACGTGCTCCCGGGCTGGTTCCAGACCTACGTCGGCCTTGAGGAGGCCGCCCAGCTGATCCGCACCTACGAGGTGCAGTTCATCCCCGGACTGCTGCAGTCCGAGGAGTACGCACGGGCGGTTTTCGGTCAGAGTCGGCCGGTCATCAGCGAGGAGGAGGTCGAGCGGCGGGTCAGCCTCCGGCTGCGCCGCCAGAAGCTGCTGACCGAGGGCGCCAACCCGCGCCTGTGGGCGGTGATCGACGAGGCGGCGCTGCGCCGGCCCGTCGGCGGGCCCAAGGTGATGCGCGGTCAGGTCCAGTACCTGATCGACGTCGCCGAGCAGGCCAACGTGGTGATCCAGGTCATGCCCTTCCGCTTCGGCGCGCACGCCGGGGAGTCCGGCGCCTTCACCATCCTGCGCTTCCCCGAGCAGGACCTCGCCGACGTGGTCTACCTGGAGCAGCTCACCAGTGCGCTCTACCTGGACAAGCGCGATGACGTCGACGCCTACATCCAGGTCATGGAGCGGCTCTGCGTGGACAGCCTCACCCCCGAGCGCACCATAGACCTGCTGGCCTCGATCCTGAAGGAGCGCTGAGCCCCGGCTCGGCAGGGCCGCCGCAGGCCCCGACTCCGCTCGGCCGCCGGACCCGGACGACGCCGGCTCGCCGGCTCGCCGGCTCGCCGGCTCTCGGCGACCGCCGTCCACCCGCCATCCGTCACCGGCCGTCGTCACCAGCCGTCCGTCACCGGCCGTCCACCCCCGCCGTCCACCCGCCGTCACCCGCGGGCGGGCGGCCGTTCGTGCTCCGGCGGCAGCGGCTGCGGGGGACGGCCCAGTTCCCAGGCCAGGCCGTAGCGGCGGAACAGGTCGGCCCGGATCGGCGCCAGCGGGACCTCCGCGCCCGGCAGCAGCACACCGATGCAGCCGCCCATCAGCGCGCTGCGCAGCACCGCGTGCTCGGCCGCCGGATCGGGCGCGCCCCAGTCGTCCAGCAGGCCCTGGAGGATGGCGCCGAGCTGCTGTTGTTCCGGGTCCTGGACGAAGGCGCCGGTGTCCGGGTCGAGGATCAGCGCCAGGTGTGAGCGCATGACCCGGGGGTGGTCCAGCGCCAGCCCGAGCACGGCGTCGATGGCCCGGGCCAGCCGGTCCTCGGGCGAGGCGCCGGGTGCCAGTTCGGCCAGCGCGCCGGACAGCGCCTGGTGCATCATCCGGTGCGTCGCGGACTGCATCAGCAGCCGTTTGCCGTCGAAGTAGTACGAGACCAGGCCGCGGGCGAGCCCGGCCCGTTCGGCGATGTCGGTCAGCGTGGTGCCCGCGTAGCCGCGCTGGTCAACGAGTTCCACGGTGGCCCGCATGATGCGTCGACGGGAGCGTTGCCGCATCTCCTCATTGACCGAATCCCCACGAGGTGCCATCGTGTCAGCTCCGAACGTTCGTTGGCTCCGGGCCAATATACTTGCGGAGCCGGCGGTCGCGCCGTGGAACCGTTCCCTGAGGGGCGCCGGCCGCGCGGCCGGACGACGAAGACGGCCGGCTCCACCAACACGGGGGTTTGGTGGAGCCGGCGCCGGGGGTCCGCGACCAGGGGTCGGTCGTGGGCGAAGGCCGGTACGGTCAGCGCTTGGTCAGGAGCTCGGCCCGGGCCGTGGTCGGCCCGGCAGGCGAATAATCATAGTCCGGGACCACTACGGGAGTTGAATTCCGTCGCCGGCCCAGCAGGGCGCCGACCGCGGCGATCAGCAGGCCGACCAGGGCGACCGCCGTCACGAGGGCCAGCGCCGGCCGGTAGCCGTCCAACTGCGCCTGCGGGCTGTCGCCGCCCGCGCTGCCGGCCGTGATCATCGCGGTCGCTCCGGCCAGCACCACCGCGGTGCCGACCTGGATCGCGGTGTTCACGAGGCCCGAGGCCAGGCCCTGCTCCTCGTCGGCCACGCCGTCGGTGGCGGCGATGTTCACCGAGGGGAAGGCCAGCGCGAAGCCGACGCCGAGCAGCAGCATCGAGGGCAGCACCAGCGTCAGGTAGGAGCTGTGCTCGTCCAGGCGCAGGAACAGGGCGAAGGCCGCGGCCAGCGCGAGCAGGCCGATCGGCAGCAGCCGGGCGGTGCCGAAGCGGTCGACGATCGGTCCCATGAACGGCGCCGAGAGCGCGATGAACGCACCGGCGGGCAGCAGCCCGAGGGCCATCTGCAGGGCGGACCAGCCGAGCAGGTGCTGCAGGTAGAGCGTGACGACGAACTGGAAGCCGCCGTACGCGCCGGTCATCGTGAAGGCGACCACGTTGGCCCGGGCCACCGAGCCGTTGCGGAAGATGCCGAGCCGGACCAGCGGGTGGGCGGCGCGGCTCTCGATCAGCAGGAAGGCGGTGGCCAGCGCGATCACCACGGCCAGTGATCCGAGGGTGCGCAGGCTCAGCCAGCCGGCGCCCTGGGCCTCGGTGACGGTGAACACCAGGAGCAGGACGGTCGCGGTGCCGGTGATCGCGCCGAACACGTCGTAGCCGCCCTCGGCGCGCTCCTCGGTCGGGCGGGGGAGCAGGCGCACCGCGAAGGCGAGGGCGAGCAGCGCGACCGGGACGGGCATCAGGAAGGTCCAGCGCCAGCCGACGGAGGTGAGCAGGCCGCTCAGCACCAGGCCGAGGGAGAACCCGCTGGCGCCGCAGGTGGTGTAGATCGACAGCGCCCGGTTGCGGGCGGGGCCCTCGGCGAAGGTCGTGGTGATGATCGACAGGCCGGCCGGGGCGGTGAAGGCGGCGCTGACGCCCTTGAGGAAGCGTGCCGCGATGAGCAGACCGCCGTCGTCGACCAGGCCGCCGACGAGCGAGGCGAGGGCGAAGGCGGTCAGGGCGACGAGGAAGACCCGGCGGCGGCCGAGCAGGTCGGCGGCGCGGCCGCCGAGCAGCAGCAGGCCGCCGTAGCCGAGGACGTAGCCGGAGACCACCCACTGCAGGGTGGAGGTCGAGAGGTGCAGTTCGGAGCCGATCGAGGGGAGGGCGACGCCCACCATCGAGACGTCCAGGGCGTCCAGGAACATGGCGGCGCAGAGCACGATCAGGGTGCCCCAGAGGCGGGGTGTCCAGTGCAGCCCGCTGGTTGACGATGCGTCGGATGACGTGACGGTCGCGGTGGTCATGGGGAGGACAGTACATGCATATGCATTCAATGCAAATGAATTAGATGTGAACGCATAAGTTGTCGATGCATGTGCTAGGGTGGCCGCGTGGCAGAACTCCCCTCCCGGGCGCTCGACTCGCCGACCGAAGCCGGTCTGGTCGCGCAGTGGCGCGACCTGTTGGCCCGGCACGCCGCTACCGCCTGCTTGCTCGACCGCGAGCTGGGCGACAAGTTCGGGCTGGGCATGAGCGAGTTCGAGGTGCTGGAGCGCCTGGTGGAGGGGTGTGAGGCGGAGGGCCTTCCCTCGCTGCGGGTGGCCGATCTGGCGCCCACCGTCCACCTGAGCCAGAGCGCCCTCTCCCGGCTGATCGCCCGGCTGGAGAAGGCCGGGCTGGTCTCCCGGGCCATGTGCGAGAGCGACCGCCGGGGCATCATGCTGACCCTGACCGAGGCCGGGCGGGAGCGTTACGAGCAGGCCAGGCCGCTTCACCGGGAGGTGCTCGGGCTCACCCTCGTCGGAGAGATCGGGCCGGTCTGCGCGGAACCCCAGGACGACTGACCAGGCGTCAGCAAACCTCTCAGAACATCGAATTGAGACCGGGAGCGACGGCCAGCAGGACGGCTGCGGCGGGCGCGGCGAGGGCGAACAAGGTAAGCCGCAGCCGGTGCGGCACGGACAGCCGCGGACGGCCCGCGAGCAGCCGGTCGACCCGCTTCGGGGACTGCGCCAGACCGGGCGGGCAGGAGCCGAACACCCCGCGGTCCAGGTTCAGTTCGGCCAGCGCGAGGGCGGTGGTGTGCCGGCCGTGGCGGCGGGCGGCCCGGTCGTCGGCCGCCAGCTCGATCAGTTCCTCGACCTGGTCCCGGAAGGCGCTGAACACGCCGACGCCGGGGAAGCCGGCGGCCAGCGCCCCGGCGACCTGCTGGAGCAGGTGGTGCCGGGCCCGGACGTGACCGCGCTCGTGGCTCAGCACGGCGGCCAACTCCCGGGCGGTGAGCTGCTGGAGAGCGCCGGTGGTGACCACCAGGCGGGAGTCCGGGCCGGGCAGCGACCAGGCTTCGGGGCGGACGTTCTCCAGCACCACCAGCCGCTCCCGGCGGCTGCGCGCGGCCGCGATCGCCTCAGGCAACTCGGGCGCGCGGGTCGCCAGTTGGGCGTGCCGGCGATTGCGCAGCGCCTTCGCCGTCCAGGCCTCCCGGGTGAGCGCCAGCACCGTCCGCAGGGCGCCCGCCGCGAGCACCACGGCGCACAGCCGGCCCCAGCCCTCGGCGTCCTGGAGACCGTACGCGGCCTCGACGCCGTGCGGGGCGCCGGCGAACACCAGCTCGCGCAGCTCGGGCATGGCGGCGGAGGCCGCGAGGACCAGGCCCAGCGCGCAGCACAGCAGCACGGCCGTCACCAGGCACTGCCACACCAGCAGCGCCAGCACGGGTTCGCGCTCGACCCATCGGGCCCGGGCCAGTCGGCGGGGCGCGACGGTCGAGAGCAGCAGTCCGAGCAGCAGCAGGCCGATCAGGGTGGTCATCCCATGGGCTCCCCGGGTATGCGCGGAACGCGACAGCGCGCTCCCTGCCAACCTAGGCGCTGTCGACGCCCGGTGGTACGGCTTTCGGTCAGCCAGTGACCAATGCCACGCGCGAGGGCAGTGGTTGGGCGACGACCCGGCGACCGGCGTACGGCGTCCGGTGGGTGCGGGAGTGAGCAGCCCGGGCGTCACATGGTCAGGAGCATGGCGAACATGCCGATGCCCATGGTGAGCCGGCACGCCTGCGGCAGGCCCGAGGTCCCGAGCGCGAGGGTGCCGGCGGGCAGCAGTCGGGCACCGGCCCACAGGGAGTACCCGCCGAAGTAGAGCAGCAGGGCGCCGGTCAGCGGCGGCGCGCCGTGGACGGCGGCGTGGTGGTGGTGCCCGGCGGGGGAGGCGGTCATCGCGAGGGCCGTGTACGTCATGGCGAGCGCGCCGACCGCGTGGTGCAGCCGGTGTGCTCGGCCGGTGGGGGCGTACAGCGCGGCGAGGAGGAAGCCGGCGGCGGGCAGGCCGAACAGGCCGGCCCAGACGACGGCGGGGACGGTCGCACCGGTGACGGCCATCGCCGCCATGCCGAACCCCATCAGGGCCTCGGCGGCGTCGGACTCCCGGGCGTGCGGCGGCCGACGGGCGGGGCCGGGAGCGGCGCCGGGCGGGGAGGGTGAGTGCCGCAGCCGGGTCAGGCAGTGGACGCCGGCGGTGGCGGTGAGGAGGGCGAGGAGCCAGTCGACCAGGGTGGGTCCGGACAACGGCAACCTCCCGGGGCGGCGGGCGCAGCGACGGTCGTCCGTCCATGATCACCGCTGTGGGCCCGGCGCGGACAGGCGCGTGCGGGGGCGCACAGTGGTGCTCACTGTGGTGCGGCCCTTCTCACGCAACCGTCCCCGGCCTCGCACGACCCGCTTCGCGCCACGCGACCCGCTTCGCGCCATCCGACCCGGACCGCCCCACGGCCCGTTCAGCCCTGGAGTCGCCCCGAGGCCATCACCCGGCTGAGGAACTGCCGGGTCCGCTCCTCGCGCGGCTCCCCGAACACCTGCTCCGGCGGCCCCTGTTCGAGCACCACCCCGCCGTCCAGGAAGCAGACCTGGTCGGCGACCTCGCGGGCGAAGCCCATCTCATGGGTGGAGAGGACCATCGTCATCCCCTGCTCCTTGAGGTCCCGGACCACCGACAGCACCTCGCCGACCAGCACGGGGTCGAGCGCCGCGGTGATCTCGTCGAGCAGCAGCAGCCGGGGCCCGGCCGCCAGTGCCCGCACGATGGCGACGCGCTGCTGCTGCCCGCCGGAGAGCCGGTCCGGGTACTCCCCGGCCTTGCCCGCCAGCCCGAGCCGGTCCAGCAGCTCCAGCGCCCTCGCCTCGGCCTCCGCCCGACCGACCCGGTGCACCCGGCGCGGCGCGAGCGTGATGTTCTCCAGCACCGTCATGTGCGGGAATAGGTTGTACGACTGGAACACCACCCCGATCCGGCGGCGCACGGCGTCCTCGTCCGCGCGCGGGTCGGTGATCTCCTCGCCGTCCAGGAAGATCGCCCCGTCGTCGATCCCCTCGAGCAGGTTGACGCACCGCAGCAGCGTCGACTTCCCGGAGCCGGACGCCCCGATCAGCGCGGTCACCGAGTGCTCGGGCACGGCCAGGTCCACGTCACGCAGCACCACCTGCCCGCCGAAGGTCTTGCGCACCGACTCCAGCCGGAGCACCTCGGTGCCGCTCATACCGCTCCTCCCTGCAACTGCCGACGGTTCATCCGGGTGGTCAGCCAGTCGGCGAACCGGGTCAGCGGCACGGTCAGCGCGACGAACACCAGCCCCGCCACCAGGTACGGCGTGAAGTTGAAGGAGTGCGCCGCGATGATCTTCGCGGCGTACACCGCGTCGATCGCCCCGCCGATCGAGACCAGCCCGGTGTCCTTCTGCAGGCTGACCAGGTTGTTGATCAGCGGCGGCACCACCCGGCGCACCGCCTGCGGCAGCACCACGTACCGCATCGCCTGGGCGTTGGTCAGGCCCAGCGACCGCGCGGCCGCCCGCTGGCTCGGGTGCACCGACTCGATGCCCGAGCGGAACACCTCCGAGACGTACGCCGAGTACGTCAGCACCAGCGCCGCTCCACCGAGCAGCAGCGGATCGGTGGTCACCCCGCTGAGCCGCAGCGCCGGCACCCCGGTGATCATCACCAGCAGGCAGATGATCATCGGCAGCCCGAGGAAGAAGTCCACGTACGCGGTGGCCAGCAGCCGCACCGGCAGGAACACCGGCCCGCGCAGCGTCCGCAACACCGCGAGGAGCAGGCCGAAGACCAGGATCAGCACCCCGCAGCCGAGCATCAGCTCCAGATTGAGCCGCAGCCCCTTCAACACCTCCGGAAGCGCCTGCCGGGCGTAGTGCGCGTTGAAGAAGGTCCGCCTCGTCACCTCCCAGCCGGGGGAATCCACGATCAGCAGGTACAGCGCCGCCGCCGTCACCAGGGTCGAGGCGGTCGCGACCAGCGCCGAGCGCCGGGCCCGTCCGCGCCGGTACGCCTGGTGGGCCAGCCGCCGCTCCGAGGGGCGGTACCCGTCGTCGTCCTCCGCCGCGGGCTCGGTGACGATGACCGGTCCGGCCGGCCGTGCGTCCCCGCTCACTTCAGGACCGGTGCCGAGACGGCGTCCGACAGCCACTGCTTCTCCAGCTTCGCCAGCGTCCCGTCCGCTCGCAGCGCGTCCACCGCCCGGGACACGCACGCGGTCAGCTCGGAGCCCTTGTCCAGCACCAGGCCGAACTGCTCACCCTGGGAGGCGGCCTCGAACTGGCCCACCACCTGGCCCTCTGGCACCTCGGCGCCGGTGATGTAGAAGGCCGTCGGCAGATCCACCACCAACGCCTCGACCTGACCGTTCTTCAGCGCGGCCTTCGCCAGGTCGTTGGAATCGAACACGGCCGGCTGGCTGCTCGGCTTGATGGTGCCGGTGATGGTGTCCAGGCTGGTGGTGCCGACCTGCGCGCCGAGTTTGGCGCCCTTCAGGTCCGCGATGCTCTTCGCGTTCGCGGCCTTGGAGTTCTTCAGCGCGATGACGGCCTGACGCACGTCGTAGTAACCGGAGGAGAAGTCCACCGCCTGCTTGCGCTCGTCGCTGATGGACACCTGGTTGATGTCGAAGTCGAAGTCCCTGGCCCCCGGCGCGGTGGCCTTGCCGAACGGCGCGACCACCCAGCTGACCTTCTCCTTCGGGTAGCCCAACTGCTCCGCCACCGCGTACGCCACGGCCGACTCGAAACCCTTGCCGTTCTCCGGCTTGTCCTCGGAGAACCACGGGTCGTAGGCCGGCTCGTCGGTGCCGACGGTCAGCTTCCCCGCCGTGCGCGTGGCCAGCGCCCCGGGCGCGCAGGCCGCCGCACCGGCCGTACCCGAGGCCGCGGCCCCGCCGGATTTGGCGTCCTGCGGCGCACAGGCGGTCAGCGCGGCGGCGGCGACCACCAGGGTGGCGAGGGGCAGCACGGCGGACGGCGTGCGGAGGGTCGGCGTGTGGAGGGTCATGGCAGCGCTCCAGAGGAAGGACCGGGCGGGCGGAGAAGCAGGAGGAGCGGGACGGGGCGTGGCGGACGGCGGGGCTCGGCGTCGCGGAGTGGGGCGGGACGCGTCCCGGTGGGTCACTTCCCCGGTGGCGGCGCCGGAACACACACGGCATGGTCGGCGTACGGGCCCACGTGCGCGGCGCCGCTGAGCCGGCTCGACGGGCCCCCGGGTCGCCCCGGCGGCGGACCGCCGACGCGGGCGGCTAGGCCGACGCGACGGGGGCGGCGGCGCGACCGGGTCAGCGCGACCGGGTCAACAACAGGGGCGACAGCGGCCGCTTCGGCCCATGCGATCGCCGCGGCCGCGCGTGCGGCAGCGACCGCCGGTCTGCCCGCTCCCGGTCTGCCGACCGGAGCGCAGCCGGAACGGGCCGTCGTGGCGTTCGGCCACCGTGATCACCGCCGGGAACATGCCGGGAGGTTCGCATCAGAGCAGCGCATCTGTCCAGGACATCCAGATCAGTGCCACATACCGGACTTGGCGGTCTTCCGACGCAGGGTCTCGGGCCGGAGCGCCGACCCACCGGAGCTTTGTCCGTCCTGCCCCCCTTGAACGGGAGAACCTTTCGTATCTATGGTGTCCTCGTTGAATAACTCCTGTCGAAGTGAGTCCACGATGCAGAATCTTTCGCCAAGGCTCGCTGCGGCGGCCGACGCCCCGGTTTCGACCCTCGCCGCCCACCCGGCGTGGCTGCGCCTGAAGGAAGCCGTCGAGGCACTGCGCCCGCTGCAGTCCAAGGACGGTTCGATCGACCTGTCCGCTGTCCAGCGGCACACCGTCGACCCGCTGGTGGCCACCGTCCGCGCCACCGTCAAGGAGCTCGCCCCGAACTTCCCGCACGACGCCGCCTACCTGGCCGCCGTCGACGCGGACCTGGCGAAGTGGGCCGACACCGGCTTCCGGGAGCCCGACTTCCTGGACTCGCTGCTCGCCTTCCAGCCCGCCGACCAGCGCGAGGACGGCCTGGAGCACCTGGTCGTCTTCCCGATGTACACCCAGAACGGCAACCCGAACCGCAACCTGGAAGCCGTGCTGCTGCGCGTCGTGTGGCCCGACTGGCTGGCCGAGCTGGAGCGCACCCGCTTCGACAACCCGATGTTCGTGCCGATCACCTTCACGGACTTCACCGCCGGCTACGACACCAACTCCGCCGTCCTCTTCCCCGAGACGGTCGCCGTGCGCAAGGCGCCGGAACGTTTCACCTGGGGCGGCATCTTCTGCGACCGCGAGGCCGCCCGCTTCCGCGCCGTCTCCACCAGCGCCGTCCAGCAGCTCGGCCTGGAGATCCCGGCCGACGCCGAGGGCCTGCTCAAGGACCAGCACCGCACCCAGGAGACCTTCGTCCTGTGGGACCTCGTCCACGACCGCACCCACAGCCACGGCGACCTGCCGTTCGACCCCTTCATGATCAAGCAGCGCAGCCCCTTCTGGATGTACGGCCTGGAGGAGCTCCGCTGTGACCTCACCACCTTCAAGGAGGCGGTGAAGCTCGAGGCCGAGGGCAACCCCCACGCCCGCGACGTCCAGTACGCAATCCTGTTCGACCGCCTCTTCCGCTTCCCGGTCAGCGGCGACCGCGTCCGCAACTACGACGGCCTCGGCGGCCAGCTGCTCTTCGCGTACCTCCACAAGCACGACGCGCTGCGCTGGCGCGACAACCGCCTCAGCATCGACTGGGACCGCGTCCAGCAGGTCACCAACGCGCTCTGCGGCGAGATCGAGACCCTCTACCGCGACGGCATCGACCGGCCCAAGCCGGCCCACTGGATCGCCGCCTACCAGCTGGTCTCCCGCTACCTCACCCCGCACCCCGCCTCCACCTGGGCCAAGGGCCCGGAGGCGCTGCCGCTCGACATCACCGACGGCAAGGCCCTCAACAAGGCGCTGTGCGACGCCGTGCTCCCGGACGAATTCCCGCTGAGCATGTTCTACGAGGCCCTGTCCAAGAAGCTCGGCGGCGTCATCGCCGCCACCGCCGGAATCACCGGCGCCGGTATCCAGGGAGTTGCCGCGTGACCACCACCACCCCCGACACCAAGCTGGCCGGCAAGGTCATCGCCGTCGCCGGGGCCAGTGGCCCGGCCGGCCAGGCCGTGCTGCGTCGCCTGGCCGCCGACGGCGCCACCGTGATCGGCGCGGACATCGACGCCCAGCGGCTGGAGTCGGCGCTCGACGCCACCCGCATCGCGGTGCGCGGCGCCAAGGTCAGCGGCCAGGTGATCGACCTCCTCGACCCGCAGGAGGTCCACGATTGGGCCGACCACCTGGAGGCCGAGCACGGCCACGTCGACGGCCTGTTCCACCTGGTGGGCGGCTGGCGCGGCAGCAAGACCTTCTTCGACACCCGCCTGGACGACTGGGACTTCCTGCACGACACCGTCGTGCGGACCCTCCAGCACACCTCGCTGGCCTTCCAGCCCGCGCTGGTCCGCAGCCAGGCCGGCCGCTACGCGATGATCTCCGCCGCGGCCGCGCACAAGCCCACCGCGGGCGGCGCCGCCTACGCGGCCGCCAAGGCCGCCACCGAGGCCTGGACCCTCGCCATGGCCGACTCCTTCAAGAAGGAGACCACCTCCCCGGACGGTGAGCCCACCGCTGCGGCTGCCATCCTGGTGATCAAGGCGTTGGTCAGTCCCGAGATGCGGGCCGAGAAGCCGGAGGCGAAGTTCGCCGGCTTCACCGACACCGCCGACCTCGCCGGACACCTGGCGGGCCTCTGGGACCGCCCCGCAGCAGAACTGAACGGACAGCACCTGTGGCTGACAGCCCGATGACCGAGCTCACCCGGACGGACGCGGTACGGCGGCACGACCCCGCCGTCCGTGGCTTCGCCAGCGACAACTACGCCGGCGTCCACCCCGAGATCCTCGCCGCGATCGCCCTCGCCAACGGCGGCCACCAGGTCGCCTACGGCGAGGACGACTACACGGCGCACCTCCAGGACGTCTTCCGCCGCCACTTCGGCGACACGGCCGAGGCGTACCCCGTCTTCAACGGCACCGGCGCCAACGTGGTCGCCCTCCAGGCGCTGCTGCCGCGCTGGGGCGCCGTGGTCTGCGCCGAGAGCGCCCACATCCACGTGGACGAGGGCGGCGCCCCGGAGAAGATGGGCGGCATCAAGCTGCTCACCGTCCCCACGCCGGACGGCAAGCTCACCCCCGAGCTGCTCGACCAGCAGGCCTGGGGCTTCGGCGACGAGCACCGCGCGCAGCCGCTCGCGGTCTCCCTCACCCAGAGCACCGAGCTCGGCACCCTCTACACCGCCGAGGAGATCCGCGCGATCACCGAGCACGCCCACGAGCTGGGCATGCTGGTCCACGTCGACGGCTCCCGCCTGGCCAACGCGGCCGCCTCGCTCGGCCTGCCGCTGCGCGCCTTCACCACGGACGTGGGCGTCGACGTCCTCTCCTTCGGCGGCACGAAGAACGGCCTGCTCTTCGGCGAGGTCGTGGTGGTGCTCAACCCGGAGCGGGTGCGCAACATCAAGTACCTGCGCAAGACCTCGATGCAGCTCGCCTCGAAGATGCGCTTCCTCTCCGTCCAGTTCGAGGCCCTGCTCTCGGGCGACCTCTACCTGCGCAACGCCGGCCACGCCAACGCGATGGCCAGCCGGCTGGAGGCGGCGGTCCGGAGGATCGACGGCGTCGAGGTCGTCCGCCCCGTGCAGGCGAACGCGGTGTTCGCGATCCTCCCGCGCGAGGTGAGCGAGCGGCTGCAGAAGCGTTACCGCTTCTACTTCTGGAACGAGCACACCGGCGAGGTCCGCTGGATGTGCGCGTACGACACCACGGAGGCCGACATCGACGCCTTCGCGGCGGCCATCGCCGAGGAGATGGGCCGCGTCTGACGTCGTTCTGACGTCGTTCTGACGTCGTTCTGACGTTGTTCTGACGGTGTGATGACGCGGATCGTCCCGTCCTGCGAGTGCAGGGCGGGACGATTTGCATGTGGCGGGTCCGTCCCCGTACAGTTCCGGAGTCGCCGCGGGAGACCGGGGTGGCAAGGCGGAAAGCGAATCCGATGAATGAAACT
>NZ_JBVHXY010000034.1:7878-91524 GCF_055569215.1 Kitasatospora sp. NPDC029312 | reverse complement strand
ACATCCCCCCCCCCCCCCCCCCCCCAACCCCCCCCCCCCCCCCCCCCCCCCCCTCCCCCCCCCCCCCCCTCCCCCCCCCCCCCCCCCCCCCCCCCCCCCCCACGGCGCTTCACGCGGTCGGGACGATCCGCTCGACGATGGTGTCGATCAGCGCGGCGAGACCGTCGGTGCCCAACACCTCGGGGAGTGTGAGGTGTTCGACGATCAGACCGGTCATGGCGAGGTAGAGGACGAGGACGGTCTGGCGGTCGCCGGGCAGGCCCTCGCCCAGGTGGTACGCGACGTTGGCCTCCAGTTCGTCCCGGATCGTACTGGTGAGCTGGGCCCGTAGCTCGGGGCGGCGGGTGGCCTCCAGGCGCAGTTCGAGCATGGCGAGGTAGCCGGCCCGGTCGCCGGCGATGCGGCGGATGAGGTCGTGCATCAGGGCGGTGACCAGCGCCCGGTCGCGGGGGGCGCGCAGCAGCTCGGTGAGGATCACCGGGTCGGGGGTGAGCCGCTGGTGGATGTGCCGGGCGGTCTGGTGCAGCAGGTGGTCCCGGTTGGCGAAGTAGTTGGAGGCCGTGCCGTTGGGGACGCCGGCCTGCACGTCGACCGCGCGGAAGGTGAGGCCACGAGCGCCCTCCCGGGCGAGGACCTCGATGGCGGCGTCGGCGAGGGCGGTGCGGCGGGCGGGGTTCTGGACCATGGGCCGATTCTCTCTCCTGCGCTTTCCCGCGCTTCCAGGGGACTCGGGCGCCGGGCTGCGTGAGGCGCGCGCTGGACGCACGCACTCGCACCCCTTTGGAAACCACTACAGCTAAAGTACTATAACTGCAGTGGTTAACGGACGGGCCGAATCGGCCCGCGTCACCGACCATCCCCCTCCTCGACCCAAGGACCCGTATGCGCAAGCTCAGCTACTTCGTCGGCGCCACCATCGACGGCTTCATCGCCGCCCCGGACGGCGGCTACGCGTTCTTCGCCCCGTTCGTCACCGAGGACTTCGCCCCGACGCTGTTCTCCGAGTACCCGGAGACCGTCGCCACCCCCGGTCGTACGGCCCTCGGTATCGCCGAGGCGCCCAACAAGCGCTTCGACACCGTGCTCCAGGGCCGCGGCAGCTACGACGCCGGGCTGGCCGTCGGGCTCACCAGCCCGTACGCCCACCTGCGGCAGATCGTCTTCTCCCGCACGCTGACGACGAGCCCGGACCCGGCGGTGGAGGTCACCGCCGAGGACCCGCTGAGCGTCGTCCGCCGGCTCAAGCAGGAGGATGGGCTCGGCATCTGGCTCTGCGGGGGCGCCGACCTGGCCGGTCAGCTGCTGCCCGAGATCGACGAACTGATCATCAAGCAGTACCCGGTGGTGGTCGGGTCCGGCGTCCCGCTGTTCCGGGCGGGCTTCGAGCCGCGCGCCTTCACGCTCACCGACAGCCGCGTGTTCGACCGCGGGAACGTCATCCTCACCTACGCGCGGACGGCGCCTTCGCCTGCGCCGAACGCTCCGGACTCCTCGGACGCCCCGGCCGACCCGGACGCCCCGAACGCCCCGGCCGCCGACTGACGCTCACCACCAGGCAGACTCCGGCCACCACGATCGACCCGCCGGCCACGGTCGGGCCGGTCAGCGGCTCGGCCAGGATCAGCCACCCCAGCAGCACCGCGACCACCGGGTTCACGTACGCGTAGGTGGCGACCAGGGTCAGCGGGGCGGACCGCAGCAGCCAGGCGTACGCGGTGAAGGCGAGCAGCGAGCCGAACAGCACCAGGTAGGCCAGGGCCAGCCAGGAACGGCCGGAGACGGCCGCGAGGTCGAGGCCGCGCTGCTCACCGCGCGCCAGTCCGATCAGCAGATTGCAGAAGCCACCGGCCAGCATCTGGTACGCGCTCGCGGCGAGCACGTCGCCCGGCATGGGGACCCGTTTGCTCGCGAACGAGCCGGCCGCCCAGGTCAGCGTGGCGCAGATGATCAGGATCACGCCGAGCGGCTCGACGGACCCGCCGATCGCGGGAGCGGACAGCACCCCGAGGCCGACCAGGCCCAGCAGCACCCCACCGATCTCGGCCCGCCCGGGGCGCTCCCCGCCGAAGACCGTCAGCACCACCATCCACAGCGGGACGGCGGCCACCAGCAGGGCGGCCAGCCCGGAGGGAACGGAGGTCTCGCCCAGCACCACCAGGCCGTTGCCACCGGTCAGCAGCAGCACGCCGACCAGGGAGGCGGAGGCCAGTTGGCGCCCGCTCACCCGCAGGCCGGCCGGGCCCCGGCGGACCAGCAGGTAGCCGACGAGCAGCAGCCCCGCGGTGAGGAAGCGGGCCGCGGCGGAGAGGAAGGAGGGCATCGTCTCCACTGCGATCCGGATCGCCAGGTAGGTGGAACCCCAGACGACGTAGACCACGCCGAGCGCGAGCCAGACCGCGCCGCCCAGGCGGGCGGCCGGCTCGGCGAGATCGGCAAGCTCGGCGAGATCGGCAGGCTTGCCGAGGTCGACAGGAGCTCCAGTCGCCGTGGGGACGGAGGTGGCGGTGCAGGCGGCGGGTGCCGGAGTGCCGCCGGGGCTGGTCGCCGGTTGGGAGGAGGCGGGCGTTGTCATGTGTGTCCCCCTTGGACGCTACTGGCCGAACACTCGCCATGACAGCGCATCGGACACCCCCCGCGCCAGTGGGTATCACCGTTCGGGCGGCAGGACGTACCGTGGCCTCCCGCACCGAGGAGGTCGAAGCCGTGTCCGTGTCCGTGCCCGCGCCCGTGCCCGTACCCGCGTCCGCGTCCGAGGAGGCCCCGTCTCTCGAGCAGGCCCTGCCGTTCTTCGTGTACGGCACGCTGCGCAGCGGCGGCCTCAACCACACCCTGCACCTGGCCGGGCGCTGCGCCGAGATCCGTCCGGCGGTGCTGGCCGGCGCGGCACTCCACGCGGGCCCCGGCTTCCCCTACGCGGTGCCCGACCCGACGCCCGGGCGGCGGATCACCGGCGAGCTGATCACCATACAGGCGGGCGCGTACGCCGGGGCGCTCGCGGCGCTGGACCGGCTGGAGGATTGCCGGGCGGACGGGGCGGGGCTGTACGTGCGGCGGCGGATGACGGTGCGGACGGCGGCGGGCGAGCCGCGGGACGCCTGGGTGTACCTCGCCGGACCGGCCGCCGAGGCACGGCTGCGGGAGCGGCCGGCGCTGATCACCTCGGGGGACTGGGCCGACCGGTGAGGGACGGGGGAGCCGCGAAGCCGCCGTAAACCGCCAGGTAGGCTGCCCCGGCTGGTGAGATCCACTGCCCATCGGCCCGCCGAACGACGAGGAGCCACCCGGTGCCCGAGCTGTCCCATCCGATCGCCGTCGTCGGGATCGGGGCCGACGGCTGGCCCGGCCTCGCCACCGCCTCCCGCGCCGCGCTGCAGGCCGCCCAGGTGGTCATCGGCGGACCCCGGCAGCTGGAGCTGCTCCCCCACGACGCGGTCACCGCCGAACGCGTCCCCTGGCCGTCCCCGCTGCGCCCGGCCGTCCCCGGGCTGCTCGCCGCGCACGCCGACCGCCGGGTCGCCGTCCTGGCCAGCGGCGACCCGATGTTCTACGGCATCGGCCGCACCCTCGCCGAAACCATCGGGCCCGAGCGACTGCGGGTGCTGCCGCACCCCTCATCCGTGTCCTACGCGTGCGCCCGGCTCGGCTGGCCGCTGGAGGCCACCGAGGTGGTCAGCCTGGTCGGGCGCCCGCTGGACACCCTCGCACTCGCGCTCCACCCGGGCCGCCGCCTGCTGGTGCTCAGCGCCGACGCCGCCACCCCGGCCGCCGTCGCCGCACTGCTCACCGACCGCGGATACGGCACCGCCCGCCTGCACGTCCTCGAACAGCTCGGCTCCCCCGCCGAGCGCCGGCTCGACGGCCCCGCCGACGGCTGGCCGCACCCCGCCGGCGACCCGCTGAACGTCATCGCCGTCGAACTCGGCGACGGCCCCCGCAACTCCCTCGTCCCCGGTCTGCCCGACGCCGCGTACGAGAGCGACGGCCAGCTCACCAAGCGGCACGTGCGTGCCACCACCCTCGCCACGCTCGCGCCCTCCCCCGGCGAACTGCTCTGGGACGTCGGCGGCGGCTCCGGTTCGATCGCCGTCGAGTGGCTGCGCGCCCACCGCGACTGCCAGGCCATCAGCATCGAACGCGACGCCGTCCGGGCCGAGCGCATCGCCCGCAACGCCGCCGCGCTCGGCGTGCCCCGGCTGCGCGTGGTGACCGGCCCCGCCCCCGCCGCGCTCACCGAACTCCCCACTCCCAACGCGGTGTTCATCGGCGGCGGCCTCACCGCGCCCGGTCTGCTGGACAGTTGCTGGTCCGCGCTACGGCCGGGCGGCCGGCTGGTCGCCAACACCGTGACGCTGGAGTCCGAGGCGCTGCTCACCGAGTGGTACCGGCGCCACGGCGGGGAGCTCGTCAAACTGGCCGTCGCCCACGCCGTCCCGGTGGGCGGCTTCACCGGGTGGCGGCAGGCCATGCCGGTCACCCAGTGGTCCGCCGTCAAGCCCAACACCTCCCAGGAGGACGTCTCGTGACCGTCTACTTCATCGGAGCCGGCCCGGGCGCGGCCGACCTGATCACCCTGCGCGGCCAGCGCATCCTGGCCCGTGCCGAGGTCTGCCTGTACGCCGGCAGCCTCGTCCCCCGCGAGCTGCTGGACGAGTGCCCGCCCGGCGCCCGGCTGATCGACACCGCGCAGCTCAACCTGGACCAGATCACCGCCGAACTGGTCGCCGCACACCGGGCGGGCCAGGACGTGGCCCGGCTGCACTCCGGCGACCCGTCCGTCTTCTCGGCCGTCGCCGAGCAGATGCGTCGGCTGGACGCGGCGGCCGTCCCGTACGAGGTCGTCCCCGGTGTGCCCGCCTTCGCCGCGGCCGCGGCCGCGCTCAAGCGGGAGTTGACCGTCCCGACGGTCGGCCAGACCGTGATCCTCACCCGGATCGCCAAGCGCGCCACCCCCATGCCGGCGGGCGAGGACCTCGCCACCCTGGGCCGCAGCGGCGCCCTGCTGGTGCTGCACCTGGCCGCCGGATACGTGGACGACGTGGTCGAGCAACTGCTCCCCCACTACGGCGCCGACTGCCCGAGCGCCGTGGTCGCGATGGCCAGCCGCCCCGACGAGCTGGTGCTGCGCGGCACGCTCGCCGACATCGCCGGGCAGGTCAAGGCGGCGGGCGTGGTCCGCACCGCCGTCATCATCGTCGGCCGCACCCTCGCCGCCGAGCAGTTCCGCGACAGCCACCTCTACTCCGCGGACCGCGAGCGCCCGCACGAGCCCTGCGGGGCCTGATGCGCCACCTGCTCATCCTCGGCGGAACGACGGAGGGACGCGCCCTCGCCGCCGCCCTCGACGGCCGCCCCGGCCTGCGGGTCACCAGCTCGCTGGCCGGCCGGGTCGCCCGACCCCGGCTGCCCGCCGGCGAGGTGCGGATCGGCGGCTTCGGCGGCCCGGACGGGCTGGCCGCGTGGCTGCGCGCCGAAGGGGTGGACGCCGTCGTCGACGCCACCCACCCCTTCGCCGCCCGCATCTCGGACAACGCCGCGCTCGCGGCCGCCGCCACCGGCGTGCCGCTGTTGGTGCTGCGCCGCCCGGGCTTCACCCCCGTCGACGGCGACCGCTGGCTCCCCGTCCCCTCGCTCGCCACGGCGGCCGAACTGCTGCCCCGGCGCGGGGAACGGGTCCTCCTCACCATCGGCCGACAGGGCATCGCCGCCTTCGCCCACCTCGACGGGGCGCACTTCATCGCCCGCTCGGTGGACCCACCCGAGCCGCCGCTTCCGCCGTCGTTCGAAGTCCTGCTGGACCGCGGCCCGTTCACCCTCGACGGCGAGGAGGCGCTGCTACGCGGACGCGGCATCGACGTCCTGGTCACCAAGGACAGCGGCGGCGCGGCGACCGCGCCCAAACTCACCGCCGCCCGCGGACTGCGGCTGCCCGTCATCATCGTGCAGCGCCCGCCCACCCCGGACGGCGTGCCGGTCGTGCCGGACGTCGAGGGCGCGGTGCGCTGGCTGGAGCGGCTGGGGTGAGTCCAGCCGGTGGAATCGCCGGGCGGCCCCGCCGGCCCGCCCGGCAGGATGCCCCCATGAGCGAAGACCAGCGCAGCGAGACCCGGCGCAGCGGGACCAGCGAGAGCCAGCGCAGCGAGACCCAGCGCACTGCTGACGAACGCACCACCCTGACAAGCTTCCTGGACCACCAGCGGGACACTCTCGCGATGAAGTGCGCCGGCCTCACCACCGAACAACTGCGTGCCCGCGTGCTGGAGCCCTCCGGGCTCTCCCTGCTCGGCCTGGTCCGCCACCTCGCCGAGGTGGAGCGCAGCTGGTTCCGCAACGTCCTCAACGCCGAGGCCCGGCCCGGTTTCTGGAAGCACCCCGACGGCACCTTCGCCGAGTTCGACGTCGACACCGCGGACCCGGAGGAGGCCTTCGCGGTGTGGCGCCGCGAAGGCGACCACGCCAGGGAACTCGTCGCCGCCGCGGACTCGTTGGACGTCCTGGGCCATCACGGCGAGGAGGTCTTCTCGCTGCGCTGGATCCTCACCCACATGATCGAGGAGTACGCCCGCCACAACGGCCACGCCGACCTCCTGCGCGAGCACCTCGACGGCTCCACCGGCGAGTGACGCACCCCGCAGCCGGATGCGACGCCGGGGTGGCGGGCGAGGCGATCCGGCTGGTACGGGAGGGGCGTTCGGCCCGGGCGCTGAACAACCCGGTGTTCGTGGACTACCTGAACACCGGGTTGGACGTCGCTCTGCTGCTGACCGGCCTCAACGGGGGAGGCTAGCCAGCGGAATTTCTCAGATGTCGCGGAAGGTCTCGATCTGGGCGCCGATCGAGTTGAGGCGCTCGGCGAGGTCCTCGTAACCGCGGTTGATGACGTAGACGTTGCGCAGCACGGAGGTGCCCTGGGCGGCGAGCATGGCGAGCAGGATGACCACGGCCGGGCGCAGTGCGGGCGGGCACATCATCTCGGCGGCGCGCCAGCGGGTGGGGCCCTGGACCAGGACGCGGTGCGGGTCGAGGAGCTTGACGTCCGCGCCGAGCCGGGTCAGCTCGGTGAGGTAGATCGCGCGGTTGTCGTAGACCCAGTCGTGGATCATCGTGGTACCGTGCGCGGCCGCCGCGATGGCGGCGAAGAACGGCACGTTGTCGATGTTGATGCCGGGGAACGGCATCGGGTGGATGGTGTCGATCGGCGCGGTCAGCTTGGAGGGGCGCACGGTGAGGTCGACCAGCCGGGTGTGGCCGTTGTGGGCCCGGTACTCGGCGGTCCGGTCGTAGTCGAGGCCCATGCCCTCCAGCACCGCGAGCTCGATCTCCAGGAACTCGATCGGCACCCGGCGGATCGTCAGCTCGGAGGAGGTGACCACCGCGGCGGCGAGCAGGCTCATCGCCTCCACCGGGTCCTCGGCCGGCGTGTAGTCGACGTCGCAGGTGATCTCCGGAACGCCGTGGACGGTCAGGGTGGTGGTGCCGATGCCCTCGATCCTGACGCCCAGCTCCTCCAGGAAGAAGCAGAGGTCCTGGACCATGTAGTTGGGCGAGGCGTTGCGGATGACGCTGACCCCGTCGTGCCGCGCGGCGGCCAGCAGGGCGTTCTCGGTGACGGTGTCCCCGCGCTCGGTCAGCACGATCGGGCGGTCCAGCGGGGCGCCGGGCTCGACCGAGGCGTGGTAGGCGCCACCGGTGGTGGCGACCTCCAGACCGAAGCGGCGCAGCGCGGTCAGGTGCGGCTGGACGGTGCGGGTGCCGAGGTCGCAGCCTCCCGCGTACGGGATGGCGAAGCGCTCGGCGCGGTGCATCAGCGGGCCGAGGAACATCAGCACGCTGCGAGTGCGGCGGGCGGCCTCGACGTCCATCGCGGCGAGGTCGAGCTCGGCCGGCGGGGTGAGTTCGAGGTCGCGGCCCTCGTTGATCCAGCGGCTCTTGACGCCGATGCTGGTGAGCACCTCGAGGATGCGGTAGACCTCCTCGATCCGGGCGACGCTGCGGATCGTGGTGCGGCCGGTGGTCAGCAGCGAGGCGCAGAGGATCGCCACGCAGGCGTTCTTGCTGCTGCGGACGTCGATCGCGCCGGAGAGCCGGGTGCCGCCGGCGACGCGCAGGTGCATCGGGCCGGAGTAGCCGAGGGAGACGATCTCGCTGTCGAGGGCTTCGCCGATGCGGGCGATCATCTCAAGGCTGACGTTCTGCTTGCCCTGTTCGATGCGGTTGACCGCGCTCTGGCTGGTGCCGAGTGCCTCGCCGAGCTGCGCCTGGGACCAGCCGCGGTGCTGGCGCGCGGTACGGATGAGGGTGCCGATTCGGGTGAGATAGTCGCCTGTCACTCGGCAGACCATATCTCATGATTGATATCGCAATGGAATCAAGAGCGGGTGTGCCGCTACTTTTGTCCGTTTCTCACCCCGTATATCCGTCAGATCTTCACATCACCACGTGGTATTGCTGAGCTATTGCTCCACACGTCGGACACTCAACTCGACATTCAGCGGGGCCCGAGCGGTTCCGCCCGGCCGACGACGGTGCCCGCGCGGTCGATGCAGATGACGTCCACCGCCACCGGCGAGCCCCGCAACACGTCGAGCGCGGTCGCCCGGGCCGCCTCGGCCACCAGGTCCCCCAGCGGCACCCCGGCCGCCCGGCACAACTGCACCGCCTCCAGCCCGGTGTTGGCCGCCGCGACCGCCGCGACCAGCGCCTCGTCCGCCCCACCGCGCCGGGCCAGTTCGGCCAGGTAGCCCTTGTCCACCTGGGAGCGCGCCGAGTGCAGATCGAGGTGGCCGTAGCCGAGCTTGGACAGCTTCGCGAAGCCGCCCGCGATGGTCAGCCGGGGCACCGGGTGCCGCTTGAGGTACTTGAGGACGGCGCCGGCGAAGTCGCCCATGTCGAGCAGCGCGTCCTCCGGCAGGCCGTGCACCGCGACCGCGACCTTCTCCGAGGTCGAACCGGTGCAGCCCGCCACGTGCGTACGCCCGGCCGCCCGGGCCACGTCCACGCCCCGACGGATCGAGTCGATCCAGGCCGAGCAGGAGTAGGGGACGACGATCCCGGTGGTGCCGAGGATGGACAGGCCGCCGAGGATGCCCAGGCGCGGGTTCCAGGTCGAGCGGGCGATCTCCTCTCCGTGGTCGACGGAGACTTCGACGACCACGTCGCCGCTGCCGCCGTGCGCCACCGCCACCTCGGCCACGGCGTCCCGGATCATCTGCCGTGGCACCGGGTTGATCGCGGGCTCGCCGACCGGCAGGGGCAGCCCCGCCTTGGTGACCGTGCCGACCCCGGGGCCGGCCCGGAACACCACCCCGGCGCCGGGCTCGCCGGCCCGTACCGTCGCGCGGATCAGCGCGCCGTGGGTGACGTCCGGGTCGTCGCCGGCGTCCTTCACCACTGCGGCCATGGCGCTGACCGGCTCACTCCCCCGCCGGACCAACTCCTCGACGGCGAGGGCGAAGGCGGGCCGCTGGCCCTTGGGAAGGGTGATGGTCACCGGGTCCGGAAAGGCGCCGGTGAGCAGCGCGGTGTAGGCGGCCTTGGTGGCGGCGGTGGCGCAGGCGCCCGTCGTCCAGCCGTGCCGCAGGCCGCTGCTCTTCAGCTGCCCGGCCCGGCCTCCCGCCCCGGCTTCCGCTGCGGTCACCTGCGCCTCACTTCCGAACTCGCTCGCACCCGAGGACCCGGGCACCCCGGGGCTCGGACCGCGCTCACTGCGCCATCCCGCCCGTCCCGGCGGCCGGACCGGCCGTCGCCGCCGATTTTCCCCCATCCGTCCGGCTGTGCCCCGACCGGGGGCGGCCTGGGCGCGGTCGGCTGTCGGGCGGGCCGTGGTCAGAAGGGGCGGCCGGGCCGTGGGCGGAGGGCCCGCGGCCGGGCCACGGTCGGGGCGCTCGCCCAGGCCGCAGCGAAGACGCCGCCCCGCGTTACCGAAGAATTCTCCGCACGGGTCTGACATCCCGCCCCTACTCGTCGGTAATCTGTCGCTCCGCCAGAAGCGGGTTCATGACATTCAGGTCCGGTCGTCTGGGCGAATCGCCCCGGCCGGGCCATCAGCATGTGGGGGTTTTCGTGGCAGGGATGAGACGCCGCACGTTCCTGACGGGTACGTCCGTGGCCGCCGCGTGGTCGGCCCTGTCGCTGGGCGGCGCCCGGTTCGCCTCGGCCGCGGTGCGCGACCAGGCGCTGGCGACCACAGCCCAGCGGGCCGTCAAGGTCACCGGCACCACCTTGGAACAGGTGGCCACGCCGGTCGGCACCGCCTCGTACAAGCGGCTGACGGCCGGACCGGGCTGGCCGCTGGTGGTGCGCGGTGACCTCGCGTCGCCGGGCGCGGGGCGGGACGACCGCCGCACCGGGCTGGCCAGCTTCGTCCAGTTCAGCGACCTCCACCTGGTGGACACCGAGTCCCCGGTGCGTTTCGAGTACCTGGGCATGTTCAACGACAGCGCCTACCGGCCGCAGGGGGCCCTGAACGCCCGCGGCGTGTCGGCCCTCGTCGAGCGCGTCAACTCGCTGGACGGCGGCCCGTACACCGGGATGCCGTTCAGCATGGTGATGACCACCGGCGACAACACCGACAACCACGAGCGGGCCGAACTCGACTGGTACCTCACGGTCATGGGCGGCGGGCGGCTGGCGCAGAACACCGGCGACCCGAACCGCTACGAGGGCGTGCAGAACTCCGGCAACCCGGCCTACTGGAACCCCGAACTCGCCTACAGCGACGGCTACAAGGCGAAGGGCTTCCCGCAGGTACCCGGCTTTCTCTCCGCCGCCGGCCGCCCCTTCGACGCGCCGGGCCTGCGGACGCCGTGGTACACCACGGTCGGCAACCACGACGACAGCATCGAGGGCTCGCTGCCCGACTTCGGGCTGCTGAACGAGCTGTACACCGGCGGGTTGAAGCTCGAGGGGTGCGACGACGCGACCGCGGCCCAGCTGATGGACTCACTGCGCCGGGACCCGGCGGGCGCCGTCCTGCTGCTCGCCAAGCTGCTCTCCGACGGCGAGGCGGTGCGCCGGGTGACCCCGGACGAGCGCCGACACCCGTTCACGCTCAAGGAGTTCGCCAAGGCCCACCTCGACCCGGCCGTCACCGGCGCGGGACCGTACGGGCACGGCTTCACCTCGGACATGGTGAGCAGCGGCAAGCTCTACTACGCCTTCCGAATATCGGAGAAGGTCGTCGGCATCAGTCTGGACACCACCAACCAGGCCGGGTTCGCCGACGGCTCCCTGGGCACCACGCAACTGCGCTGGCTGGAGCAGCAGTTGAAGGCGCACAGCGGGCACTGGTACGACACCAGCGGGAACCGGGTGACGGGCGGCGACACGGACGACGTGATCCTGGTCTTCAGCCACCACACCAGCGGCACGATGGGCAACCTACTGCCGGACCCGCGCAACGTCTTCGAGAAGCGGCACGACGGCAACGAGTTGGTCGCGCTGCTCCAGCGCTACCCGAACGTGGTCGCGTGGGTGAACGGACACACCCACATGAACAAGATCACGGCGCACGCGCACCCGGTGCCGGAGCGGGCGTTCTGGGAGGTCAACACCGCCTCGCACATCGACTACCCGCAGCACGCGCGCATCATCGAGATCGCGGACAACGGGGACGGCACGCTCTCCCTGTTCACCACGCTGATCGAGTCCTCCGCGCCGTACGCGACGGACTTCGGCAGCACCTCGGACGCCAATCTGGCGGCGCTGTACCGCGAGCTCTCGTACAACGACCCGAACGGGAGGGTCTCCTCGCTGCTGGGCGCCGGGGAGGACCACAACACCGAGCTGCTGATCACCAAGCCGACTCGGTGACGTGGTGACGGCGACGGGCTGAGGGCGGAGGGCGGAGGGCTGACGGGCCGCCGTGGGAACAGGTGACGGAAGACGAATGACAGATAACAGCTGACAGATTTCGAAATCTGTCAGCTGTTATCTGTTCGCTGAAATCTGTTCGCTGTCATCTGTTACCGCCGCCGGCTGCCTCCCGGCCCGCCGTCGGCGGCCCGCGCTCAGGCCTCCGGGTAACGCCGCGGCGTCCAGACGACCTCCACGCCGCCGCCCCGCTCGACCGCCCGGGTCTGCGAGGAGCCGATCAGCAGGATCGTCCGCATGTCGACGAGCGCCGGGTCCAGCTCGCCCAGCCGGACGATCCGGATCCGCTCGGTCGGCCCGCCGACATCGCGCGCCATCACCACCGGGGTCTCCGGCGCGCGGTACTCCAGCAGCAGGTCCCGGGCCAGGCCGACCTGGGTGGTGCGGGACTGGGAGCCCGGGTTGTACAGCGCGAGCACCAGGTCCGCCTCGGCGGCGGCGCGCAGTCGCTTGGCCACCACGTCCCAGGGCTTGAGCCGGTCCGACAGCGACACCGTCGCGTAGTCGTGCCCGAGCGGAGCACCGGCCCGGGAGGCGGCCGCGTGCGCGGCGGTCATCCCGGGCAGCACCCGCACCGGCACGTCCCGGTAGGCCTCCTCACAGGCCACCTCCAGCACGGCGGTCGCCATCGCGAAGACGCCCGGATCGCCCGAGGAGACCACGGCGACCCGGTGCCCGCGCCGGGCCAGCTCCAGGGCGTACTCGGCGCGCTCCGACTCGACCTTGTTGTCCGAGCCGTGGCGCCGCTGCCCGGGCCGCTCCGGCACCCGGGCCAGATAGGTGGTGTAGCCGACCAGGTCGGTGGCCTCGGCCAGGGCGCCGCGCGCCTCCGGGGTGAGCCAGAGCGGCCCGGCCGGGCCCGTCCCGACCACGGTCACGCTGCCCGTGCCCTCCGACAGCCGGACGGCGGGCTCCAGCGGCGCCACCTTGCTGGGCAGCACCGCCACGGAGAAGTAGGGGACGGTGTCGCCGTCGACCTCCGCGAGCGGGGCAATCCGCTCCCCCGCCATGAAGGCGCGTTCGACGTACTGGGCGTCCTCCAGCCGTCCGGCGCGCTCCAGGGCCCGCCGGACGGTCGGGAAGGTCCGGCCGAGCTTCATGATCACGGCCGAGTCCGCGGAGGCGATCCGCGCCGTCAGCTCCTCCTCGGGCAGGGTGCCCGGGATGACGGTGAGCGTCTCCTCCGCCTCGGTCAGCGGCTGTCCGAGCCGGGCCGCCGCCGCGCTGACCGAGGTCACGCCGGGCACCACCTCGGTCGGGTAGCGGTGCGCGAGCCGCTTGTGCATGTGCTGGTACGAGCCGTAGAAGAGCGGGTCGCCCTCGGCGAGGACCACCACGTCGCGTCCGGCGTCCAGGTGGGCGGCCAGCCGGGCGGCGGCTTCCTCGTAGAACTCGTCGAGCGCTCCCCGGTAGCCGCCCGGGTGGTCGGTGGTCTCGACGGTCAGCGGGTAGACCAGCTTCTCCTCGATCTGACCGCCCGTCAGGTACCGTTCGGCGATCGAGCGCGCGATGGAACGGCCGTGCCGGGCGCTGTGGTACGCCACCACGTCAGCCTTGCCGATGAGTTCGGCCGCGCGGACGGTCACCAGGGAGGGGTCTCCCGGGCCGAGGCCGACGCCGTACAGTCGGCCGGTGGGCGCCGCCACCTGATGCTCCGTCACTCTTCCTCGCTCGCAATCGCGTTGACGGCCGCAGCGGCCATCGCACTGCCGCCGCGCCGACCGCGGACCACCAGGTGCTCCAGGCCGGACGGATGCTCGGCCAGGGCCTGCTTGGACTCGGCGGCGCCGATGAAGCCGACCGGGACGCCGATCACCGCGGCCGGACGCGGGGCGCCCGCCTCGATCATCTCCAGCAGCCGGAACAGCGAGGTCGGCGCGTTGCCGACGGCGACCACCGCGCCCTCCAGGCGGGGCAGCCACAGCTCCATGGCCGCCGCGCTGCGGGTGTTGCCCATTCTCCGGGCCAGCTCGGGCACCGACGGGTCGGTGAGGGTGCAGATCACCTCGTTGTCGGCGGGCAGCCGCTTGCGGGTGACACCGCTGGCGACCATGTTGACGTCGCAGAGGATGGGCGCACCGGCGTGCAGCGCCGCGCGCGCCGAGGCGACCACGCCGGGCGAGTACACCAGGTCCTCGACCAGGTCGACCATCCCGCAGGCGTGGATCATCCGCACCGCGACCTGGGAGACGTCCGCCGGGAGGGCGGCCAGGTCGGCCTCCGCGCGGATGGTGGCAAAGGACTGGCGGTAGATGGACGCGCCGTCCTTCTCGTACTCGATCACTTCGTGGTCCTCCTGGCCTCGGCGACCGCCTCGGCCATCTGTTCGTTCCTCACGTCCACGGGTGAGCCCGCGGTCGTCGCCGGCCCGTTGACCGTCACCCGGTAGCCGTGCCCGGTGGCGAGCACGTCCACCCACCGCCCGGCCGGGTGGCCGCAGCGCCGCTCACAGCCCGACCAGTGCACCGGCAGCCAGGCCGGCTCCGGAGCCCCGGTCAGCCCTGGACTCCCGGGCAGCCCTGGGCTCCAGGCCGGTCCGGACTCCAGGGCCCGGGCCGCGTCGGCGCGGACGTCGGCCCGCGACTTGGCGCAGCCCGGCAGCCCGGTGCAGGCGGTGGCCCGCTCCCAGGCCGAGCCCGGCACGGTGCGGAAGCCGGCCGCTTCGAGGGCGGGCAGCCGGTCGGCCGGGGCGCCGGGCAGTACCGCGCCGCGCCACGGGGTCAGCCGTAGTTCACCGGCCGAGGCAGCGACCAGCGCGCGCCACTGCTCGGCGCTCGCCCGCCCGAAGCGCATGCCCACCGAGAGCGCGCCGGGCAGCGCGCCGAGCGCGGGCGGCGCGCCGGTGACGGGGGGCAGCGGCACCGGGCCGGCCGGCAGCAGCTCGGGCACCTCGCGCAGGTGCCAGGCCTCCCGGCCGGCGGCCCTCAGCGCGTCCAGGAAGGCGCGGGCGGCATCCAGCACGGCCGTCACTTCCCGCCCGGGCTCGACCGGGTGTCCCGAGGCGGCGCGTCCGAGGCGCAGCACCGCGGGGCCGTCCGAAGTTGCGATCAATGTCACATCGGCGTCGAGGGCGGCGACGTCGCCCCGCCCGTCGTCGAGCGCGAACAGGAACTTGCCGGAGAGTCCGGCGGCCCAGTCGCTCGCGCACAGCCGCGCGTCCAGCTCCCGGACCCAGGCCCGCAGGTCCGGGCCCGAGGCGGCACCCGACGACGCGGCTGCGGGCGTGCCCGGCGAACTGCCTGGCGAACTGCCCAGCCCCGCCAAGGGCGAGGCGACGATGTTGCGGACCCGCTCGTGGGTGTCGGAGGGCAGCAGGCCGACGGCGCGCAGCCGGTCGGCGAGTTCGGCGCCGCAGTCCGCGGCCAGGCCGCGGAGTTGGACGTTGCCGCGCGAGGTGGTCTCCAACTCCCCGTCGCCCAGGGCCTCGGCCACCGCGGCCAGCGCGAGCGCCTGACGGCCCGTCAGCAGTCCGCCGGGCAGACGGACCCGGGCGAGGGCGCCGTCGTCGGCCGTGTGCAGACGAAGCGCCCCGGGGCAGGCGTCCGGGCGCCCCCGGTCGGGCGCGGCGGCGCCCGGCGCGGTGGCGTCGGGAGTCGGTGGCATGGCGGCGAGCATACAGATGATCCGATCGGTTGCCTCCGTCCGCTGCGTCACATCCGGCGCATTCCGGCGGTCGCCCGGCGCCGCTCCCGGCTCGCGACCCGGTCCCCGCGCCCGCCCGCGCGCCGGGCGCCCCGCGCCCCCTGCACCGGGCGGTCCGTCGCCACCGCGGGCGCCCGTACACCGTGCCGCACCGGACCCGGCGGAACTCGCCCTCCCCCAGGTCAGCCGCACCCCGTACGATGCTGGCGGGCGGTCCCAGCGGACCGTCCGCACGCCAGCGACGGCGCAGGGGAGGAAACCGGTGCAAGCCCGGTGCGGTCCCGCCACTGTGACCGCGGCTCACCGGGGGACCGGTCGGCCGCGGGAGCCAGGAACTCCCGCCGTCCTCCACCGGCCCGGGGCGCGGACCCCGAGGAAGGCAGAAATGCACCCGCGCTGTCGCATGCCCGCGCCCGTGTCCCCGGCCACCACCGCGGCCACCCTGGCCACCCCGGCCATCCTGGCCACCGAAGAGGCCAGGAGGGCCTTCGCATGATCCTGCTGCTGTCGACTTCCGACACCGACCTGCTCAGTGCCCGAGCATCGGCCGGCCCCGTCCCGTACCGCCTCGGCAACCCGGCCCGGCTGTCCCCCGAGGACCTGCCCGCGCTGCTGGAGGGCACCGAGCTCGTGGTGGTCCGCCTCCTCGGCGGCCGGCGCGCCTGGCAGGAAGGTCTTGACGCACTGCTGGCCGGCCCCCGCCCGGTGGTCGTGCTGACCGGCGAACAGGCGCCCGACGCCCAGCTGATGGAGCTGTCCACCGTCCCGGCCGGCATCGCCGCCGAGGCCCACGCCTACCTCGCCCACGGCGGCGCGGCCAACCTGGCCGAGCTGGGCGCCTTCCTCTCCGACACCGTGCTGCTGACCGGCCACGGCTTCGCCCCGCCCGCGTCCGCCCCGGCCTGGGGACCGCTGGAGCGCGAAGCCCGTACGACCGAAGGCCCGACGGTCGCGGTGCTCTACTACCGCGCCCACCACATGAGCGGCAACACCGCCTTCGTGGAGACGCTCTGCCGGGCCATCGAGGACCAGGGCGCCCGCGCCCGGGCCTACTACTGTGCCTCGCTGCGCGGCGCCGAGCCCGAACTGCTGGCCGCGCTCGGCGAAGCCGACGCGATCGTGACCACCGTGCTGGCCGCCGGCGGCACCCGCCCGGCCGACGCCCAGGCCGGCGGCGACGAGGAGGCCTGGGACGCCGGCGCGCTCGCCGCGCTGGACCGCCCGATCCTCCAGGCGCTCTGCCTGACCTGGTCGCGCGCCCAGTGGGAGGCCAGCGACGACGGGCTCTCCCCGCTGGACACCGCCACCCAGATCGCCGTGCCGGAGTTCGACGGCCGCCTGATCAGCGTCCCGTTCTCCTTCAAGGAGCTGGACGAGGACGGCCTGACCGTCTACGCCGCCGCCCCGGAGCGCGCCGCCCGCGTCGCCGGCACCGCCGTCAAGCACGCCCGGCTGCGCCACACCCCGGCCGCCGAGCGCCGCCTCGCCCTGGTGCTGTCCGCCTACCCGACCAAGCACGCCCGGGTGGGCAACGCCGTCGGCCTGGACACCCCGGCCAGCGCGGTGCGGCTGCTGGAGCGGCTGCGCGCGGAGGGCATGGACCTGGGTACGGACCTGCCCGGACTGGACGGGGGCACGGACGACGGCCACGAGGGCGACGCGCTGATCCACGCCCTGATCGCCGCCGGCGGCTACGACCAGGACTGGCTGACCGAGGAGCAACTGGCCCGCAACCCGGTCCGCATCCCCGCCGCCGACTACCGCCGCTGGTACGCGGGGCTCCCCCAGGCCCTGCGCGAGCGGGTCGAGGAGCACTGGGGCCCGGCCCCCGGCGAGCTGTACGTCGACCGTTCGCAGAACCCGGACGGCGACATCGTGCTGGCCGCGATCCGCTCCGGGAACCTGCTGGTGCTGATCCAGCCGCCGCGCGGCTTCGGCGAGAACCCCGTCGCCATCTACCACGACCCCGACCTTCCACCGAGCCACCACTACCTGGCCGCCTACCGCTGGATCGAGGCCGCGCAGGAGGACGGCGGCTTCGGCGCCCACGCCGTCATCCACCTCGGCAAGCACGGCAACCTGGAGTGGCTGCCCGGCAAGACCGCCGCGCTGTCCGCCGAGTGCGGCCCGGACGCCGTCCTCGGCAACCTGCCGCTGGTCTACCCCTTCCTCGTCAACGACCCGGGCGAGGGCACCCAGGCGAAGCGCCGCGCCCACGCCACCCTGGTCGACCACCTGGTGCCGCCGATGGCCCGCGCCGACTCCTACGGCGACATCGCCCGCCTGGAACAACTGCTCGACGAACACTCCAACATCGCCGCGATGGACCCGGCCAAGCTGCCCGCGATCCGCGCCCAGATCTGGACCCTGATCCAGGCCGCCAAGCTGGACCACGACCTCGGCCTGGACGAACGCCCCGAGGACGACGGCTTCGACGACTTCCTGCTGCACGTCGACGGCTGGCTGTGCGAGGTCAAGGACGCCCAGATCCGCGACGGCCTGCACGTCCTCGGCCAGGCGCCGGCCGGCACCGACCGCGTCAACATCGTGCTCGCCATCCTGCGCGCCCGGCAGATCTGGGGCGGCGTCAGCGCGCTGCCCGGACTGCGTGAGGCTCTCGGCCTGGACGAGGCGGCCCGCACCCTCGGCGCCACCGACGCGGCCGAGGCCAAGGCCCGCGCCCTGGTCGAGGCGATGGAGGCCGAGGACTGGGCGCCCGAGGCGGTCGAGAAGGTCGCCGCCGGGCTGCCCCAGGCCGTCCACGAGGTGCTGGCCTTCGCCGCCACCCAGGTGGTGCCGCGGCTGACCGCCACCACCGACGAGCTGGACGCCGTGCTGCACGCGCTCCAGGGCGGCTTCGTCCCGGCCGGCCCGTCCGGCTCTCCGCTGCGCGGCCTCGTCAACGTGCTGCCGACCGGCCGCAACTTCTACTCCGTGGACCCGAAGGCCGTCCCCAGCAAGCTCGCCTGGGAGACCGGCCAGGCGCTCGCCGCCTCCCTGATCGACCGTTACCGGGCCGACAACGACGGCGCCTACCCGCCCTCGGTCGGGCTCTCGCTGTGGGGCACCAGCGCGATGCGCACCGCCGGTGACGACATCGCCGAGGCCTTCGCGCTGCTCGGGGTCCGTCCGGTCTGGGACGACGCCTCGCGCCGGGTCACCGGTCTGGAGCCGATCCCGCTGGACGAGCTGGGCCGGCCGCGCATCGACGTGACGCTGCGCATCTCCGGCTTCTTCCGGGACGCCTTCCCGCACGTCGTCGCCCTGCTGGACGACGCGGTGCGCCTGGCCGCCGCCCAGGAGGAGGCCGACGCGGACAACTTCGTCCGGGCCCACGTGCGGGCGGACCTCGCGGTGCACGGCGACGAGCGCAAGGCCACCGTCCGCGTCTTCGGCTCCCGCCCGGGCACCTACGGCGCGGGACTGCTCCAGCTGATCGACAGCCGGGACTGGCGCACCGACGCCGACCTCGCCGAGGTGTACACCGTCTGGGGCGGCTACGCGTACGGCCGCGGGCTGGACGGCCGCCCGGCGCGCGAGGAGATGGAGACCGCGTACAAGCGGATCACCGTCGCGGCGAAGAACACCGACACCCGCGAGCACGACATCGCCGACTCGGACGACTACTTCCAGTACCACGGCGGCATGGTGGCCACGGTGCGCGCCCTCACCGGCAAGGCGCCGACCGCCTACATCGGCGACTCGACCCGCCCGGAGACGGTCCGCACCCGGACGCTCACCGAGGAGGCCGCCCGCGTCTTCCGCGCCCGGGTGGTCAACCCGCGCTGGATCGAGGCGATGCGCCGCCACGGCTACAAGGGCGCCTTCGAGATGGCCGCGACCGTCGACTACCTGTTCGGCTACGACGCCACCACGGGCGTGGTCGCGGACTGGATGTACGAGAAGCTGACCGAGGAGTACGTCCTCGACCCGGTCAACCGGGAGTTCCTGGCCGGCGCCAACCCGTGGGCGCTGCACGGCATCAGCGAGCGGCTGCTGGAGGCGGCGAGCCGCGGGCTGTGGGAGCAGCCGGACCCGGCGTTGATCGAGCAGTTGCAGGCCGCGTTCCTGGAGACCGAGGGCGACCTGGAGGGGGAGGAAGGCTGAGCCGTCGGGGCCCGCGCGGGAGCCGGTGAGCGCGGCCGTGTTCGAAACGTGGCGTTCCCGTCATCCATTCGGGTGACGGGAACGCTGGTGGCGTACGGCGCCCGAGCGGACAATACGGGGCATGTCGCGCCGCATCGCTCCCGCCAGCCGCATCCCGAGCACGACCGCCACCCCGGACGCCGCGCCGGACGCCGCCCAGGCCGCTGGGCCGGGCGCCGCCCGGGCCGCTGGGCCGTCCGCGCAGAGACGGGGGCCGCGCGCGCCGCACCGGTACCGGGCGCGCTTCGGGGTGCTGGCGGCCGGGGCGGTACCGGTACTGGCGTTCCCGGCGCCGGGGCAGGCGTGGCTCGCCTGGATCGCGCTGGTCCCCGGACTGCTGCTGATGCAGCGGGCGCCCTCGGGGCGGGAGGCGGCGGTGCGCGGCTGGTGGTTCGGGGCCGGGTTCATCCTGACCGCGATGTACTGGCTGGTGCCGTCCATCGGGCCGGGGCTGCCGGTGCTCGCGGTGCTGTTCGGGGCGCTGCAGGGCGCGGTCGGGTATGCCGCGCACCGGCTGCTGCACCCGCCGCTGACCACCCGTCGGGCCCTGCTGGCGCTGCTGGTCGTCCCCGCGGTGTGGGTGACCGCCGAGTACGCCCGGTCCTGGCACGCGCTCGGCGGGCCGTGGGCGCTCCTCGGCGCCACCCAGTGGCAGCACCCGGCGATCCTCGGGCTGGCCTCGGCGGGCGGGATCTGGCTGGTCAGCGCGGCTGTCGCCGCGGTGAACACCGCGGCGCTGATCGTGCTGACCGCCGTGCACCGGCAGCCCCGGGCGGTCGCCGCCCTGACCGCCGTCCTGGTCCTGGCCGCCGGTCCACTGCTGTTCGCGCTGCGCCAGGCTCCCGTCCGCACCGGGTCGGTGACGGTGGCGCTGGTCCAGCCGGGCATCGTAGAGGACCCGCAGGCCCGGTTCGACGCGAGCGCGCGCGCCACCGCCGACCTGGTCGGGCAGCCGGTGGACCTGGTGGTGTGGGGCGAGAGCAGCACCACCGCCGACCTGGAACGCGACCCGGCCACGCTGGACACGCTGCGCCGGCTCTCGGCGACCACCGGCGCCGAGGTCATCGCCGGCGAGGACGCCCGCAAAGCCGACGGGCGGATCTCCAAGGACGCGGTGCTGGTCTCTCCGACGGGCGTGGTGGACCGCTACCGCAAGATCCGGCTGGTGCCCTTCGGCGAGTACATCCCGCTGCGCCCGGTGCTCGGCTGGATCGCCGGGGTCAGCCGGGCGGCGGGCGAGAACCGGGCGCCGGGCACGGCCTTCCACCTGCTGCCGGCCACCGACCGGGCGGGCGGGCCGCTGCCGGTCGGCGCCCTGGTCTGCTTCGAGTCGGCGTTCCCGGACATGGCCCGGACGGCGGCGCGGGACGGCGCCCGGGTGCTGGTCTACCAGTCCTCGACGTCGACCTTCCAGCGCACCTGGGCGCCCGAGCAGCACGTCACGCTGGCGGCGATCCGGGCCGCGGAGACCGGGCGTCCGGCCGTTCAGGCCTCGCTGACCGGCGTCTCGGCCGCCTTCGACGCCCAGGGGCGGGAGCTGGCCCGGCTCGGCACCGACGGCACCGGGGCCCTGACCGTACGGGTGCCGCTCACCGAGCCCGGGACGCTGACCTGGTACGACCGGGTCGGCGACGTGGTGCCGCTGGGCGCTCTGCTGGTCACGGCAGGGGCGGCGGTGGGCGGGTGGCGTGCGGCGGTCTCCCGGCGGGAGGCTGCCCGGTCCGTCGTCGGGGGCGGGTCCGCTCAGGCGTCCGGGGCGTCTGGGCCGTCTGGCGCGTCCGGGCCGTCCGGGGCGGGGGCGTAGACGCCGAAGGCGGCGCCTTGGGCGTCGCGCAGTACGGCGATCCGTCGGCCGCCGGGCATCGAGTAGGCGGGCATCAGCACCTCCGCGCCGAGGGCGACCGCCCGCTCGGCCGTGTTGTCGACGTCGCCGACCGAGAAGTACGGCAGCCAGTGCGGCCGCGCCTCGGGCGGGTAGTTCTCGCCCATCGCCAGCATGCCGCCGAAGTCCCGGCCGTCCAGGCCCCACTGGGTGTAGTGCTCGGACGGGGCGACGGACCAGCCGAAGACCGCCGGATAGAAGGCGGTTGCGCCGGACGGGTCGCGGGTGAGCAGTTCCACCCAGCCGAGCGAACCGGGTTCGTTGAACACGTCGGCGCCCGCGAAGGCGCGGGCCTGCCAGAGGATGAAGACCGCTCCGGACGGGTCGGCGGCGACCGCGAACCGGCCGCGGTCGTGCACGTCGGTGGGCTCCTTCAGGAGGGTGCCGCCGGCGTTCTCGACCCTCGCCGCGGTGGCGTCGGCGTCCGCGACCGCGAAGCAGACCGTCCAGGCCGTCGGCTGCCGCGGCGCGTAGCGCGGGGTGATGGCGGCGGCCGAGGCGTCTCCCAGGAACATCTGGGTGTGGTCGCCGGCCTCGGGGTGAACGCCGCGGTCGGGGCGCCAGCCGAACAGTTCGCTGTAGAAGGCCGTGGCGCCGGCCGGATCGGAGGTGCCCAACTCGACCCAGCACGGGCCGTTGGTGGTGACGGAGGTCTGCTTCATGGCCTGCGGCTCCCTGCTCCCCCGCCCCAGCATGCGCGGCCGGGCCGGGGGAGGCGGGCGCTGGTGGGCCGAACGGGGTCGGGGCACGGGGCCGGCCGACCGACAGGTAACAGCCGACAGCTGACAGATAACAGATTTCGAAATCTGTCATCTGTTATCTGTCAGCTGTTCCTCGCCGGCTGACGGACGCCGCCCGTCAGCCGACGCCCTCGGCCGTCAGCCCCGCTGCGCCCTCGCCACCGGGATCCAGAGCTCCGCCTCGGCATCGCCCGCCCCCTCGACGAGGCGGGTCTGCAGGATCTCCGGGCCGGGCCGGGCCTCGTACGGGTTGGACGGGAACCACTGGCTGGCCACGTCCGCCCACATCTGCTGCAGCGCCTGCGGGAAGGTGCCCTTGTTGGTGAACACCGCCCACGTGCCGGCCGGGACGGGCAGGACCTCCAGGTCCTCCGGGACCTCCGCATCCTCGCGCGCCACCACCGCGTGCCAGTAGTCGAGTTCGGACCCCTCCTCGCGGTTGGGCGAGAAGCCGTCGGTCACCGAGACGATGCCGACCGGGTCGTCTCCGGTCAGCGCCGTGATCCGCGCGACGGTCTCCGCGCCGAGCCCCTTGATGAACTCGGCGATGTGCGGGTTGACGCCCAGGTAGATCAGAGGCACCCGCGCCTTCCGGCCGACGACCCGGAACTCCGGCTTCTCGACGATTCGGTATTCCATACTGCTGCTTCCCTCCACGATGAGTCGGAAGGACATCCGGGGCTGGGAGGTGAGCACCGCACCGTCACGCCGGGCCTCCCCCGGCCCGACCCCGTGCATGGTCCGGAACGCCCGGGCGAACGCCTCGCCCGAGGTGTAGCCGTACCGGACCGCGACGTCGAGCAACGTCCGTTCGCCGTCGAGCACTTCGGCCCCGGCGACGGTCAGCCGCCGACGCCGGACGTACTCCGACAGCGGCATCCCGGCGAGCATCGAGAACAGTCGCCGGAAGTGGTACTCCGACGTCATCGCGATCCGCGCCAGTTCGGCCACGTCGATCTCACGGTCCAGGTTCCGGTCGATCCGTTCCATCGCCCGGTTGAGGTGCTCCAGCACTCCGCCCCCGTCCTTCCCTTACTGATCACCACCGTAGGAGGACCCCACTTTGCCGCACCCGACAATCGGTGCCCGCTGCGGTCGGGTGCCGATTGCCGGGTGGTCGGCGGAAAGGCCGGGAAGGGCGGGGAGGAGGGAGGGCAGGGGGGGTCAGACCAGGCCCTGGGCCAGCATCGCGTCGGCGACCAGCTCGAAGCCCGCGATGTTCGCGCCCACCACGTAGTCGCCCGGGTGCCCGTACCGCTCGGCGGTCGTGAAGCAGGAGTCGTGGATGTGCTTCATGATCCCGGCCAGCCGCTCCTCGGTGTGCTGGAACGTCCAGGAGTCGCGTGCGGCGTTCTGCTGCATCTCCAGCGCGCTGGTGGCGACGCCGCCCGCGTTCGCCGCCTTGCCCGGACCGAAGGCCACCCGGGCCTCCTGGAACACCCGGACCGCCTCAGGGGTGGTCGGCATGTTCGCGCCCTCGGCGACCGCCAGGACCCCGTTGCGCACCAGGGCGAGCGCGTCCGCCTCGGTCAGCTCGTTCTGGGTGGCGCAGGGCAGCGCGACGTCGCACGGCACGCTCCACACGCCGGGTCCCTCGACGAACCCCACGTGGCTGCCGCGCAGTTGGGCGTAGTCGGAGACCCGGCCGCGGCGGACCTCCTTGACCTCTTTGAGCAGGTCAAGGTCGATGCCCTTCTCGTCCACCACGTAGCCGGAGGAGTCGGAGCAGGTCAGCACCGTCGCGCCGAGCTGCTGCGCCTTCTCGATCGCGTAGAGGGCGACGTTGCCGGAGCCGGAGACGACCACCCGGCGTCCGTCCAGGCTGTCGCCCCGGCTGCGCAGCATCTCGGCGGTGAACAGCACGCAGCCGTAGCCGGTGGCCTCCGTCCGGACCTGTGCGCCGCCCCAGCCGAGGCCCTTGCCGGTGAGCACGCCGGCCTCGTAGCGGTTGGTGATCCGCTTGTACTGACCGAACAGGTAGCCGATCTCTCGGCCGCCGACGCCGATGTCACCGGCCGGGACGTCGGTGTGCTCGCCGAGGTGGCGATGCAGTTCGGTCATGAAGGACTGACAGAACCGCATGATCTCGGCGTCCGAACGGCCCTTGGGGTCGAAGTCGGAGCCGCCCTTGCCCCCGCCGATCGCCAGGCCGGTGAGCGCGTTCTTGAAGATCTGCTCGAAGCCGAGGAACTTGACGATGCCGAGGTTGACCGAGGGGTGGAAGCGCAGCCCGCCCTTGTACGGGCCGAGGGCGCTGCTGAACTCCACCCGGAAGCCGCGGTTCACGTGGATGTCGCCGGAGTCGTCGGTCCACGGCACCCGGAACATCAGCTGCCGCTCGGGCTCGCAGATCCGCTCGATGATCCGCGCGTCGAGGAGTTCGGGACGGTCGGCGAGCACCGGGGCCAGGGTCTCCAACACCTCGTGGACGGCCTGGTGGAACTCGCTCTCCCCCTTGTTGCGGCGGACCACGTCCGCGTAGAGGGCCTCGACCACGCGCTGTTCGGCGTCGAACCGGGGCTGGGAGGCGGGGCCGGAGGTGGTGGTGGCACGGCTCGTGGGCATCTGATCAGGACCTTCCGTGGTCGTCGGTGGTCGTGCGCAAGGCGCTCCCGTGCCCAGGGAACGGAAGGAAGTCTCGCAGTGTCCACAGCTCGGGTCCATCCCTTCCACATGTTGGACTGCCGGACGGGAACAGGCGGGGCGGGCGAGGCGTTGTCCGCCTCCGTAGCCGGGTCTGGCCTCGCGTCAGTCAGTTGTTCAAATTGGAACAACCGAGTACGGTCGACTTCCGATCCAACCGGATCCAGCGGGATCCATCGAGATCCGGAGCGATCCGACCCGTTCCACCACCCGATCGACGGAGGCCCCGTCCATGCCTCAGCCCGGCCCTGCCACCGTGCGCTCGCGCGTGCACGTCCCGCTGACCTTCCCCGACGGCTACCGCACCGAGGCGGAGGTCTTCACCTTCCACGGCCTCACCGACGGCGCGGAGCACCTGGCGCTCGCGCTCGGCACCGTTCCGACGGGCGGGACCCCGCTCGTGCGGCTGCACTCCGAGTGCCTGACCGGCGACGTCTTCGGCTCTGACCGCTGCGACTGCGGGCCACAACTGCGCGAGTCGGTGGAGCGGATCAGCGAAGCCGGCGGCTACCTGCTCTACCTGCGCCAGGAGGGCCGGGGCATCGGCCTGTACAACAAGCTCGATGCTTACGCCCTGCAGGACTCCGGGATGGACACCTACGACGCCAACACGGCGCTGGGCCTGCCCGAGGACGGCAGGGACTACACCGCGGCGGCCCAGATGCTCGGCACCCTCGGCGCCACCGGCATCGACCTGCTGAGCAACAACCCGGACAAAGCCACCCAGCTGACCGGCCTGGGCATCGCCGTCCGGCGGCGGGTGCCGACCGGCGTCCACCTGTCGGCGAGCAACGTCCGCTACCTGACGGCCAAGGTGGAGCGGACGGGGCACTCGATCGAGCTGTCCCGGCTGGTCGGCTGACGGACCGTGGGCCCGCAGGCACCCGGGCGCGCCCTACCCGACCAGGGCGCGCCGCGGGTGTCGCGGTGGACAAGGCGGGAACGTGCAGTTCCCAGTGGACGGCGTCGACCAGCTCGGCTGCTGTCGGCTGGCGGAGCGGGCGAGCCGTGCGAGCAGGAAGCGCTGAGGCGGCCGACCTGGGCGCTCCCACCGGCGCCGATAGGCGCCGATCGTACGAACCGCACGCATGGCGCCAACTGGCCGATGTCCTCTGATCGCCTGTGCGGAGTTGCGCCAGGACTTCATCGTCCGTCGACACTCACAGTCACGTCAAGGGGTCTCTGACTGCCATTGTGGCAACTTTCAGTAACACTCCGTGATCTTCGCTCAGAGCGGCCAGTCGATCGAGGCCCCAGGCGCCGTCATCCCGGCCCGGACGGTCAGCCCTCGACCGGGCGCCCCTCGGGCTCCTCGACGATCCGGCGGGCGATCTCGACCGGCCGCACCGGGCGCCCGAAGTGCCAGCCCTGCGCCCAGTCGCAGCCCATCGTGCGCAGCCGTTCGGCGTCCTTGCGGGTCTCCACGCCCTCGGCGGTGACGGTCAGCCCGAGCGTGTGCGCCATCGACACCAGGCCGCTGACGATCCGCCACCCGGTGGCACCGTCCTTGGCCGGGTCGTGCAGGTCACCGACGAAGGATCCGGCGATCTTCAATCCGGACACCGGCAGATCGCGGAGGTACGCGAGGTTGGACCAGCCGGTGCCGAAGTCGTCCACGGCCAGCGAGACGCCTAGGTCGACCAGCCCGTGCAGGGTGCGCAGCGCCTCGTCCTCGGGGCCGACCACGGTGGATTCGGTGATCTCCAGTTGCAGCCGGGACGGGTCCAGCCCGGTGCTGTCGAGGATCCGGCCGAGGTCGGTGACCAGCGCGGCGCTGCGCGCCTGCCGTACCGCGAGGTTGACGTTCAGCTGGGGCGCGGCGTCGCCGTACCGCTTGATCCAGTCGGCGGCCTGGCCGCAGGCCTGCTCCAGCACCCAGCGGCCGAGCGGCATGATCAGCCCGGTCTCCTCGGCGGTGGTGACGAACTCGTCCGGGCCGAGCACGCCCAGCTGCGGGTGGCGCCAGCGCACCAGCGCCTCGACGGCGGCCATCCGACCGTCGGCGAGCTTGTACAGCGGCTGGTAGTCGATGAAGAACTCGCCGCGGTCGAGGGCGGCCGGCATCCGGACCGACACCGCGTAGCGGCTGACCGCGCGGGCGTTCTCCTTGGGGTCGAACAGTGTCCAGCGGCCGCGGCCGGCCTCCTTGGCCCGGTAGAGCGTGAGGTCGGCGGCCCGGACAGCCGCGCCGGGGGTGGTGGTGGACACCCGTCGTTCCAGCACGCCGACGCTGGCGCCGACGGCGAGCTTGTGGTCGCCGATCAGCACCGGACCTGCCAGCGCCTTGAGCACGGTTTTGGCGGCGGCCACCGCCTCCTGCTCGCCGCGGCAGTTCTCCAGGAGGACGACGAATTCGTCGCCGCCGAGCCGGGCCACCAGGTGGCCGAGCGGGGTGAGGGCGGCCTTCAGCCGGGTGGCGACCTCCGACAGCAGTTGGTCGCCCATGTCGTGGCCGAGGCTGTCGTTGACCACCTTGAAGCCGTCAAGGTCGACGTAGCAGAGGCCGAAACGGGCGCCCGGCTCCGGGTCCTCGAACAGCTTCTCCAGCCGCTCGAAGAAGGCGGCGCGGTTGGGCAGGCCGGTCAGCGGGTCGTGGGTGGCCTGGTGGCGCAGCCGCTCCTGGAGCCGGTAGCGGTCGGTGATGTCCTCCAGCATTGCGACCTGGTACTGCGGCACGCCGTCGTCGTCGCGGATCAGCGAGACCGTCAGGTGGGTCCAGACCACCTCGCCGTCCTGGCGGTAGTACGGCTTGTCGAACTGGAAGTACTCCCGCTTGCCGCTGATCAGGTCCTCGTAGGCCTCCCAGACGCCCGGGGCGTCCTCGGGGTGGACGAGGTCGCCGACCCGCACGCCGACCATGTCGGCCGGTCCGGCGCCGAACAGTTCTTGCAGGGCCTTGTTGACGGCGAGGATCTTGCCGTCGGTGTCGCCGATGCCGATGCCGATCGCGGCGCTCTCGAACAGGGCGCGGAACCGGGCCTCGGAGGCGCGCAGGGCGCGCTCCGCCTCCTTTCGGGCGACATCGGCGGCGGTGCGGATGGCCTCCTGCTCGCGCAGGGTGCGCTCGCGCAGGGCGTTGGCCCAGCCGGCCGCGAAGGCGCCGGTCAGCGCGGGGCCGCGATCGTCGGCGACCGGCTGGGCGTGGAGCAGTTCGACCGCGCGGGCCAGCAGGAGCGGGTCGGTGAAGTGGGCGTCGACCAGTTCGGCGCCGGCCTGGGCGGCCAGCCGGGGTTCGAAGGGTTCGTCCTGCTGGGCGCGGTGGAGCAGCGCGGCGGTGCGCGCGACGACGCGGCCGAGCAGGCCGGGGTGGACGGCGATGCCGTGGTCGGCGGAGAGCAGCCGCGACCAGTCCTCGTGGAACCGCTCGGCGCTGCCGCTGGCCGGGGTGGGCCCGCTCATCCGGCCGCCCCGGTGCCACGGGCCGGCACTCCCGCGTGAGCCCTCCTGCGGAGGTGGGCTCTCGCGCCGGTCGCGCTCCCGCTGCGTCCGCTCAAGAGCGGAACCCCACGCCCGCCATCCCGGCGATCCGCTCGGGGTGCTCGCCGACGGTGTGCGGCTGGTCCGGGCGCCACTGCGGCAGCGGGACGACGCCGGGCTCGACCAGCTCGAAGCCGGCGAACATCGCGGTGACCTGCTCGCGGGTGCGCATGGTCAGCGGGGTCGGTGTCATCCGGTACAGCTTCTGGTGGTCTTCGGCCTGGTCCGGGCGGGCTTCCAGGGAGGCGTGCGAGAGGACCAGCGCGCTGCCGGCGGGGAGCACGTCGCGGATCACCCGGATCAGCTTCCACGGGTCCTCGTCGTCGGTGACGAAGTGGGCGACGGCCACCAGCAGCACGGCCACCGGCTCGCCGGCGGACAGCAGTTCGGTGACCTCGGGCTGGCCCAGCAGGTCCTCGACGTCGCGCAGGTCGGCCCGGACGACGGCGCTGGCCGGGTCGTCCTGCATCAGCAGCCGGCTGTGCGCGACGGCGACCGGATCGCGGTCCACGTAGACGACCCGCGCCTCGGGCCGGATCGCGCGGGCGATCTCGTGCACCGCGCCGAAGGTGGGGATGCCCGAGCCGATGTCCAGGAAGCGGGTGACGCCCTGCTCGGCGAGGAAGGTCACCGCGCGGCGCAGGAAGGCCCGGTTGGAGCGCATGATCTGGGGCAGTTCGGGCCACAGGGCGATCGCCTTGCGGGCCATCTCCCGGTCGACCTCGAAGTTGTGCGAGCCCCCGAGGTAGTAGTCGTAGACCCGTGCGGCGTTCGGTTTGTCCAGGTCCGTGCCCTCCGGTACCCAGCTCGGTCGCCGCATGCCTGTGACTCCTTCACTCCGGTTCCAGGGGTGCAGCGTCCGGGGATGCTGCCGTGACTGATGAGACTACAAGCACGGAAGATCCTCCCCCGCACCTCGAACGGGTGCAAGCGGAGTGTGCCCTTCCCGTGGGGCTGGGAGGCCGGGTCCGTGCGGAAGGTCGGGAGGGCCGGGCCCCTGCGGGGCTAGGGTGGGGCGCGTGGACCCCAACCACTACCGTTTCCGGGGCGTGTGGCGCCTCCCGGCGCCGGCGTCGGCGGTGTACGCGGCGCTGGAGGACGTGCAGGGCTACCCGCTGTGGTGGCCGGAGATCCGCGAGGTCCGGCGGGTGGATGAGGACTCCGGGGACGTGGTGGTGCGCGCGCTGCTGCCGTACCGGCTGGTGATCCGCCTGGTGGCGACCCGGCGGGTCCCGGACGCCGGGGTGCTGGAGGTGGCGATGCGGGGCGACCTCGACGGGTGGTCGCGGTTCACGGTCACACCGGACGGGCCGGGCGGGGCGGGGTGCCGGGTGCTGTTCGAGGAGGACGCCCGACCCGGCAAGCTCCTGCTGCGGCGCCTCGCCCTGCCGCTGCACCCGCTGTTCCGGGCCAACCACGCGGTGATGATGCGGCGGGGGCGACGGGGTCTCGCGGCGTACTTGGACGCCGACGGCGGACGGCGTGAGGCGGCTCCGGGAGCGACGGGGGCAGCGGGGGCGACGAACAGATGACAGATAACAACTTTCAACGAACAGATAACAACTTTCGAAACCTGTCAGCTGTTCGCTGTTCGTCCGGCGTCACCCCCTCCACCCCCACCCCCACCCCAGCCTCCGCCGTCTTCGCCTTCGACACCCCCTTCGACCGCACCGGCACCGGCAGCAGCAAGTGGGCCCGGGCCGAAGCACCCGGGGTGATCCCGATGGGTCTGGCCGACATGGACCTGCCCGGCCCGCCCGCCGTCGCCGAAGCGCTGGAACGGCGGGCCCGCCACCGCGCGTACGGCTACACAGTCTGCGACCCGGCCGGTCGGGCGCTGGTCGCGGACTGGTACCGCGCCCGGCACGGCGCCGCTGTGGACCCGGACTGGGTCCTGCTGCTGCCCTGCGGCCCCCGAACCGCCCTCCGCCTGCTGTTGGACACCCTGCGCCCGCAGGCTCCCGTCGTCTCCCCCACCCCCGAGTGGGGCGGCTTCGCCCAGCTCTGCCGCGCGGCGGGGATCGACCACCGCGAGCTGCCGCTGCCCGTCGGCCCGGGGGGCTACCGCCTGCCCGACGCCCCGTTGCCCCGCCCCACCGCCGCCCTCCTGCTGAGCAATCCGCACAATCCCTCCGGCCGGGTCTGGTCCGCCGCCGAACTGCGCGCCCTCACCGAGCGGGCCGCCGAGGCGGACGCGCTGCTGGTCTCGGACGAGGTGCACGGCGACCTCACCCACCCCAGGCACGCCCACCCCGTCGCCGTCACCACCGTCGACCCGGCCCTCCGCGACCGAGTCGTCACTCTGAACTCCGTCGGCAAGACCTTCAACTGCTCCGGCGTTCCGAGCAGTTTCGCCCTCGTCCCCGATCCCGCCCTGCGCGTCCGGCTCACCGACACGATGGCCGGCTACGGCCTCTGGGAGGGCGGGCTGCTGGAGCAGACCGTTCAGCAGGCCGCGCTGCGCGAGGGCGGCCCCTGGCTGGACGCCCTGCTCGCCCACCTCGCCGCCGCCCGCGCCCGGCTCACCGAGCGCCTCGGCGCGGCCGTCCGCTCGACGCCGCAGGCCTCCTACCTGCTCTGGCTGGACGCCGCCGCCCTCGGCCTGCCGCCCGCCACCGCCCGCCGGGCGCTGCTGGAGCGCTGCGGACTGGAGGCCTCCGATGGCGCCGACTTCGGCCCGGGCGGCGCGGGCGCGCTGCGGCTGAACTACGCCCTGCCGGGCCCGGTGCTGGACACCGTCCTGGCCCGGCTGGACCGCCTGTGACCCGGGCATGTGCCCGTGCCGGGAGCGCCCCTCACGCCCCGGCCACGACCCGCCCACGACCCCCGTATTCACCCGATCGCCGGGCCTCCCACCTGCGGAAACGAACATTCACGCGATATTCGCGGAGCGGCCCCGCATGCTCCGTAGCAGACTGGGCACAGTAGACCGGGCCGTAATCGTGACCCCGAGGATGGTAAGTCCGGTGATACCGACGTCCCGCACCAGTCCACCCGACTGGCAGAGCGCCCCACCGCCCCCGACGGGGGTGGCCCCACTGACCGAATCCGGGGCGCACAGCCACGTGTCGGGGGTCTGTTTCAAGATCGGACCACCCCGCCTGGTAGGCGTCGAGGTCGAGTGGTTCGTCCACGACGACCGATGTCCGAATCGACCCGTACGACCCGAACTACTCCGTGCCGCACTGGAGTCGCTGCCCCTCGGCGGCTCGGACGGTACCTCGCTCCCCTCCGGTTCGCGCCTCACGCTCGAACCCGGCGGACAGGTCGAGCTCAGCTCCCCGCCCGCCATCGGCCTCACCGCCTGCGTCGACGGCACCCGGCGCGATCTGGCCGCCCTGCGGGCCGCGTTCGCGGCGCAGGGCCTGCGCCTCACCGGCACCGGGACCGACCCGCTGGAACGCCCGCGCCGGATGGTGCTGGACCACCCCCGCTACCGCGCGATGGAGCGGTTCTTCGACTCGGCGGGCCCCTGGGGCCGGGTCATGATGACCGATACCGCGTCCGTACAGGTGTGCCTGGACGCCGGGGAGGCGGACGGCCCGCACGCGGTGGAGCGGCGCTGGCGGCTGGTCCACCGGCTGGGCCCGGTGCTGGTCGCCGCGTTCGCCAACTCCCCGCTGCTGGACGGCAGACCGACCGGCCACCGGTCCACCCGGCAGACCGTCTGGTCCCGGATGGACCCGACCCGCACCCTCGCGCCCGAGCCGGACCACGGTGACCCGCGCGAGGCCTGGGCCCGGTACGTGTTGGACGCCGAAGTCCTGTGCGTGCGACGGCCGGAGGGCATGCCGTGGACGGCCCCGCCCGGCCTGACCTTCCGCGACTGGATCCGCGGCGCGGGCGAACGACCGCCCACGCTCGCCGACTTGGAGTACCACTGCACGACGCTGTTCCCGCCGGTGCGCCCACGCGGCCATCTCGAACTGCGGATGGTCGACGCCCAGCCCGGGGACGGCTGGACGGTGGTCACCGCCCTGGTCACCGCGCTACTGGACGACCCGGTCGCCGCCGACACCGCGTTGGCCGCACTGGAGCCGCTGGACGCCCTCGACGGGCGGGCGGGCGCCGCCGACCGGCGCCCGCCGCGCAGCGAGGTCTGGCGCCGCGCCGCCACCCTGGCCGTCGCCGACCCCGAGCTGCGCCGCGCCGCCCTCGCCTGCTTCGCCGCCGCCGACGCCGCGCTGGGCCGCCTGCCCGGCGCCGGGCGGTTGCGCAGCGCCGTCGCCGAGTTCGCCGAGCGCTACCCCGCGCGCGGTCGCTGCCCGGCCGACGACCAGCTGGACGCCCTGCGCTCCGGCACCCGACGCACTCCGCCGGAGGAGGCACCATGACCGACGTCCGACCGCCCGCCGCCCCGGACACGGGCACCGAGGCGCTGCGCGAGAGCATCGCCGCCGAGTTGCTGGCCGCCCGGGCCCGGACCGCCGCGCTGACCGACTGCGTCGAGGATGCCGATCTCACCGCCCAGCACTCGCCGTTGATGTCGCCCCTGGTCTGGGACCTCGCGCACATCGGCAACCAGGAGGAACTCTGGCTGCTGCGCAACGTCGGCGGCCGCGATCCGATGCACCCCGAGATCGACCCGCTGTACGACGCCTTCCAGCACCCCCGCGCCGAGCGCCCCAGCCTGCCGCTGCTGCCGCCCTCCGAGGCCCGCGCCTACGCCCACGAGGTGCGCGGCCGGGTGCTGGACCTGCTGGCCGCCAGTCCGCTGGAGGGCGCGCCGCTGCTGGACGCCGGGTTCGCCTTCGGGATGATCGTCCAGCACGAGCAGCAGCACGACGAGACCATGCTGATCACCCATCAGCTGCGCAAGGGCGAGCCCGCGCTGGCCGCTCCCCCGCCGCCGCCCGCGCCCGCCGACGCGGCCACCCTGCCCGCCGAAGTCCTCATCCCCGCCGGGCCGTTCACCATGGGCACGGACACTGAGCCGTGGGCGCTGGACAACGAACGTCCGGCTCACACCGTCGACCTGCCGGCCTACTACCTGGACACCACCCCGGTCACCAACGCCGCCTACCAGCGCTTCATCGAGGACGGCGGCTACCACGACCCGCGCTGGTGGACCGATCAGGGCTGGGAGCACCGCCGCCGGGCCGAGCTGACCGCCCCGCTGTTCTGGCGGCGCGAGGACGGCCAGTGGCTGCGCCGACGCTTCGGCACCGTGGAGCCGGTCCCGCCGAACGAGCCGGTGCTGCACGTCAGTTGGTACGAGGCGGACGCGTACGCCCGCTGGGCCGGCCGACGGCTGCCGACCGAGGCCGAGTGGGAGAAGGCCGCCCGGCACGACCCGGCCACCGGCCGCTCGCGCCGCTACCCGTGGGGCGACGGGCCGCCCGGCCCCGAGCACGCCAACCTCGGCCAGCGCCACCTGCGCCCGGCCCCGGCGGGCGGCTACCCGCACGGTCAGTCCCCGTACGGAGTCCGGCAGTTGATGGGCGACGTGTGGGAGTGGACGGCCAGCGACTTCCGCCCCTATCCGGGATTCCGGGCCTGGCCGTACGAGGAGTACTCGAAGGTCTTCTTCGGGCCGGAGTACAAGGTGCTGCGCGGCGGTTGCTTCGCGGTGGCGCCGGTCGCCTGCCGGGGCACCTTCCGCAACTGGGACTACCCGGTCCGCCGGCAGATCTTCTCCGGCTTCCGCACCGCCCGCAGCCCGGAGGTCGACTGATGTGCCGTCATATCGCATACCTCGGTGAGCCGTTGGCGCCGCAGGAGCTGCTGGTGCACCCGCCGTACGCGCTGCACCGGCAGTCCTGGGCGCCGCGGATCCAGCAGTACGGCACGGTCAACGTCGACGGCTTCGGTCTCGGCTGGTACGCGGACGGCGACGAGCTGCCCGCGCGCTACCGTCGGGCCGGGCCGATCTGGGCGGATCCGGCCTTCGCCGACCTCGCCCGGGTGATCCGCACCCGGGCGCTGCTGGCGGCCGTCCGCTCCGCCACCGAGGGCTGCGCGGCGGGCGAGTCCGCGGCCGCGCCGTTCGCCGCCGAGCGCTGGCTGTTCAGCCACAACGGCGCGGTGGCCGGCTGGCCGGGCAAGCTGGACGCGCTCGCCGCCCTGCTCCCGCCGGCCGAGCTGCTGGAGCTGGAGGCGCGCACCGACTCCGCCCTGCTGTGGGCCCTCACCCTGCACAGGCTGCGCCGGGGCGCGGGCCTCGGCGAGGCGCTGGCGGGGACCGTGGCGGACGTCGCCGCGCACACCACCGGGCGGCTCAACCTGCTGCTCACCGACGGCACCGCGCTCGCCGCGACCACCTGGGGCGACGACCTCCACCACCGCACCCTGCCGGGGCTCGGCACGGTGGTGGCCTCCGAGCCGTACGACGACGACCCGGGCTGGATCTCGGTGCCGGACGGCTCGCTGCTGCTGGCCGACGCCCGCGGCGTCACCCTCCGGCAGCTGCCCACGCGCGGCTGATCCGGCGCTCTCCCTTCACCTTCTGAACAGAGGAACCACCCTGTCATGGACACATTCGGTCTCACCCGGCTGCTCCCCACCGACCACTTCAGCACCGCGCTGCGCCACGACGTGCAGCAGGGGCTGACTTCCCAGCCGAAGTGGTTGCCGCCCAAGTGGTTCTACGACGCCCGGGGCAGCGAGCTGTTCGAGGAGATCACCCGACTGCCCGAGTACTACCCGACCCGCGCCGAACGGGCGATCCTGACCGCTCGGGCCGGCGAGATCGCCACCGCCACCGGGGCCCGCACCCTGGTCGAGCTGGGCTCCGGCTCCTCCGAGAAGACCCGGCTGCTGCTGGACGCGCTGCGCTCGCTCGGCACCCTGGAGGCGTACGTCCCGGTGGATGTCAGCGAGAGCGCGCTGACCGCGGCCGGGGCCGCGCTCGCCGCCGAGTACCCCGGCCTCGCCGTGCACGGCGTGCTGGCCGACTTCACCGCCCGGCTCGACCTGCCCCGGGAGGGCGGCCCCCGCCTGGTCGCCTTCCTCGGCGGCACCATCGGCAACCTGCTGCCGCCGGAGCGGGCGGCCTTCCTGCGCGGCCTGCGCGCGGCCCTGGACCCGGGCGACTTCCTGCTGCTCGGCACCGACCTGGTCAAGGACCCGGCGGTGCTGGTCGCCGCCTACGACGACGCCGCCGGGGTGACCGGCGAGTTCAACCGCAACGTGCTCAACGTGCTCAACCGCGAACTCGGTGCGGACTTCGACCCGGACGCCTTCGAGCACGTCGCCCGCTGGGACGCCGAGCAGGAGTGGATCGAGATGCGGCTGCGCTCGCTGCGCTCGCAGACCGTGAAGATCCCGGCGCTGGACCTGCCGGTCAACTTCGACCGGGGCGAGGAGCTGCGCACCGAGGTGTCGGCCAAGTTCCGCCGGGAGCGGGTGGCCGGGGAGCTGTCGGCGGCCGGGCTGCGGCTGACCCACTGGTGGACGGACCCGCAGGGACGGTTCGGCCTGTCGCTCTCGGGGCCGGCCTGAGCGGGGGGCGAGCGACGGCGTGAACGGCGGGGTGAGCGGCGGTGTGGACAACCGGGTGAGCGCGGGCCGGATCGGCGGGTGAGCTGCGGCTGCGGGACCGATCGCCGCTCGGACGCCCGAGCGGCCGCGCTTCGAGACAGCTCAATTTGCTTGTTCACCTTACGAATTCTGGGAGGAAACCAGCGGCCCCTGGTGTACAAGACTTAAACGAATGGGGTTACGATCTCGGCTACCGAGCTCAGCGTTGAGTACCAGGAGTCAAGATTGTGAGCGTCACCCAGAAGCCCTCCGGGGCGGTCGAGGCCCCCGCACCCGGCCGCCTCGGCTTCGTCGTCTTCATCACCGCGGCCGCGGCCCTCGGCGGCTTCCTGTTCGGCTACGACAGCTCCGTGATCAACGGAGCCGTCTCCGGCATCCAGGGGAAGTTCGGCGTCGGCAGCGGCGAGACCGGCCTGATCGTCTCCTCGGCGCTGCTGGGCTCGGCGGTCGGCGCCGCGCTGGCCGGCCGGTTCGCCGACCGCTACGGCCGCATCAAGGTCATGAAGGCGGGCGCGCTGCTGTTCGCCGTCAGCGCCGTCGGTTCGATGCTGCCCTTCTCCTCCTGGGACCTCGCCCTGTGGCGCGTCCTCGGCGGAGCGGCCATCGGCATCGCCTCGGTGATCGCCCCGACCTACATCGCCGAGGTCGCGCCGACCAAGTACCGGGGCCGGCTGGCCTCCTTCCAGCAGGCCGCGATCGTCCTCGGCATCGCGATCTCGCAGTTGGTCAACTGGGTGCTGGCGGACGCTGCCGGCGGCGACACCCGCGGCCACCTGCTCGGCCTGGAGGCCTGGCAGTGGATGCTGGGCATCTGTGTCGTGCCGGCCGCGGTCTACTTCGTGCTGTCCTCGGTGATCCCCGAGTCCCCGCGCTACCTGATCCAGGCCGAGCGCCTGGACGACGCCCGCAAGGTGCTGGCCGAGGTCGAGGGCGAGGGCATCGACACCGACGCCCGGATCGCCGAGATCCAGACGCTGATCGCCTCCGACCACCGCCCGCGCTTCACCGACCTGCTCGGCGGCCGCTTCGGCCTGCTCCCGATCGTCTGGGTCGGCATCGGACTGTCGGTCTTCCAGCAGCTCGTCGGCATCAACGTGATCTTCTACTACTCGTCGATCCTGTGGCAGTCGGTCGGCATCGACCAGAGCAACTCGCTGCTGATCAGCTTCATCGGCTCGGTCATCAACATCCTCGGCACCGTGATCGCGATCCTGCTGGTCGACCGGATCGGCCGCAAGCCGCTCGCCCTGATCGGCTCGGCCGGCATGGCCGTCACCCTGGCCGCGGCCGGCTGGGCGTTCTCCTCGGCCACCGGCTCCGGCGACAACGTCTCGCTGCCCGACCTGCAGGGCACCGTCGCCCTGGTCGCCGCGAACGCCTTCGTGCTGTTCTTCGCGATGTCCTGGGGCGTGGTCGTCTGGGTGATGCTCGGCGAGATGTTCCCGAACCGGGTCCGCGCCGCCGCGCTCTCCGTCGCCGCCTCCGCGCAGTGGATCGCCAACTGGGCGATCACCGTCTCGTTCCCGTCCCTGTCGCGCTGGAACCTCTCGGCGACCTACCTCGTGTACGCGGCCTTCGCGGCGCTGTCGCTCGTCTTCGTGGCGAAGTTCATGAAGGAGACCAAGGGCGTCCGACTGGAGGACATGGGCTGACCAGCCGATCATCGGCTGGTCCGACGGTCGGACCTTCGGCCCCCGCACCCTAGCGCGATCAGCGCGGGCGCGGGGGCCGAATCGTTCACTCTATGCGGCGGCCCGGCCACCTCCGGTACTCCTGGGCGACAGGAGGAGGGATGTGTCCTTGATTTTCAACCGGCTTCGCCCCCGCAGAACCACCGCCGCCCCGAGCGGCGGCTGTCCCCACGCCCATGCCCACACCCACGGCGGTGCGCCGGGCCCGTTCCCGCCGCCGCCCGGCCCGGCGTCCGCACCGCAGTGGCCGGAGCCCCCGACGCCATCCACGCCGGCGCCGTTCACCGACGCGCACGCTGCCCCGTTCACCGACCCGTTCACCGATCCGTTCACCGATCCGGACCAGGCCGCCGAGTTCATCCGCCAGTTCCACTGCGAGCAACCCGCCGCCGGCGCCCCGGAGCCGCGGCTGCGCGCCGTGCTGGACGAGATCGACCGCACCGGTACCTACCGCCACACCTCCGCCGAACTCGGCTACGGCGCCAAACTCGCCTGGCGCAACGCCGCCCGGTGCATCGGCCGGCTCTACTGGCGCAGCCTGGTGGTCCGCGACCTGCGCCACCTCTCCTCGGCGGACGACATCGCCGCCGAGTGCTTCGAGCACCTGCGGACGGCCGGCAACGGCGGGCGGATCCGCCCGGTGATCTCGGTGTTCGCCCCCGACCGCCCGGGCCGCCCGGCCGCCCGCATCCTCAACCAGCAGCTGGTCCGCTACGCCGGGCACCGGGTGGACGGCGCCGTGGTCGGCGACCCGGCGGGCACCGTGCTCGCCGCCCGGGCCCGGGACCTCGGCTGGAAGTGCGCCGAGGACCGCTTCGAGGTGCTGCCGCTGATCATCCAGGAACGCCCGGGCGAGCGGCCCGTCTGGTACGAGCTTCCGGACGGCACCACGCTGGAGGTACCGCTCAGCCACCCGGAGCACGGCTGGTTCGCCGACCTCGGGCTGCGCTGGTACGCGGTGCCCGCGATCAGCGACATGACGTTGGAGATCGGCGGCGTGCGCTACCCCGCCGCGCCGTTCAACGGCTGGTACATGGGCACCGAGATCGGCGCCCGCAACCTCGCCGACGCCGACCGCTACGACATGCTCGGCACCGTCGCCGAGCGGCTGGGCCTGGACACCTCCAGCGACCGCACGCTCTGGCGCGACCGCGCACTGGTCGAGCTCAACATCGCGGTGCTGCACTCCTTCCAGGAGGCGGGGGTGACGATCGCCGACCACCACACCGAGTCGGAGCGCTTCCTCAAGCACGTCGCCCAGGAGAAGCGGCTCGGCCGTCCGACGCCGGCCGACTGGAGCTGGATCGTGCCCCCGGTCTCCGGCGGGCTGACGCCGGTCTACCACCGGTACTACGACCCGGTGGACCCGGCGCAGCGGCCGGCCTTCGTGGCCCGCGAGCCCTGGTAGCTCCTGACGCCGGCTACGAGGGCGCGGCCAGCCGTTCGAAGCGCGTCGCGAGTCCGTCCAGCAACGCCTCCAGGCCGGTCTCGAAGGCGCCCTCGTCCACCGTCCCGCGGTGCCCGGCCAGTCGGTGCGCCTCGCCGAGGTGCGGGTAGTCGGCCGCGTCGTAGACCTCGGCGTCCGCCGGGAAGCCGGCCGCGAAGGAGGCGAGCGCGGAGCCGGTGACGAAGTAGCGCATCAGCGCGCCGATCCGGGTGGCCTGGCCGCGCGGCCACCCGGACTCGACCAGGTGCCCGAAGACGGCGTCGGCCAGCCGCAGCGCGTTCGGCCGCCGCCCCGGGCCCTGGGCGAGCACCGGGACGATGTTGGGATGGGCGGCCAGCGCGGCCCGGTAGGAGCGGGCCCAGTCGCGCAGCGCCACCGGCCAGGGGGTCGACGGCGTGGTCGGGGCGTCGGCGGAGCCGGTGGCCGGCGCTCCGCCGTCGAACATCGACAAGTCGACCTCGCCGATGACGCTGTCCACCACCGCGTCCAGCAGTTCGTCCTTGGTGGCGAAGTGGTTGTAGAGCGAGGGCCCGCTGACCGACAGCTCGGTGGCCAGCCGGCGGGTGGAGAGGGCGTCCAGCCCCTCCTCGTCGATCAGCCGCAGCGCGGCGGTGACGATGCGCTCGCGGCTGAGCAGCGGGTTGCGCGGACGGGCCATCGCGGCGGTTTCCTCCGGTTCCTCCGGCCGGCTCTCCCCCGGCCGGGTGGGTGGGGGACCGATTCTGGCAGGTGCCTCTTCCCAGCGCGGCCCGCCCGGGGCTACAGTCCCCCCGTAAAAACTTGCAGCGCTAGTTTATCCGCCCGCAGCCGCCGCAGTCGCTCGCAGCCGCGCAGCTGCCGGCGGGCCTGAGACGGGAGCCGCCGTGAACCTGGAGTTGTCCGAGGAGCAGAGCGCCGTCCGGGACCTCGCCGCCTCCTTCACCGACCGCGAGATCGTGCCGTACGCCGCCGAGTGGGACCGCGTCGAGTCCGTGGACCGGGCGATCATCGGCAAGCTCGCCGAGGTCGGCTTTCTCGGCCTGACCATCCCCGAGGAGTACGGCGGCAGCGGCGGCGACCACCTCGCCTACTGCCTGGTGCTGGAGGAGCTCGGGCGCGGCGACTCGGCCGTGCGCGGGATCGTCTCGGTCTCGCTCGGCCTGGTCGGCAAGTCGATCAACGCTTACGGCACCGAGGAGCAGAAGCGGCACTGGCTGCCCCGGCTCACCTCGGGCGAGGCGCTCGGCTGCTTCGCGCTCACCGAGCCGGGCACCGGCTCGGACGCGGCCAACCTCACCACCCGGGCCGTCCGGGACGGCGACGACTGGCTGATCAGCGGCGCCAAGATGTTCATCACCAACGGCACCTGGGCCGATGTCGCACTGGTCTTCGCCCGCACCGGCGGCAGCGAGCCCGACCAGCAGGGCCACCGGGGCGTCACCGCCTTCCTCGTCCCCACCGACCTGCCCGGCTTCGGCCGCACCACCATCCACGGCAAGCTCGGCCTGCGCGGCCAGGCCACCGCCGAACTCGCCCTGGACGGCGTCCGGGTGCCCGACAGCGCCCGGCTCGGCGAGGTCGGCAAGGGTTTCACGGTGGCGATGGCGGCGCTGGCCAAGGGCCGGATGTCGGTCGCGGCCGGCTGCGTCGGCATCGCCCGGGCCTGCCTGGAGGCCGCCGTCCGCTACGCGGGCGAGCGCGAGCAGTTCGGCCGCCCGATCGCCTCGCACCAGCTCGTCCAGGAACTGCTGGCGGGCATCGCGGTGGACGTCGAGGCGGCCCGGCTGCTCACCTGGAAGGTCGCCGACCACATCGAACGCGGGCTGCCGTTCGCCACCGAGTCCTCGATCGCCAAGCTCCACGCGAGCGAGGCCGCCGTCCGGGCCGCGAACAACGCGCTCCAGGTGTTCGGCGGCTACGGCTTCATCGACGAGTACCCCGTCGGCAAGTACCTGCGCGACGCGCGGGTGATGACCCTCTACGAGGGCACCAGCCAGATCCACCAACTGCTCATCGGGCGCGCCCTGACCGGCGTCAACGCCTTCTGACCCACCTCCCTCGGATCACCCAGCTCACCCGATCACCTGATGAGGAGCACGACGTGCGTCCTGTCTACTTCGCCGCCGCCCGCCGCACACCCATCGGCCGGCTGCGCGGAGCGCTCGCCACGGTCCGCCCTGACGACCTCTCGGCCACCGTGCTGCGCGCCCTGCTCGCCGACGTCCCCGCCCTGGACCCGGCCCGGATCGACGACGTCTACTGGGGCGCCGCCAACCAGGCCGGCGAGGACAACCGCAACGCCGCCCGGATGGCCCTGCTGCTGGCCGGCCTGCCGGAAACCGTCCCCGGAGCCACCGTCAACCGGCTCTGCGCCTCCGGACTGGAGGCCGTCACCCTCGCCGCCCGGGCCATCGGCTCCGGCGAGGCCGACGTGGTGCTGGCCGGCGGCTGCGAGTCGATGACCCGCGCGCCCTTCGTCCTGCCCCGCCCCGACGAGGCGCTGCCGCACCGGATCGAGACCTACGACACCCGGCTCGGCTGGCGGCTCACCAACCCGAGGATGGCCGAGCTGCACGGCGTGCTCAGCATGGGCGAGACCGCCGAGGAGGTCGCGCGCCGGTACGGCATCGACCGCGAGCGCCAGGACGCCTTCGCCCTGCGCAGCCACCAGCGGGCCGCCGCCGCCCGCAAGGACGGGCACTTCGACGCCGAGCTGGTCCCGGTCGAGCGGCCGGACGGGGTGACGGTCGGCCAGGACGAGGGCATCCGCGAGGACACCAGCCTGGAGAAGCTCGCCCGGCTCAAGCCGGCCTTCCGTCCGGACGGTACCGTCACGGCCGGCAACGCCTCGCCCATGAACGACGGCGCGGCCGGGCTGGTCCTGGTCAGCGAGGAGGCGCTGCGCGACCTCGGGCTGCGGCCGCTCGGCCGCTACGTGGCCGGCGCCTCGGCCGGGGTGCACCCGGACGTCATGGGCATCGGCCCGGTGCCGGCCACCCGGAAGGTGCTCGACCGGGCCGGCTGGAGCCTCGCCGACCTGGACACCGCCGAGCTCAACGAGGCCTTCGCCGCCCAGGCCCTGGCCTCCGCCGACGGCATCGGCTTCCGCCCGGAGCAGGCCGACGAGGTGGTCAACCCGAGTGGCGGGGCGATCGCCCTCGGCCACCCGCTGGGCGGCTCGGGCGCCCGCATCCTCACCACCCTGCTGCACCGGATGCACCGCACCGGCGCCCGGCGCGGCCTGGCCACGATGTGCGTGGGCGTGGGGCAGGGTACGGCCGTGCTGGTCGAGAACGTCTGACGCGGTTCCCAGGGCGGGAGTCGCCAGTGAGGGAGTTTCCAGTGACCGGAGGAACTGACATGGCCCGTTTCACGGGGAAGGTCGCCGTCGTGACCGGCGCGGCGCAGGGCATCGGAGCCGCCACCGCCCGTCGGCTGGCGGAGGAGGGCGCGACGGTCGCAGTGGTCGACCTGACCGCCGAGCGGGCTGCCGGGACGGTCGCCGAGATCACCGCCAAGGGCGGCACGGCCCGGGCGTACGGCTGCGACGTGGCCGACTACGACTCCGTCGAGGCGGTGTTCGCGCGGATCGCGGAGGAGCTCGGCGGGCCGCACATCCTGGTCAACAACGCCGGGATCACCCGGGACAACCTCTTCTTCAAGATGCCCAAGGCCGACTGGGACGCGGTGCTGACGGTGAACCTGACCAGCGCGTACAACTGCAGCCACGTCGCGCAGAAGTACATGGTGGCGCAGAAGTACGGGAAGATCGTCTCGCTCAGCTCCCGTTCCGCGCTCGGCAACCGCGGCCAGGCCAACTACGCGGCCGCCAAGGCCGGAATCCAGGGGCTCACGGCGACCCTGGCGATCGAGCTCGGGCCGTTCAACATCAACGTCAACGCCGTCGCCCCCGGCTACATCGCCACCGCGATGACCGCGGCCACCGCCGAGCGGGTCGGCGCCACCGCCGAGGACCACCAGGCCGAGGTGGCCGCCCGGACACCGCTGCGCCGGGTCGGGCAGCCGGAGGAGATCGCCTCGGTGGTGGCCTTCCTGGCCAGCGAGGACGCCTCGTACGTCAGTGGGCAGACACTGTACGTCAACGGGGGCGCCCGATGACCTGACGGGGGCTTACTAGAAGCCGGTCAACTGGGTAAACTTGGCCAACTCGGTGAAAACTGTGAAATCCGTGAGCGCGACTGACGGGTGATCAGGCAACCGTCCCAGGTGAGGGGTTACCTTCTCCTGGGACGGCCTTTACCTTTCCGCGTGGCCGAGCATGACCATGCAGCTGATCGGACTACCCCACCAAATGACTATGGCATGATCATGCGGCAGTCGATGGGATGGCCGGACCGACCCGACCGGACCAAGGTCGGGCCCTGCGTCCCCCTCAAGGAGTCCCATGGGCAGCCCCGCTACCCTCCGCCGCGCCCTGGCTCTGCTCGCCGTGGGGGCCACCGCCCTCACCGCCGGCACCATCGCCGTACCGGCCGTCGGCGCCGCGACCGCCGCCCCCTCGCACGACCTCTCGGGCGTCCACGTCCGCCCGGCCTCCTTCGGCCACCACAACGCCCAGGCGCGCGTCGCGCCGCTGAGCACCACCCAGTGCGTCAGCCAGATCGGCATCCACTGCTACTCGCCGCTGCAGTACCGCACCGCCTACAACCTGGACCCGCTGTACCAGCAGGGCATCACCGGCAAGGGCCGCACGATCGTCATCGTCGACTCCTTCGGCTCGCCGACCATCCAGCACGACCTGGAGGTCTTCGACAAGCAGTGGGGCATCCCGGACACCCAGGTCGAGGTGAAGAAGTGGGGCAACGTCCCCGTCTTCGACCCGAAGAACCCCGACCACACCGGCTGGGCCGGCGAGACCACCCTGGACGTCGAGTACGCCCACGCGATCGCCCCCGACGCACACATCATCCTGGTCGAGACCGGCGTCGCCGAGACCGAGGGCACCACCGGTCTGCCCGAGATGATGGACGCCGAGAAGGCCCTCATCAAGGAAGGCCGCGGCGACGTCATCTCGCAGAGCTTCGGCGCCACCGAGAACACCTTCCCGGGCTACGACAAGGGCGACTTCAAGTCGCTGACCGACCTGCGCTACGCCTTCAAGGCCGCCGCCGACCGCAACGTCACCGTGCTCGCCGCCTCCGGCGACAACGGCGCGACCGACGCGCAGGAGAACGGCAGCGACCTGTACCCGTTCAAGGTCAACTCCTGGCCGTCCTCGGACCCGCTGGTCACCTCCGTCGGCGGCACCCAGCTCACCCTGGACGACAACGGCAGCCGCACCGCGGCCGACAAGGTCTGGCACGACAAGTCGGGGGCCGGCGGCGGTGGCGTCTCCGGCATCTTCGACCGCCCGTGGTACCAGGCCGGCGTCGCCAACGTCACCGGCAACCACCGCGGCACGCCGGACATCAGCATGAGCGCGGCCGTCGACGGCGCGGCCTGGACCTACGAGTCCTACGACCCGACCGCCGTCGGCTGGCACCTCACCGGCGGCACCAGCGAGGCCACCCCGCTGTTCTCGGGCGTCGTCGCCCTCGCCGACCAGCTGGCCGGCCACCGCCTCGGCCAGCTCAACTGGCGCATGTACGGCCTGAACCTGCTCCCGAGCAAGTGGAGCGGCATCGTCGACGTCAAGGACGGCGACAACGGCTGGAACGGCGTCACCGGCTACAACGCCACCGCGGGCTACGACCTCGCGAGCGGCCTCGGCACCATCGACGCCACCAAGTTCGTCCACGCGCTCGCCGGCGACGTGCAGGGCGGCGGCGACCGCTGACGGATGACGCGAACGGCTGACGGGTAACAGCCGACAACTAACAGCGAACGGATAACAGATTTTGAAATCTGTTATCCGTTCGCTGTTATCTGTTCGCCGTCCTCCGTCGCGCCGCGGGTCAGGCCTGCTCGGCCGGGGCCGACGCGGCAGCCAGCTGGGCGAGGTAGCGCTCGGCGGCGCGGAGCTTGCGGCCCTCCGGACCCGGGAGGTAGGCGCGCATCTCGATGATGTCCGGAGCGATGCGGATGGCCTCCGCCCGGTCGGTGATCGAGCGCCAACAGGCCTCCGCGTTGGTGGCCGCCTGCCGGGTCTCCGGGTGGGCGCCGCCCTGCGAGCGGAGCAGCGAGAGGGCCACTTCGCGGTAGATGTCGGCCGCCTCCGCCAGGCGGCCCGCGAGCCGGCACACGTGCGCCCGCACCTGACGCACCTGGAGGACGGGCTCGGAGACGGCCCCGTGCTCCGCGATCGCCTCCAGTTCGAGCGCGAAGGCGAGGTCCGTCGCCGCGGCGTGGTCCCCGGCGTCGGCGCTGCGGACGATCCGTCCGATCACCTCGCGGTAGTCCGCGCGGGGCGCGGTGGCGGCCGGGGCTTCGGAAGCGTCAGCGTCGGCGTCCACAGGCGAGTCGGCGGGGGCATCGGCAGGGGTGTCGGCAGGCGGGGGCGACTGGTCGGCGGGCGCTTCGTCGGCCGGGGCCTGATCCTGCGGCACTCCGTCCGTCGGCGCGGCTTCGGCGGGGGCGGCCTCGGCGGGGTCGGCTTCGACGGGGTCGGCTCCCGGGGGTTCGGTCTCGACCGGCAGGTAGTCGGCCGGGACGGCCTCCCGGGGCTCCGCCACGGAGTCGACCGCCTCGTGCTCGTCGGCGGCCTCAGACGCGTCGGCGACGCCAACGTCCCCGGACCCGGGCTCCGGCATCGGCTCCGGCTGCGGCTGCGCCTTGCGCAGCGTCACCCCCACCGGGCGGGCAGTGGCCTTCGGCGGGACTTCGGCGTCGACGTCGGTCGTTACGGCCTTGTGCAGGCTCACGTTCGAGGTCTCGGCAGCCTCTTCGCCAGCCTTCGCCAGGCTGACCGGCCGGGCCGGTCGCGGCGGGGTGGGCGGCACACCCGGCTTGATCAGACTCACCGGTCCACCCGGGACGGGCGCGGGCGCCGAGCGCTCGGCCTCAGTGTCGGTGTCGGTGTCGCGCGGCCCGGCCTGACGCGGCAACGGCGGCACCGCGGGCGATGGAGACGACGGCGGCAGCGGATGCCCCGCCGCGGCCGGGTCTGCCGCAGGCAGCACGTCGAGCGACTGCGCCTCGCCGCGGCGGGCGGTGTTGCGGAAGACCGGGCGGTCCGGGACGTGCGTGGCCAGGATGACCACGTCCGGCCGCAGCACCGAGTACACCTGCTGCCGCAGTTGCTCGGGCGCCAGCACGTCGCCCGCGCCCGGGCGGCCGCCGTGCAGCGCCTCGATCAGGGCGCGGGTGAAGGTGCCGATCTGCTCCGGGTCCGGGCTGACGACAGCCCACAGCGGGATGCCCTCGCTGAGCGGCGAGACGGTGCCCTGGAGGTACGGCCAGGCGTTCTGGTCGGCGCTCAGGTCGGCGATGACCAGGGTCTGCCATTCGGCCGGACGGTGGCTCAGTTCGGCGGCCAGGGCCTGCCAGGGCAGCCCGTCCTGCTTCGAGTCGCGCAGGGTGAGCTGGAGTTGGCCGCCGCGCTTGTCGGCGACCACGTGCCCGCCGAGGTGCACCAGCAGCGGCCCGGGGTGCCGGGAGGCGGCGCGCAGGTGGGCGAGGACGGTGTGCGGGTCGCTGGCGCCGGGCAGGTGGACCGCGTCCACCGCGTCCGCGGCGAGCAGCACCTGCGGCGAGACGGCGGCCAGCATCGCGGACAGCACCGGCGCCTGGGCCGGACCGCCTCGGCCCCAGGTGCGGCGGCCGGAATTGCCGTACCCGCCCTCGATCACCAGGATCCGGCCGCGCGGTGCCGCGCCCAGCCCGCCCGCAGCGGCGGCCGCGCCGCCGGGAGCCGTGAACGGCGGCAGCGCGGCGGAGAACGGCGCGGCGGCGGACGGCGTGCCCGACGACGGCGCGTCCGAGGCCGACGGGCCCACTGCGGCCAATCCGGTGAGGGTCCACCCGGTGGGCGCGACCGGCGGCGCGGGGGGCACCGTCGGAGCGGACGCGACCGGAGGCGCGGGCGGCACCGGAGGCGCGGGCGGCACCGGGGGTGCCGGCGGCGGCTCGTACAGGGCGGCGGGCCCGGGCGGGTGCTCCTCGGCGGGCAAGCGTGCGGGCGGCGGTACGGCGTCCCAGGGGCCCGAGTCCGCGGTCGGCTCGGGACCTCCGGAAACAGCTGTCGTCTCCGCCATCTTCTGGTCACCGCCCCGCCCCGCCGCTCTCGCGGCGTCTGATGCCCTTGTCCGCGTGGTGCCTGCCACCACGTCCCGCGCGCCACCCTACGAGATCCCGGCACGCCCGATCCAGGCCGGGTGCCGATCGGCGTGCCACCCGGCCCGGAGTACCCGCTATCGTGCGGCCATGACCGGCCCCGGAACGCCCCTGCTCTTCCTCGACGTCGACGGACCGCTCATCCCCTTCGGCGCCCCGCCCCCGGGCGGCTACCCCGTCCACCCGGGCCCGGATGCGGCCGGCAACCCGCTGGTGGCCCGGGTCGATCCGGCGCTCGGCCCTCGGCTGCTGGCCCTGCCCTGCGAACTGGTCTGGGCCACCACCTGGGTCGAGGAGGCCAACGAGTGTCTCTCGCCCCGCCTGGGACTGCCGCAACTGCCCGTCGTGCACTGGCCGGTGGCGGAGGGCGGGCAGGCCGGTGAGCCCGGCGGCCTGCACTGGAAGACCCGCGGGCTGGTCGCCTGGGCAGCCGGACGCCCCTTCGCCTGGGTGGACGACGAGATCTCGCCGGCCGACCGTCGCTGGGTCGAGGCCCACTCCGCCGCCCCCGCCCTGCCGCACCGCGTCGATCCCCGAGTCGGCCTCACCGACGCCGACTTCGCCGTCCTCGACGCCTGGCTGCGAACCGTCCGTCCGGCCGCGCCCGGGGCGGGGTGACCCGGGCGGGGTGACCGGGCGGGGTGACCGGGCGGGGTGACCAGGCGGCTGGCGGGCGGCCCTACGCGCCGGCCAGCAGGTCGCGCAGCAGGGCGACCGTGTCGGCGTCCAGGTCGCGGCCGGTGCGGCGGCTCAGGGCGTCCAGGCGGTTGACGGCGCGCAGGAGTTGGTCCCGGGCGCCGGCCGAGGCGTAGGCGTAGAAGAGGTCCCGGTGCAGCAGTTCGACGTCCGGGGCGACGGCGAGGCCGCGGAAGACGGCGGCCTCGGCGCTGCGGTGGTCGCCGTACTGGAGGCGGCGGGCGGCGAGTTCGTGGGCGGTGTCGACGATCGCGGCGATCATGTCCTGGCGCTCCGCCTCGGCCCAGCCGTAGGAGGCGGGCGGGGCCTCGGCGAACGGGGCGCCGCGGACCAGGGCCAGGGCGTGCGCCAGGGCGGCGTCGGCGGTGGCGCTGGTGCTGCGCATACCGCGCCGGTAGAGGCTGCGGAACTCGTCCCAGTCGCAGGTGACGGCCGGGGCGAAGGCGTAGCCGTCGGTGGTGTCGGTGGCCAGGTAGGCGAGGCCCTCGGCGGAGGCGCCGAACCAGGCGGCCAGGTCGGCGAGTTTGGCCGGGAGCGGGCTCTTGGCGTCGGCCGCCGTGGGGTGCGGGTCCAGGTGGGCGGCGCCTGGGTGCAGGTCGTGGTCGAGGGCGTGGTGGTCGGCGCCGGGGCGCAGCGCGAGGTAGACGGCGAGCTCGGTGAGCCGGGACAGCGCGCCGGGTTCGACGGTGCCGACGGTGCCGGCCACGTCGACCGGGCCGAGCAGCCGGATCCGGGGGGCGTTGCGCGGGGTGTGCGCCTCCGGGGAGCGGAGGATGGCGAGGAGGTCGTCGCTGTCGCTGCGGCCGGGGCTGGTCCGGGCGACCGTGGCGACGGCGGCCGGTCCGGGCTCCGCCTCCGGCTCCGGCCGTCCCTCGGTCGTGGCCGGGCGCTCGGCGGCGGGACCGGGCTCGGGCCGGGACGGGACGCGCGGGTCGACGCCGGCGGGCGCGGGCGCGCTGTGGTGAGTCGGTGCGGGTTCGGCGATCGCCGGGGCGGGCTGGCCGGCCGACGGCGGGATCAGCGGTGGCACGGGCTGGACCGGCTGGACGGCCAGGACGGCCGCCGGAGCGTGGGCCGGCGTCGCCTCCGCCGCCTCGGGCGTCCCCGCGGTCTCGGCCGTCTCTGCGATCTCGGCAGTCTCTGCAGTCTCGGCCGTCTCTGCGGTCTCGGGCGTCTCGGCCGTCGCTGCGGTATCCACCGGAACGTCCGCGGTCGCGGTCGGCCCGCCCGGCAGCCGTAGGTCGCGGGTGGCCTCGTCGCCGGGCTGCCCGGTCGCCTCGGCGGTGCGCTCCGCCCCGGCGACGACCTGCTCCGTCCCGGCGGCCTGCCGCCCCTGCCCGTTGACGGCGAAGCGCGCCGGACCCGCCGGCGCGGGGGCGGGAGTCGGGGCGGGTGCGGGCGTCACCGGGTCGGTTCCCGCGAAGGGGCTGGCCCCCGTGCCGATGACCCGGGGCAGCAGCCGAGGCCCGGTGGCAGCGCCCGCCGCATCCCCGGTCACGCCGGTCATGCCGGTCGTCCCGGCGGTCCCGGTCGTTCCGGTGGTCCCCGTCGCCCCGGCCTCGGCGGCCTCCGTGGCGGGGCCGCCGACGACGGCCAACACCGGTACGGCGGACGGCAGCTCGGCGGTGTCCGCCTCGTCGTCCGGGTCCGGGCCGAGCCCGGGACCGTCCAGGGTCCAGGCGGGCGCCGGGTACTGGGTGGTGTCGTCCGCGGCCCGGAGCAGCTCGGCGATCCGGTCGTACTGCTGTCCGTCGAGCCGCTGGAGTTCGACGGTCAGGTGCAGGCCGGGGACGGCGGCCTGGCCGGTGGTCGGCAGGGTCCAGCGGGCGACCGGGCCGGTGCCCCGCTCGGGGGCACGGGTGATGACGGCCACGCAGGTGCGCGGGCGGGCGTCCAGCAGTCGGCCGAGCTCGGCGGGGGTGTCGCCGCCGGGCTGGTGGGCGCAGAGCACGATCTCGGGCACCCAGGACTCGTCCGCCTGTCCCCGGCTGCGCGCCTCGCGCGGGCTGGAGGCCCCGGCGGCGGTCAGGGTGGCGCGAGCCTTGGCGGTGCGCGGGCCGAGCGCGGCGAGGGCTGCCTCCAGGGTGGGGTGGCGGTGGACGCGCTCGGCGGCCGGGCCGCTGATCGGCACCTCCTCGGCGAGGTCCACCAGGTGCAGGTGGAGCCGGTCGGCCAGCGGGCTGTGGGCGAGTTCGATGGCCAGGGTGCGCAGGACGTCGCGGGCGTCGTCGGGGTGCCCGGAGAGGTGGAGCAGCCGGACGGCCTCCAGGTCGGCGAGGACCACCGAGCCGTCGGGCGAGGTGCCGAGGGTGACCAGCGCCGGGTAGGGCGCGGCGGTCTTGCGGGCCTGGCCGGCGCTGAGCAGGTCGCTGGACTCCTCGCTGCACCACCAGACGTTGGCGGCGTGCGCGGCGCGGAACGGCGCGATGGGCGTGGCCGGTCCGGACAGGTGCAGTTCGACGGTGTGGCCGGGGGTGATCCGGGCCGCGACGATGGCCGGGAGGCGCTTGCCGCCGCGCACGGTGTTGCGGGCCAGGGTGCGCAGGGCGCGGTCCAGCAGTTCCAGGCCGGGCTGGTCCTGCCGGGCCATCAGCTCGTTCTCGAAGGCGGCGGCCTCGGCGTCGGGCATCGCGATCCGGTGCCGGGGGCGGCGGGCGCGCTGCTGGGTGCCGCGCTTGTGGGCGACGGTGCCGACCATGATGGCGGCGAGCAGGACGCCGACGGTGGAGGCGGCCAGGGCGACGGTGTAGTCGCTGCCGGCGGCCGGGTCGGCGTGCGCGGCGGGGGCGGAGGCGGGTGTGCGGGCGGGCGCGGGCGTCGGCGCGGCCGGTGTCGCCGTGCCGGGCGCCGGGGTGGCCTGGGTGGACGCGGGGGGCGGTGTCTGGGCGGCCGGCGCCGGGGCGGCCGGGCCCTGCCCGGGAGCGGGCGTCTGCTCCGGAGCAGGCGCGGGGGCGGGGGTCTGGGCAGGCGGTGCGGGCGTCCGGGCGGGCGGGGAAGGGGGCTGGGCTGCCGGGGCGGCCGTGCCCGGCACGGTGAGCACCATTCCCGGTTCGAGCACGTCCGGGTCGGTCAGCCGTTCCCCGTCCGGTGCCTGCACCCCCTTGTTGGCCTCGAAGAGCTTCGGCCAGGCCTCGCCGTCCCCCAACTCCCGCTGGGCGATGGCCGACAGGCTGTCCCCGGGCTGGACGGTCACGGTCCTCTGCCCGTCCGACCGGGGCTCCGTCCCGGACTGCGGCGACTGCGCGGGAGCCGTGGCCTGCCCCTGGCCCGCAGCGGGGGCCGGAGCCGGGGCTTGTGCCGGGGCATGTGCCGGCACCTTCGCCTCGTCCGGCTTGGCGTCCCCGGGCATCAGCAGCTCCCAGCCGGGCTGGATCGGCCGGTCCGCGTCGAAGCGGAGGCCCGAATCGTCCATCACCCGGCCGTCGTTGAGCTTGGCGATCTCCACCCACCGCTCTCCGGAGCCCAGTTGGCGCTCCGCGATGGACCAGAGGCTGTCGGCCGGCCGGCTGTCCCGGACGGTGTACACGGGGTGCTGCTCCGCGGCCGGGCTCAGCGCGGGCGCGGACTGCGCGGCGGGGAGCGCGGCCCGCTGCACGCCCGGGGTCAACTGGGCCTGGGCGGCCGGCTTGTGGGCCTGCTCGGGCACCGCGGCGAAGGCCGAACCGGCCACCGGCAGCAGGGCGAGCACCGAGCCGACCAGCCCGGCGGCCAGCCGCTGGCTCCAGCCGAAGGCCGGGATCCGGCGGGCGATCCGGCCGCGCAGCTGGGCGGGGATCTCCAGCAGGACGGAGAGCGCGAAGCACGCCCAGGCCAGCCAGCCGACCACCACCAGCAGCCAGAGGAACAACCGCCCGTCGTCCGGACTGGTGAGCGCCTCGCCCACGCCGCCCGGCGCGACGTCGCCCATCGAGGCGACCGCGTGGGTGCCGTACAGCAGCAGCGCGGGGACGCCGAACAGCAGGGCGAGCAGGGTGACCAGCGCGGCGAGCGCGGCGATCAACGCGCCGCCGCGTCCGCGTCCGGCCCGGTGCGCGCTGCGGTCGCGGCCGGTCGCCGTTCGGCCCCCCGCGGGTCGATCCCGGTCGTTCCCGGGCCCGGTGCCGGTCCGGCCGGTACGGGTCTGGGCGGTACGGGCCTGGTCGGTTCGGGCCTGGTCCTTGGCACGTGGCGCGGCCATCAGTCGGTCTCCGCTTTCTCGACTCCGTGGACGAGGGTCGCACTGCCCTTGCCCGTTACCTTCCGCTCCCCGAGGGCGCCCAGCAGGACCGGCCGGTAGTCGGCCCGCACGGTGACGGTGACGACCTTGCCGTCACCGGAGAATTCGACGTCCCCGGCCCGCAGCCCGTACAGCCGCAGGTAGGCGTCGGCGGCCTGCTGGACGTACGCCTGCTGGACCTTGAAGCCCTTGCCCTGCAGGACGGCCGCCTGGTCGAGCTGTTGCCCGCCGACACGGGCGGCCTCCTGGGCGTAGGCGTCGGTGCGCTCGGTGACCCGCAGGCGTCCGCCCGCGTCGATCACCAGGGCGATGACGAGCACGAGGTAGGCCGCGCAGATGGCCACGAAGAGGGCGACCGCGCCCCGGTCCGAGCGGCGTGGGCCCCGGTACGGCCGGCGGCGCCGAAGTCCGTTCAGCACTCGCATCCCCTCCCCCCGATCCGCACGATGCCTCCCCACCGGCCCCCACCGGGCGCCGCTCGGTGCCGTTGCGTCATCCCCCGAGCGCTCTCCGCTTGCGTTTCCCCCGCGCGGACGGTCCCCAATCCCCCGATCGCCCGGCACGGCCCGCGCGCGCCACGTGCCGTCTTCCCGTGCCGCCGTCACGTGCCGCGGTAGCGGTCCACCACCGAGGTGAACTCCCCGGCGAGGTGCTTCGTCACGGGCACGCCGGACGGCCCGCCGAGCAGGTCTGCGAGTTCGACGTCGCAGACCACGGTGACCTTGACGGTCGCGACCGGCCCGTCCGGCAGGTCCAGCTCGCCCTGGTCCAGCCGGACGTCACCGTTGCGGCAGGAGACGCCCTGCTGGCGCAGCACGGCGAGGGCGGAGTCCCTGGCCGGCTGGTCCATCCCGGCGGCGCTGCGCTGCAGCGAGGCGGTCCGGGCCCCGGCGCGGGCGGCGGCCTCGACCGTGCCGGCCGCGGTCTGCACCCGGCCGGCCGCGATCGCCAGCAGGACCAGCCCGACCACGCCCGGCACCACGATCGCCGCCTCGATGGCGATCCCGCCCCGGTCCCGGCGGCGCGGGCGCCACCGCGGCCCCCGACCCAGGCCCCGGCCCCGTTCCCGGCCCCACACCCATACCCACCCGCCGCCACGCCCGCGCAGCACCACGCCGCCGCCGCTCACCGTGTCACCACCGGCGGGACGAAGCGCTCGCGCGGCGCCTCGGCGTACTGCCGGATGCTGGGCGCCGTGAGCCCGGGTATCAGCAGCGGAGGCGTCAGCTCGACGGTGATCCGGATCGTCTCGGGCGTGCTGCCGTCGGTGCGCACCTCGTAGGAGCGCACGCCCTGGCGGTCCAGGAAGTCCCGGGCCTGCCGCTGGGCGGCCGCGTCCTTCACCTCGTCCGTCGCGTTCCCCTGCACCCGCCCGGCGTCCACGCCCTCCCGGGCGGCGGTGAGGGCGACCTGCCGGTCGTACCACCACAGCGAGGCCTGGACGACGAGCAGCACGAGCAGCAGGACGACCGGGAAGACGATGGCGAGGCTGATGCTCATCGACCCCCGGTCGCCGCGGCGGCGAGGCGGACGGATCACTTGGTGGCGCCGCCCGCTCCACCGGGCATGTTCGGGTCCTGCTCGACCTTGGTGACGACCTTGTCCTTCAGCAGGTACAGCGCGGTCGCGACGGCGCCCGCGACGAACACCAACGCGATGATGGCGAGGGCGAGTTCGATGCTGATGGCACCGCGGTCGCCGCGCGCCCGGGCGGCCCGCAGCCGACCCAGCCGGAGCGTGAACAGCAGCAGGGCGAACTGCACGGGCAGCAGAACGGGCCGCAGGACGGGCCGCAGCACCCGGCCGGCCAGCTGGGCGAGTCGTACGGTCATCGGGTTCTCCCGGGGTGTGGTGTGGTGTCGGCTGCTCTGGCAGGGGCTTCAGTTGAGCATCTGGTGGAGCGCGGGGAAGACGATCAGGACGGTCATCAGCAGGGTCAGGGCGGCCCCGGGCGCCACCATCCGCTCGCTGTCGGCGTTGGCGCGGGCGAGGTCCTCGGCGAGCAGTTCGCCGCGCAGGCCCCTGGCGCGGGCCCGAAGGGTGTCGTAGACGGCCGCGCCGTCGGTACCGGACAGCCGCATGATGTCGGCCACGTCCTGGAGCGGGCTGAGGCCCAACTCCTCGGCGAGGGCGTCCAGTCCGGCCCAGGGCGGGAGGCGGTCGGTGGCGGCGCGCTCCAGGGCGTCGCGGATCCGGCGGAACACCACGCCCTGCCCGACCGCGGCGGCCCGACGCAGCGCCTCGGCGGGGCCGCAGTCGGCGGCGCGTTCCAGGGCGACGAGTTCCAGGTACGCGGCGATGCCGTGCAGGTACTCGCTGCGCGCTTCCTTGGCCTCGCCGCGCACGATCGCGTCCGGAATGAAGAACAGCAGCCCGGCCAGCAGCGGTCCGGCGGACAGCGGCAGGGCGAAGGGCAGGCCGACCTCCATCAACGCGGCCATCGCCCCGAGGTAGGCGGGCAGCACCAGGCCGAGTGCGGCGAACAGCAGCTTGTGGACCATGAACCGGGCGGGGGTGCGGCCGATCAGGGCGAGTTCGCGGCGCGGGATGGACACCCCGCGCAGGGTGAGCGAGCGCTCGCCGATCCGGTCGTACCAGCGCGGGCGCTCGTCCGGGTCCTGCGGCCGGTCGGCCGGGGTGCGGTGCAGCCGGTCCAGGGCCTGGCGCAAGTCGGGTGGCGCGGGGCGCAGTTCGGCGATGAGCAGGGCGAGGCCGCCGGCCGCGACGGCGCCGGCCAGGACGGACCAGGGGGAGATCACCGGGCCTCCCCGAGCTGCTCGGCGGGCTGCTGGGCGGGTCCGGCCGGCCGGCGTCCGCTCTTGCTGCGCCGGTCGGGGGTGAGCAGTCGGGGCACCGGCGGGTGCGAGGCCAGCGCCCGCATCCAGGCGATGATCGCGACGAACAGGGCGGCGACGACGGCGAGCACGATCTGCCCGAGGAAGGTCCCGTAGGGGCGGGTGTACTCGGTGTTGAAGGAGCCGACGGTGACGACCAGCACGATGATGCCGACCAGCCAGCGGATGGTGGTGCGGTGCTTGGCCCGGTCGGCCTCGATGGTGCGGCGCTGGCGGACCTCCTCGCGCACCGAGTCGGCCATGTCGGACAGCGCTCGGGCCAGGCCCGGGCCGCTGTCCCCGGCGCGCAGCACGAGGGCGGCGAGCACCTTGTCGGCGGTGGCGTCGGCCAGGCTGTCGGCGAAGGCGCGCAGCGCCTCCTCGGGCCGCCAGCGGGCCTGGAGGCGGGCGGCCAGTTCGCCGATCTCGTCCTCCAGGGCGGCGGGGGCGGTGCGTCGGCTGGTGACGATGGCCTGGTTGAGGCCGACGCCGAGCAGCAGCACGTCGGCGATGCGCTGGGTCCACTCGGACAGCGCCTCCAGGCGCTCGATCCGGTGGGTGTCCGGGCGGGTGGTGTCGAACAGCCAGGGCAGTCCGAAGACGGCCAGCGGCAGCAGCAGCAGCGCGGTCAGCGGGATGCCGGTGAACAGCCAGGCCAGCGGGGCGCCGGTGAGCGCCAGTGGCAGCTGGATGCGGCGCAGCCGTGCCGTCCGCGGCGAGGCCGCGCCGGGGGCGCCGTACCAGAAGACGTGGGCGCGGGTGGCCAGCGGGTTGTCCGGGCGGTCCGGCTCGTCCTCGCCGGCGGGCTCGCTGCCGCGGACCCAGACCGCCAGGGCGACCAGGCCGCCCGCGACCGCCAGCCCGCACAGGGCGAACAGCAGCATCACCGTGCGCCACCGCCGATCCGCAGTTGCAGCGGGGCGGCCCAACTCCCGTACCGGGAGCCGAGCAGGGAGGCGTCGAAGCCGGCCCGGCGCAGGTCGTCCAGGCACTGCGGCGGGGTGTGCGGGACGGCGCGCGGCTCGCCGAGGTCCGGCCGGGGGCCGAAGACGGTGTTCAGCGCGGGCCGGCCGCTCTCGCCGAGGCCGGTGACCTCCAGGACGTGGGAGACGAAGCGGTGCCGGCGGCCGCCGACGGCGGTCTCGTCGACCATGGTGACGTGCACGATGAGGTCCAGGGCGTTGGCGGTGAGCCGGTAGGCGAGGGCGTCGGTCATGTGCGAGCCGTACTCCAGGCAGAGTTCGGCGATGCGGTCGACCACCATGTGCGGGCCGCGGGCGTGCAGGGTGCACATCGAGCCGCCCTCGCCGTTGGTCATGACCCGCAGCATCGGGACGACCTCGCCGGAGCGGACCTCGCCGACGATGATGCGGGACAGCGTCATGCGCAGTGCGGCGGGGATGAGGTCGCCGATCGTCAACTCCCCGGCGAGGCGGCCTTCGACGCGTTCGCCGTTGCCCTCGCGGGCCTCCATCGGGACGACCTGGCGCAGGTGGCCGAGGGTGTGCAGCCAGAGTTCGAACTCCGACTCCAGGGTGCCGATCCGCTCGTCCGGGGGGATTTCGGCGGCCATCGCGCGCAGCAGGCTGGTCTTGCCGACGCCCTGGGTGCCGGTGATCATCACGTTCTTCCGGGCCCGGATCGCGGCGGCCAGGAAGGCGGCCAAGGTGCCGTCCAGCGTGCCGAGTTCGATCATCTCCGGGAGCGTCGCCGAGGCGACCCGGTGGCGTCGGATGGCCACGTACGGGCGGGGCGTCACCTCGGTGAGCGCCTGGAGGCGCATGCCGCCCTCCAGGCGCAGGGCGAGGGTGGGGCTGGCGGTGGAGAGGCTGCGCTCGCCGCCGCCGTGTTGGCGCGCCAGGTCCTGGAGCAGTTCGACGAGTTCGGCGTCGCTCTCGGCCACCGGCGGGACCTGGCGCAGGGGTTGGTGCACCTTGGAGACCCAGACGTCGTCACAGCCGTTGATCAGGATGTTCTCGATCTCCGGGTCGTCGAGGTAGGGCTGGAGCCGGCCGGCCCGGAACAGCAGGTCGAACACCGCCTCGGCGAGAGCGCGGTCCTGCTCCCGGGTGGGCGGGATGCCGTGGGTCTGGGCGTAGGCGTCGGACCAGCGGGCGACGGCCTCCTCGATCAGCGCGCGGCCGCGCTGGCGGCGGGTGGCGCGGTCCGGCTCGGCGCCGGAGCCGGCGGTCAACCGGCTGATCTGCTGGTGCAGTTCGGCCGCGACCTGGCGCTTGAGCTCGCGCGCGACCTGCGGGTCGACGGCCGGCCGGGTGGCGGCGCCGCGCAGGTCCAGCGAGGGCAGCTGGGAGGGCACGGCGGTGGGCGCGGTGGCGCCGCCGGGGGCGCCGTGGCTGAAGGGACCACCGGGGGCGACGGGCTTGGGCGTGACCGGGCCGGGCCGGTAGCCGGGCGCCGCCTGGGGCGGGGCGGCGGCGGGCGGCGGCGCGGACGCAGGCGCGGGCGCGGACGCGGGCGTGGGTGTCGACCAGGGCAGGGCGGCCGGGTCGGCGGTCGGGCGCTGGTGCAGGGGGCTACCGCGCACGGAGCACCTCCCCGGGGTTGTGGGGGTACGGCCGTCCGTTGGCCTGGTGCTCCGCCGCCGCGGGCTGCTGGAGCGGGTACTGCCTGTCCTCCTCGTCCGGTTTCGCCGACTGGACGTGCGCCGGGAACGGCGCGGGGGCGGCCGGGTGCGGCGCCAGGCCGGCCAGCGGTGCGACCGGGCCGGTGGTGATCACCGGCGGGGCGTACGCGGGCTGCTCGTCCTCGCCCGGCCCGCGGACCGGATTCCCGTACGACGGTTGCGGGTACGCCTGCTGGCCGTATGACGGTTGCCTGTACGGCTCCTGCCCATACCGCTCCTGGCCGTACAGCTGCGGCCCGTACGCGGCCGGGGCGGACACCGGCGGCACCACGGGCCCGGGCCCCGGCACGGGAACGGGACCCGGCACGGGAACGGCCACCGGGGCGGGCACGGGCACGGTGGGCGCGGCGGCCGCGGCGGGCGCGATCGGCGTGGTGGCCGCGGCGGTCGGCGCGAGCCGCTGCCGCCGTCGGTGCACCAGCGCCTGCACCTCGTCGGCCGCCGAGCGCGCCGTGCGCATCAGCTCCGAGCGGATGAACCGGCGGTCGGTGGTGTCCCCGCCGTCGGAGAGCACCCGCGCGGTACGGACGGCGTGCGGCAGCACCCCGAGCACCGGCAGGCCGAACTCGCGGGAGACCTCCGCCGCCGAGTACGGGCCCTCGGCGATCAGCAGCAGCCCGAGCGCGTCCGCGCCCGTCCCACCGGCGGTCAGGTCGTCGGCGAGTGCGGCGAGCCGGGGGCGCGCCGCGCTCAGCCCGCGCAGCGTGGTGCGGACCGTCGCCGCCACCACGTCCGCCCGGCGGGCCAGCACCGCGCTCGCCCCGGTGGCGCCGGAGCGGCCGAGGTCCACGATGACGTCGTAGCCCTGCTGCTCGATGCCGTGCAGCAGTTCGGCGAGCGGCTCCCAGGTGTAGGCGAGGCCGGGCGCCTGGGCCGGGTCGGTCAGGCCGGGCAGCAGCAGCCGCTCGGCGTCGCCCTCGGGCGAGAGGTCGATCAGCTGGTCCCAGATGGTCTGGGCGAGCAGCCCGCGGCGGTCGGCGACGGCGAGGTTGCGCAGCCCGTACACCGCTTCGACGCGGCCCTCCAGGGCGCCCGCGAGCACCGCGCCGCCGTCCGGGTCGGCTTCGACCAGGAGGATCCGCCGACCGGGCGGCAGCGGCCAGGCCAGCAGCAGCGCCAGGGCGGTCGTGGTCGCGCCGGGCGCGCCCGGACCGCCGACCACCGTGATCACCGCCATCAGGCGCCCCCGGTACCGGCGGGGGCGCCCGTCCCGGCCTGCGGCGTCGGCGGGGTGGCCGCTCCGGCGGACGGCGAGCCGGTCGCGGGGGCGGTCGGCGAGGCCGCTCCGGTCGGCCCCGGACTGCCGGCGCCGCCGGTGCCGCCGGTGCTTCCGCTGCCGCCGGGGACGGCGCGCGGTGCCAGCAGCACCTGGATCCGCCCGCCGGCCACCCACTGCGCCAGCCGCGGCCCGTCCGCCGAGCCGACCGCCACGTCGATCACCTGGCTGCCGTCGGTGTCCACCCGGCCGACGGTGATGACCGTGGCGGGCAGCGAGTCGGGCCGGCCGTTGTCGGGGGTGTTGACCACGACGATCTGCACTCCGGGCTGGAGCCGGCTGGCGGGCAGCTGGGTGCGCTTGGCCGACACCCCGACCACGATCTGGCCCGGCTGCACCGACAGCCCCTGTGCCAGGTCCGAACCGGTCAGCATGGCCCCGCGCTTGAGGTCGGTGGCGGCCCGCATGCCGACCGCCTTGGCCCGGTCCTGGGCGGCCACCGGCCGCAGCGCCGGGTCGCCCGCGATCCGGGCCACCACCAGGTCGTCCTCGGTGATCACCTGCCCCCAGGGCACGTCCCGGGCCAGCGCCAGCACCGCGACCCGCTGCCCGGTGCTGTTGTAGAGGACGGCACCGCCCAGCCCGCCGGCCGCGATCAGCGCGACCGCCATCGCCAGCACCGCGGGGCGCCGCCGCCGGGCCCGCAGGGTCCGCCCGGGCGCGTGCGGCGCGGCATGGCCACCGCCCCGGCCCTGTTCCCGCTGCTCCGGAGGTGCCACGGACACCGCGCTGCCGGCGGGTGTGCCGGATCCCGGCGTCGCGAATGTACGGTTCTCCACCGGGTTCCGCCCTTCCCTCGTTGACTTCTCGGCTGGTCAGTGGCCGAACGGCCGTCGCGCCGAGCTCAGTTGAGCACCTGTACCTCGCCGACCCGGACCGCGAAGGGGTCGCTGTCCTGCCTGAGCGCGGGGAGCGTGTACTTCTCCGGTTTCGGGCCGGTGACGACCACGTCGGCCTCCCAGTGCGTCGTCACCGTGGCGCTGAAGACGCCGCCCTGCCTGCTACCCGAGCCGGTCTTGAACTCGTAGCCGCAGTCCGGGGACCTGGCGGCGCCGTACTTGGGGTCATACGGCGTCCCGGCGCTCGCGCACTCCGCGGTCCGGCCGTCGCCGAAGTCCCAGGTGCTGCCGGTCAGTCGGGCCGTGACGGTGACCGAGACGTCCCCGGCCGCGGCGTGACCCTGCTTGGGCGGCGTCACGTTCTCGGCCCACAGCCAGACCGGCGCGTTGACCACCGCCGTCCCGCCGGGCGCGATCCGGCCCACCGGCTGCGGGAGGTGGACCATGTCGAAGGCCTCCTGCTTGAGCTCCGCCAGGGTCTTCGGCCGCTGCCCGTTCGGACCGTCGGGCACGAACACGATCTGGGCGCCGTCCTGGCCGCCGTTCGTCTGCGGGCAGACCTTCGAGTAGAGCGAGCCGTCCTTGGCGGTGTGCCCTTCCCAGGCGGGGTCGCCCTCCGGGAGCGGGGTGTCCAGCGGGCGGAAGTAGCACCCCTGGTCGCTGTTGAACCAGCCCCACTGCGGGTCGTGGCAGGCCCACTGCACGTCGTGGTAGCTGCACACCTGCGGGCCGGGGTCGAGTCCGCCGCCACCGCCGCCACCGGGGTGCGACGCTCCGGGCGCGGGCGTCGTCCCGCCGGAACCGGCGTGAGCGCAGATCACGCTCGGGAAGCACTGTTCCGCCCCGCCGCCCGATGGTTCGTCCGCCGTCGCCGTCACCGCCGAGGTCAACAGCAACCCGGCGGACAGGGACGCGACGACCGCGAACCGCCGAGCCGGTTTCCGCGCGTTCAGCATGTCCGGTCCACCTCCCGAGTGAACTCGTAGATCAGCCAATGTGCTTGGAACCTGCGCAGGGACGCGGTCGCGACGTACCGGTTCAGGCGCTGCCCGGGGTCCTTCGCCGCCCCGGTGACGGCATCGACGCGGTGCCAGGCCGACAGATCCACGCAGTCCTCGATCACCGCGGTCTGCGGATCCGCTGTCAGGTCGATCGACGTGACCACCGCCGAATTGCGCGGCGTTCCGGTCATCACCGCTTTGGCGTCGTGGAGTTGGCGCAGGCCCACGAGGGTGTCCGACAGTGCGCGCCCGGAGGAGTACTGCTCCAGCGCCGAACCGTCCGAATCCTTGTCCCCGAAAGCCTGCGCCTGGGCCTGCCACCAATCCTGATAGGCCTTCACGGCCAACCGCGCCATCGCCCCCTCCGGGCCGTCCGTCGGCGCGTTCGAGGCGTTTACCGAACCACTCGAAGGAGTTAACGGATTCACTCCCGCAACAGGGGGCGCGGGCGACCCGAGACGATCGACGGAACCGCCGGCACCACCGCTCGCACAAGCGCCGAGCAGCACCACCAGAACCGCCTCGACAACCCCGATCGCCCCAGAGCGCAACACATTTCCGCGCTGCCGCATCGCCCCACCTCGTCGCGACCGAGCTGATCCGTGATCCACGGCCGCCAGGAGAATTCCGCCGTCCCGCGGGTGTTTCCGCTGGGGATCGATTCTTCGCCAACCCACCCCACCACGGCAACACCTCAGGCCCCCTGACCTTACGCGGAAGGCGGTTCCGTCGGGGCACTTTCCCGCCACAGAACGGCCAACAGTTCTTCGGAAAGCGACAATCCGGCCAATGCACCCCGAACCGCGGCCCGATTGCGCATCAACAGGCGCCCGCCCTGCGGCGGAACGAGCAGGCGCACGCCCGGCGCACCCGAACTACCGGCCGGCCCACCACCGTCCAGCAAAGCCGCGACGGCCGGCTGGAGGTCCACGGGGCCGACGGCCGCGGGGGCACCCGGCACACCGTGGCGCAGCACGGTGGTGAGCGCCCGGCTGAACGAGCCCTCGCCGCCCGGCAGTACGGCGTCCCGGCCGCGTCTGCCCGGGGCGTACCGGCCGATCCGGCCCCACAGCGGGACCCGGGAGTAGCTGAGCAGCTCGCCCGCGCTGTCCTCGCCGCCGCGTCCCAGCGCCGCCCAGGTGTCCCGGTCGGCCACCGCGTCGACCAGCAGCAGCGCCTCCTCGTGGTCGCCGTGCACCATCGCGCTGACCACCCAGTCCCAGGCCAGGCCGCGCCGGTAGGCGTTGGCGGGGGTGCTGCCGCCGGTGACCAGGGCGATCCGGCGCCCGCGCGGGTCGGCCGTCAACTGGCCGACCAGGCAGACCACCAGCCAGCGCCCGGGGTTGCGGGCCGCGTCCCGGACGGCGGTGAGCATCGCGTTGGCGTCCGCGTCCGGCGCCGTACCGGTGATCCGGCAGCCGGCCGCGCCGGTGTCGAAGCACATCCCGGGCAGCACCTCGGCCAGCAGCCGGGCGCCCTCCGGGGCGTGCGCCGAACCGCCGTACGCGCGGTCAGGTCCGCCGTCCGCCCCGATCACCACCAGATCGACTCCGCCGGCCATCCCTGCGCCCCCTCCTCCACCGTTCCTCCACCCGCCGGGCAGGCTACCGCTCCGGGCGTCCGCCGACGGGGCTCCCGGCCCGTCCTCCCAGGGACCATGGGCCCTATCGACGCGCGGGCCGACCGGAGGACGATCGGACGCATGGAGCGCGAGGACCGTGTGGAGACCCTGGCCGAGGCCGAGTGCCTGCGGCTGCTCAGCACCGTGCCCGTCGGGCGCGTGGTGTACACCGAGCACGCGCTGCCGGCCGTCCTACCGGTCTCCTTCGAGGTCCTGGACGGGCGGCTGGTGCTCGCCGTACGCCGGGGAAGTGCCACCGCGCGCGGGCTCGACGGCACGGTGGTGGCCTTCCAGGCGGATCTGCTGGACCCGGTCACCCGCACCGGGTGGAGCGTGCTGGTGCACGGGCGGGCCGACGCGGTGACGGACCCGCAGGAGGTCCAGCGGGTGCTGCGTTCCGGGCTGCGGCCGTGGGTGGGGGATCCGGAGCCGCTGTTCATCGCGCTGGTGCCGGAGCTGGTCAGCGGGCGGTGGCTGTTCCCGACCGGGCGGGGTTTCCCGGGGGCGGGGTCGGGGCGTGGGCCGGAGCCGGAGCGTGGGCCGGGCCCGGGGCCGCTCGGGCCGGAGCGGCCGGAGCGCGCGGCGGTGTGGCCCTGAGCGGCCCTTCCACGTCCGACTCCTGACAGGTACCGGCCGGTAGGCATACGCTTCCGGCGTCCTGACCCGCACCCGGGCCCGTCCCCCCTCCAGGAGCGCACGTGACGACCTTCGCCTCCCTCGCCGAGCTGACCGCCGCCGTCGGCACCGAACTCGGCACCAGCGAGTGGCACACCATCGACCAACGGCAGATCGACCTGTTCGCCGAGGCGACCGGAGACCACCAGTGGATCCACGTGGACCCGGAGCGGGCGAAGGAGAGCCAGTTCGGTTCGACCATCGCGCACGGCTACCTGACCCAGTCGATGATTCCGGTGCTGGCCAAGGAGTGCTACAGCGTCGAGGGCGTGCGGATGGCGCTGAACTACGGCTCGGACAAGGTGCGGTTCCCGGCCCCGGTGCCGGTGGGCACGGCCATCCGGGCCACCGCCGAGCTGATTTCGGCCACCGAGGTGCCGGGCGGCGTCCAGGCGGTCGTCCGGTTCACCATCACCAGCGAGCGCAGCGCCAAGCCGCACTGCGTCGCGGAGGCGATCACCCGCTTCTACGCGTAGCCCGGCCGGCGGGGCGCCGCTCGGGGCGGCCGCGTTTGGCGGCGTCGGCTCGGGCGCGTTCGGCCCCGCGTCCGGCCCGGTCCGCGCCCGGTACGCCGATTGGACCGCGCCGGACTCTCCACCGGGTCCGGACGGCCCACGGCGAGTAGTCTCCGACGAGATGGTTGTCGTACCACAGTCGCCTCATCCGTCCCTGTGGGTACGCGCCCCGGCCTGTCCGGTAGCCGTGACCGTCCCTGGAGGAGCCGTGCCCCGCCCCGTCCCCTGGTTCTCCCGTCTCGCCGGTCTGACCTCACAGCTCGCCCCGCCGTCCGCCGGACCGGCCGACGAGCGCGCCGTCCCGGGGCTGGCCGGACTCTCCCGCGCGGCCTGGCACCGGATCCGGACCGACGCCTTCGGAGCCGAGCCGCGGGGCGAGCGGCTGGCCCGGATCCGGCGCTCGCCGCAGTTCGTCGACGGCGCCTTCCGCAACCCGGTGCCCACCCGCCGGCTGGTGTACGAGCGGAGCCCGCTGGAGATCACCCTCGCCCAGTTGGCCGGCGACAAGACCCGCCGGGCGCCGTCCGCCGCCATCCCGGTGCACCGGCTGCTGCCGGTCGACCTGGCGACGCCGCCGGAGTCCGGGCTGCGGCTCACCTGGCTGGGGCACGCCACCGTGCTCGTCGAGATCGGCGGACGGCGCGTCCTGATCGACCCGATCTGGGGCGAGCGCTGCTCACCGTTCGGCTGGACGGGTCCCAAGCGGCTGCACCCGGTACCGCTGCCGCTGTCCGAACTCGGCCCGGTGGACGCGGTGGTGGTCTCGCACGACCACTACGACCACCTCGACATGGCCACCGTGCGGGCCCTGATCGGCAGCGGGGCGGTGTTCGCGGTCCCGCTGGGCGTCGGAGCGCACCTGGAGCACTGGGGGGTGCCGACCGGACGGATCGTCGAGCTGGACTGGTGGGAATCGGCCGAGGTCGCCGGGCTGACCCTGACCGCCACGCCCGCCCGGCACTACTGCAGCCGCGGGCCGCGCACCAGCGCGCTGTTCCTGTGGGCGTCCTGGGTGGTGGCGGGCGGCGGGCACCGGATCTTCCACAGCGGGGACACCGGGTACTTCCCGGGGTTCGCGGAGATCGGGCGCCGGCTCGGGCCGTTCGACGCGACGATGATGCAGGTCGGCGCGTACAGCGAGTTCTGGCCCGAGGTCCACATGACGCCCGAGGAGGGTGTGCGGGCGCACCTGGATCTGGGCGGCGAGCTGCTGCTGCCGATCCACTGGTGCACCTTCAACCTGGCGACCCATCCGTGGGAGGAACCGGCCGAGCGCGTCGTCACCGCCGCCCACACCCTCGGTGCCCACCTCGTGGTGCCCCGCCCCGGCAAGCCCTTCGAGCCGGCCCACCCTCCGGCGCTACGGCTCTGGTGGCGGGCGGTGGCGGCGGCCCCGCGCGGCATCGAGCCGCTGGTCGTCGCGGAGCGGCGGGTGGAGGCGCGGACCCGGGCGCCGGAACGGGTGACAGAATTCAGCGAACAGATTTCAAAATCTGTCGGATGAAATCTGTTCGCTGAAATCTGTCAACCGAAGCCTGTTCGCCGTCAGCTGTTCGCCGACGCCCGTTCGCCGACTTCTCCGCTGACTCCCTGCTGGGGAATGAACTGAAACGTGTTCCATCAGTCCAGCTGTTACCGAGGCCACACCACCGCGCGGTTGGGTTCTGCCACTATGGGCCGGTGACCGACCTGACCGAACAGCAGATCCCGGCCGGGCGACGCCCCCACCCGGCCGCCCCGTTCGCCGACCTGCTGGAGATCAAGCAGCTGGACGAGAACACGTCCTGGGGCCACTGCCACGCCGGTGCCCCGATGCGCGCCTTCGGCGGCCACGTCGCCGCCCAGGCCCTCGCCGCCGCCGGACGCACCTGCGAGGGGCGTGCGGTGCACTCGCTGCACGGCTACTTCCTGTTGCCCGGCAACCCGACCCGCCCCATCCGCTACGAGGTCGAGCGGCTGCGCGAAGGCGTCACCTACGCCACCCGACGGGTCCGGGCGGTGCAGGACCGGAACGAGATCTTCAGCCTCACCGCCTCCTTCAAGCACCCCGAGCCGACCGGCGGGCGTCACCGCGAGATGCCGCCGGTGCCCGGCCCGGAGACCCTGCCGGACGCCTTCTCGCACTGGGACGAGGAACTGCGCGCCGCGATCAGGGCCACCGACGGGTTCCGCGACCTCGAACTGCGCTTCGTCCCGGCGGACGCCCCGGGTGTGCCCCCGGCCGTCCCGGGGATGCCGCAGCAGTTCGTCTGGCTGCGCATCGCCACCCCCTTCCCGGTCGCCGACCCGCTGCTGCACACCTGCGCGCTCACCTACCTGTCCGACCTCACCCTGGCCTCCACCGCCGGGCTGCACGAGCAACCGAACTTCTTCCAGCGCACCGAGCCGCCCCGGCTGCTGATGGCCTCGCTGGACCACGCCATGTGGTTCCACCGCCCGTTCCGGGCCGACGAGTGGCTGCTGTTCGCCCAGCGCAGCCCGTCCTGCGCGGACGGCCGGGGCCTGTCACTCGGCGAGTTCTACGACCGGGACGGCCGGCTGGTCGCCTCGGCCGTCCAGGAGGCGCTGATCCGCGGTCTGTCCTAAAATGCCCGCGGCCCCGGGCGCCCCCGGCCGCCGCTTCGGCCGGAGGACGCACGCCCCGGGCACCGCGGTGGCCGCCCGGCGAACGGACGGGGGCCGGACGGCGTCATACTCCTGAGCGGCCCCGGCCCGTATCATGGTGCGGGTGACCAAGGTTGACCTGTCACCACGACCGGTGGAGGCGATGTCTCCGCGTCAGCTCGAACGCCGCGACAGCCTGATCGCGGCCGCGCTCGCCCTGGTGAACGAGATCGGCGTCGAGCGGCTGCAGATGAAGCAGGTTTGCGAGCGCTCCGGAGTCGCCCTGGGGACGGCGTACCGCTACTTCTCCTCCAAGGACCACCTCCTGGCGGCCGCGATCGCCGAGTGGCACCGCCTGCTGCTGGCCGATCTGGTGGCCGAACTGCGCGGACCGCGCGCCGGGCTGGGGGCCACGGACCGGGCGGTCCGTTTCGTCCGCGGCGGGATGCGGGCCTACCAGCGGCAGCCCGAACTGGCCCGGCTGCGGGTGGCCGTCGCCGCCTCCACCGACCCCTTCGCCAGTGAGGCCCTCCAGGGGATGGCCCGGGCCGACAGCACCGCCCTGCAGGCGGTGACGTCCGAGGTGCCGGCGGCGGCCAGCGAACTGGTGCGGCACATCGTCGCGCACGCCTGGCAGGGTGAGCTGACGGCCTGGGTGACCGGCCGCACCACCCTCGGGGACGCCCGGCGGCGCCTGGAGGACGTGGTGCGGCTGGTGCTGACCCCGTACGAGACCCACTACCCGGCCCCGTACGAGGTCCAGTCCACCGGCTGAGCCCGGGGCGTTTCAGCCCACCGTCACCACCGTCACCGGGTGCGCCACCACGGCGCCGAACAGGTAGCCCTCCCGGTTGAACGGCGCCCGCTCCGGCTGGGTGGCGCCGAGCCGGTCCGTCGCGCGGGCGCGCAGCTCGTACCGACCGGGCCGCTCGGGGCGCCAGTCGACGCTCCAGCGCGTCCAGTCGCCGGCTTGCGGCTCCTCGGCGAGGTCGGCGGGCCGCCAGCTCCGGCCGCCGTCGGTGCTCACCTCGACCCGGTCCACCGGGGCGCCGCCGGACCAGGACCGCCCGTGCAGCCGGTGCTCGTGGCCGACCGCCAGTTCCGCGCCCACCGCCAGCTCGAAGGGCGGACTTGACCACCTGGGCGCCGAGCGGGGCGCCGCCGCCCGGCGGGTAGTCCGGGCCGAACATCCGGTAGAAGTCGGTGTTCCAGGGCGACCGGAGCGGGTGGTCGGCCACCTCGATGCTGCCCACCCACTTGATCGAGGCGACGCCCACCCAGCCGGGCACCACCAGCCGGGCCGGCGCACCGTGGTCAGGGGTCAGCGGCTCGTCGTTCATCTCGTAGGCGAGCAGCACGTCGTCCACGGCCTTGGCCACCGGCAGCGGGCGACGCACCGGGCCGTGGTTGACGCCGCCGACGACGTAGTCCGCGTCCAGGCCGACGGCCAGCACGTCCACCGCGTCATCGGTCAGCCCGGCGGCCCGCAGCACCTCGGCCAGCCGGACCCCGCGCCAGCTCGCCGAGCCGACGCCGCCGAGCGCCCACGGCGTACCGGGCACGTACTGGTGCTGCTGGCTCCGGTAGTAGCGGCGCCCGTTACCGGCGCACTCGATCAGCGCGTCGATCCGGGTGGACGGCAGGGCCCGCAGGTCCGCCAGGCCGAACTCGACGGCCTGCCCGGCCGCCGGGGCGCCCCGCAGGCCGCTGCCGAACAGCTTCAGCCGCCAGCCGTCCGGGTCGATCAGCGGGGTGCCGGTGTGGTTGCGGACGAAGAACCGTTCCGTCGGAACGTGACGGCCGATCGCGGGCTTGCCGTCGGCGTCGCGCAGGGCGTCCCAACGCATCTCGGCGTTGGTGCCGTGGGCGACGAACCACTCGGCGGGAAGCGGCTTGACGATTCCGGGCACGGGGCCTGAGCACCTCCTCGGCGACCGTCCGGCCCGGGGCGAACACCGGCGCGGCCGACGCGGGCACGGCGAGCGCCCCGGCGGCGGAGCGCGGCGGCGCCCGCACAGCGCTGTACGGCGCTTCGCGGACGGCGCTCCTCAGCTCAGCGTAAGCGCTCCGGCGCGTCGCGTAACCATGGCCGCCGGTCGGGCGCTCCATCCGCCCCCTCGATGCGCCCCCTGGATTCGCCCGCTCGATTCGCCGCCTCGCTCCTGCGTCTCGACGCCCCGCTTGACCTTCTCACCGGTGTGAACTCCTAGCGTTCCCGTCGTCCGAACGACCCCGCCCACCGAGGAGGCCACCATGCCGTCCACCCCCGTCCCCACCCCCTTCGCGCCGCTCGCGCGGATCGTCCGGGGCTCAGGCCCCGGCCTGCTGCTCGCCCACGGCGCCGGCGGAAGCGCCCGGGACAACTGGGGCCCGCTGCTGCCCGACCTCTCCGCGCACCGCACCGTCGTCGCCCCCGACTACCCGGGCTCCGGGGACAGCCCGTACGAGCCCGGCGAGCCCACCCTCGACGAGCTGGCCGAGCGGCTGCTCGCCACCGCCGACGAGGAAGGCCTGTCCACCTTCGACCTGGCCGGCTACTCGCTGGGCGCCGCCGTCGCCGTGCGGATCGCCACCCGTCACCCCGAGCGGGTCCGGTCGCTGCTGCTGCTCGCGGGCGTGGCCGGCGGCTCGGCCCGGCTGCGCACGCTCGCGGAGCTCATGATCTCGCTCGACGACCGGCCGGGTGACCTCGCCCGGCTGATGCTCGGCGTCGTCTTCGGCCACAGCTGGGTGGACGCGCTGCCCGCCGAGCAGTTCGCGGAACTGGCGAAGGCGATCGAGTCCCCCCAGCCGGCCGGCTTCCGACAGCAGTTCGGGCTCGCCGCCCGGGCCGACGTCCGGGCCGAGCTGGCCGCGATCACCGTCCCGACGACGGTCGTCGGCACTGCCGAGGACATGCTCGTCCAGCCGTCCCAGCACCGCCTGCTGGCCGAGGGCATCCCCGGCGCCCGCTACGTCGAACTGCCGTGCGGGCACCTGCCGGTGGTCGAGGCGCTGCCCCAACTGCGCGATGTGACCCTGCAGTTCGTCACGTCCTGAGACGGATGGGAACACCCCGGCCGGTGGCCGCGTTTTCCCGATCATGCGCATCGGAGAACTCGCCCGCCTGACCGGGGTGTCCACCCGTCTGCTCCGCTACTACGAGGAGCAGGGCCTGCTCCGGCCCGCCCGGACCACCGCCGGGTACCGGGAGTACGGCGAGGAGGACACCGTACGGGTGTGGCAGATCCGCAGCCTCCTCGCGGCCGGCCTGTCCACCCGGGTGATCGCCGAACTCCTGCCCTGCGCCACCGGTCCGCTGCCCGTCCTGGAGGCCTGCCCGAACCTCGTCGCCACCCTGCGCGACGAACTCGCCGACCTGGACGCCCGGATCGCCGACCTCACCCGCAGCCGACGGGCGCTCTCCCACTACCTCGCGGCCGCGCACGAGCCGAGCGCCGAGCACGCGGCCTGACGCGGCCGCCGCGCCCGGCCCCGCCTCCGTCGACCGCGGACGACCCTGCTGACCAGCGGGTACGCCCCACCCGCCCGGTGGGGCGTACGCGGCCAACCGACGCCCAACCCCCGTCCGGACTTCACCCGCGCGTACCGACCGTTAACGCCGTCCTGGAACGCTCCCTGTCATGAACGCCAGTCCTCAGGCGCCCTACCAGGAACCGCGCTTCCCGCTCCCCCAGCGTCACCGCCGCCTCCTCGCCTGCACCGCCGTCCTCGCCTCGATCGCCCTCGGAACCCTCGGTGTCGGCGCCACCGTCGAAACCGTCCAACACGGGCCCCTCGCCACCACCACCGCCAGCAAGTAGGCCGGCCCCACCCCAGCACCGCCGTCCACCCCGGACGCGGTGCTTTCGCGTCCCCGCCGCCGAAAGCCACGGGCCACCGAGGCGACGGGCTCCACGCGGCGCGGGAAGTCGGCCTTGCCGACTTCCCATGCAGGCGGCCGAAGCGGCGCTCAAGCCGGTCCGGGCGGCTGCGGGGCACCCGCTGGCTGACCGACCGCTCCGGCGAGCGCCTATCGCGACGAGCCGTCGAGGTGTTCGAAACCCGTTTCCGGATCACCGAGGAACGTCAGTGCGTCCCGGCCGATCCCCAGCGCGCCGAGCAGGATGTCCAGCGCCGCGTCGGCGTCCTCTTGCGACCGCCCCACCCAGATGAAGGCGCCAGCCGGAACGAGCCGGCCGCCTGCTCCATTCAGCCACAGCCCCACCCTTCGTGTGAACACCTGTGCGAACCGTCCGCGCTCACGGCATCCGAGGGGCTGTGGCGGACCGGCCTCCCCATCGTCAGGCCTCTACGCCCACTGCTCCTCGCGTGCGGCCGCCGGAGTGGGGCGGGAGTGGCGGCCGGTGCTGGGAGTGGGGTGGAGATCGGGGGCCGGGGCGTAGCGGGCGGCCGGGGGGCGAAGGAGCCAGGTGGTGCGCGGGGTGGGGGTGATGAGGCCGAGACGGTGGAGGAGGTCGAGGGCGTCGCGGCGCAGGGCGGTGCGGTCGGCGAGGTAGTGGGTGGGGAGGCCGTACTCGTCGGTGATGTCGCCGAGGACGCCGTCTATCAGCGCGTCCGGGATCGGGACGTCGCCGTCGGCGGCTTCGCCGGGCAGCGGGCGGACCTCCTCGACCAGGCGCTCGACCAGCAGCAGGGTGGCCTGGGCGAGGGTGCCGGTGCCGGGGAGGGCGAGGTCGGTGAGTTCGGCGGCCGGGTCGAGCAGGGCGACGCCCTCGGCGCGCAGTTCGGTTTCGAGGCCGAGGAATTCGGCGAGCGCGGCCGGGCCGCTGAGCCGGTGTTCGTGCAGCCAGGTGCGCTGGTCCTCGGGGAGGTCGGCGGCGAGGACGGCGGGCGTCTCGGCGAGGAGGCGGCGGACGGCGGTGGCGGGTTCGGCTTCGGCGGCGCGACGGATCAGGTCGGCGGCGTCGTCGGCGAGGGCGGGCGGGCCGGCCGGGACGGCGCGGGCGAGTTCGCGGTCGACGGTGAGCACGAAGTCGGTGTCGGCCGGGTCGGCGGGCAGGTCGCCGAGCACCTGCCAGGCGGCGAGCGTGGCGAGGGCCGTCGCGAGGTCGGCCGGTTCGGCGGTGAGGCGGGGTGCGGCGGCGTGCATCGCGTCGAGCAGCCGCCCGTACCGGAGTCGTTCGGGGGCGTCGACCAGCAGGGCGAGGGCGAGCGAGAGTTGGGCGTAGCCGGCGGGGGTGAACGGGGCGCCCGTGGTGGGGTGTTCGAGGCGGCGGGCGGCGCCGGGGCCGAGGCCGGACTTGTAGAGCCGCGCGTGCCAGGGACCGACGACCAGGCGGTAGCCGAGCAGGGTGTCGAAGCGCTCGGTGAGCCAGTCCCGGTGACGGCGGATCAGCGGGAAGCCGTCGGCGTGCGGGCCGGAGGCGGTGACCAGCGGGTGGGCGAGCAGCAGTCGGGCGGCGATGCGGCGTTCGGCGTCGGGGAGCTCCGCACCGGGGAGTTCCGCGCCGGGGAGTTCACCGCCGACGACGTTACCGCCGGAAAGCGCGCCACCGGGAAGCGCGCCGTCGGGGAGCACGTCACCGGGAAGCGCGGCGGAATGATCCTGCTGGTCGGCGGGGGTGCCCGGGAGCAGCCGGACCCGCTCCGGCTTGCGGTGCCTGCCGGGCCTGCCCGGCTTGGCGCCTGACCGGACGACGGGCAGGGCGGCTTCATCGCGCCGGGCGCGGCGCAGCCCGCCGGCCGAGCGGGCCTTGCGGGCGCGCGGGACGGTGGAGCCGTGGGCGGTCGGGCCGTGCCACCAGCTGACCCGGGGGTCGGCGGGCTCGGCCGGTGCGCCGAGGTGGCGGGCGGAGTAGAGGCCGAAGGAGGCGGTGCAGAGGTCGTCCGCGGTGCCGGAGGTGGCGGTGGCGAACCAGTGGGCGAGCCGCAGCAGTCCCGGGTCGGGCGACAGGCCCTCCCCGGCTGCTTCCGGGCCGTCAGCACCACGTATGGCGCCGGGCTCAGGTGCCGCGTCAGCGTCGCTGGGGGCGGCGCCGGGCAGGAGGTCGGCTTCCTGTACGGCGAGGACGGCGTCGGCGGTCCCCCGGCCTGCCGCGCCCGTACGTCCGTCCGGCCCGCCGACGGCCACCCGGGTGGCGCCGGCCCCGTACTCCTGCTGCTCCATGTCGGGGACCAGACTAGACGGTGGCCGGTCAGCCGGTGGCAGCAACCGCCCTCCTGAGGAACTCTCCACACGAGCCCTCGAAGCGGCCGGTCGCGGTCCGCTACCCCGGTCGGCCGTCAGCCTCCGCGGCCAGCCTGGGTTACGCACCGGTACCTCCTCTTTCCCGGCGTTGCCGGGTCCCTTAGGGTCAGTGACCACCGCCCGTTCCCGGAGGCCCCGCATGAGCATCCCCACGACGACCCGCGCCGCCGGCCTCGGCGGGCGCCTGCGTTCGGCGACCGGCCTGCTCGGAGGTTTCGCGGCCGCCTCGGCGGCGCATCTGGGTTCGATCCTGTCGGGGGCGTCGGCGCTGCGGAACGCCACCAAGCCGACCCTGATGCCGCTGCTGGCCGCACACAGCGTGACGGCGGCCGCGACGGCGGGGAGGCGGGCGCCGAAGCTGCTGGCGCCGGCTCTGCTGGCGAGCGCGGGCGGGGACGTCCTGCTGCAGCTGAAGAGCGACCCCGCGTTCCTGGCCGGCATGGGGTCCTTCGCGGCCGCGCACGTCTGCTACGTGACGATGTTCGTCCAGCGCAGGGCGCTCACCGACCGCCGCCGGACCCTGGTGGTCGCGGCCGCGTACGCGACGGCCTGGGCGGCGATGGTCGGCCGCCTCTGGCCGGACCTCGGGGAGCTGCAGCTGCCGGTGGCCGGCTACAGCCTGCTGCTCGCCTCGACGGCCGTCAGCTCGGCCGGGCTGGGCTGGCGGACCGGTCTGGGCGGAGCGCTGTTCCTACTCTCCGACACCTTGATCGCCACCCAGTTGGCGAAGTGGCGCGAGCTGCCGGGGCATCAGTTCTGGATCATGGCGACGTACGTGCTGGCCCAGTACTTGCTGGCCAGCGGCATCCTTGAGCACGAGGAGCGGCAGGCTCGGGTGGCCGTCTGACGCGCCGTCGCGCTGTCAGGCCGTCGCGCTGTCACTCCGTCGCGCTGTCAGGCCTTCGCGCCGCCGGTCCCGTCACCGGTCCGGCGACGCGACGCGGGATCGCGTCGGGCCGAGGGCCGTCAGGCACCGCGCCTCCGGAGCAGCCAGAAGCCGCCGACACCACCGGCGACCAGGGCCAGGCCGCCGGCCAGCTCCGCCGGGTCGCCCGCGACCGAGCCACCGAGACCGGTCTGCACCGCGCCGTGCGGGGCGACCTGCTGGCTGCCGGCGCCGGACTGGCCGAGCGAGCCGGCCCACTCCCCCGCCGCCTTGCCCCAGTCACCGAGTCCTTTGTCGGGGCTGGCGGCGGCCACGGTGGTGACCGTGACGGTGGTCGAGAAGGCGCCGCCGTCCGGGCAGGTGCCGTCGACCTTGCTGTCTCCTTGGTGCTCGGAGGCCAGCCGGGCGGAGCCGGAGTGCTTGCCGTCGGCGCCGAGGGTGAGGGTCGCCGGGCCGCCCTCGAAGGCCGCGGAGTGGGCGGTGATGGTCTTGGCGTCGGGCTTGTCCGACTTCTGGCAGGAGACCGTGACGGTCACGGTCTGGCCCGGTGCGGCCTGGGACGGACTGACCGAGGCCGCGCCGTCCCTGGCGGATGCGAGGGGGGCCGTCAGCCCGGTCAGCACCGTCGCGCCGATCAGGGCGGCGGCGGCCGTACGCGTGGGGCGCATGCCGGAACCTCCGGGATTCTCGGGGCGCAGCCGGGGACTCCAAGTCCACGTGGTGGGGCAACTGCACCCGGTCATTCACCGACGGTAGGTACCTGTTCGGTATCCAGCCACCGCTCAGGACCGTTCGAGCGACGGCCCGTCACCCAGGGTGTCTCCCCCCTCATGTCCGCTCAGCTCCGCTCGGATCCCCTCGCGGCCCCACACGGCGCCTCAGAGGTCGAGGTCCACCACGACCGGGGCGTGGTCCGAGGTGCCCTTGCCCTTGCGAGCCTCGCGGTCGACGTAGCTGTCGGTGACGGCGTCGAGGAACGGCTTGTTGCCGTAGGCGAGGTCGATCCGCATGCCCCGGTTCTTCGGGAAGGCCAGCTGGCGGTAGTCCCAGTAGGTGTAGGGGCGGTCGTACTTGAGCGGGCGGGGCACGACGTCGTGCAGGCCGATCCCGCCGAGCGCGTCCAGCGCGGCGCGCTCGGCGGGGGTGACGTGGGTGAGGCCCTCGAAGGCGGCGACGTCGTAGACGTCCTCATCGGTGGGGGCGATGTTGAAGTCCCCGAGCACGGCGAAGGGGCGGGGGCCGGCCGCGTCCTCGACGGCAGCCTTGCGCAGCGCCTCCAGCCACTCCAGCTTGTACTGGTAGTGGGCGTGGCCGACCTCGCGGCCGTTCGGCACGTAGACCGACCAGACCCGCACCGGGCCGCAGGTGGCGGCGATGGCGCGCGGCTCGACGTCGGCCAACAGGGCGCCGTCGGCCAGGAAACCGGGCTGGTCGGGCAGGCCCCGCACGACGTCCTCCAGGCCGAGCCGGGAGACGACGGCGACGCCGTTCCACCGGCCGGTGCCGTGCGCGGCCGTCTCGTAGCCGAGCTTGCGGACCTCGTCGTGGGGGAAGGCGTCGGCCGCGCACTTGAGCTCCTGGAGGCAGAGCACGTCGGGCTTGGCGCTCTCCAGCCACTCCAGGAGCTTGGGCAGCCGAGCGGTGACGGAGTTGATGTTCCAGGTGGCGATGCGGACGGTCACGGCGGGCGGCCTTCCCGGTGGTTCGGTCGGTACGGACGGGGGTGGGCCCCCGAGGGAGGCCCACCCCGAACATACCGCCCGCCACTGACAGGCCGACCCGGTCATACCGACGCGCTCGGACCGGCCCGCTCGGACCGGCCCGCTCGGGCTGACCGACCCGATCAGCCCGCGGGCCTGACCACTGCGGCCGAGCCGCCGCCGCGCCGCACCGGTTCGGCGGCGGCCACCCAGCGGCCGTCCGGCAGTCGCTCCACGCCGGTGGCGGCTCCGATCTCGCCGCCGTTGGTGAAGCGGTGCCCGAGGCCCTCCAGCGCGGCCCGCTCGGGCAGGTCGAGGAAGCCGGGCTCGGCCTGGGTGGCGGCGGTGTTGCGCTGGCTGGCGCGCGGCGCGGCGATGGCCTGCTCCAGGCTCAGGCCGCGGTCCAGGCGCCCGAGCAGCACCTGGAGGGTGGTGGTGATGATCGTCGCGCCGCCGGGGCTGCCGGTGGCCAGCAGCGGCTCTCCGTCGCGCAGCACGATGGTCGGGGACATCGAGGAGCGCGGCCGCTTGCCCGGCCCGGGCAGGTTGGGGTCGGGCACCCCGGCGGCGAGCGGGGCGAAGTCGAAGTCGGTCAGCTCGTTGTTGAGCAGGAAGCCCCGGCCCGGGACGGTCATGCCGCTGCCGCCGGTCTGCTCGATGGTGAGGGTGTACGAGACGACGTCGCCCCAGCGGTCGGCGACCGTCAGGTGGGTGGTGTTGGGGCCCTCGTACGGCTCGGCGACGGTCTGGCCGGTGTCGGCGCAGTCGGCCGGGTGCCGCGGGTCGCCGGGGGCGAGCGGGCTGGTGAGGGCGCGGTCGGGGCTGATCAGGCAGGCCCGGGAGGCGGCGTAGCGCTCGGAGAGCAGCTGCTTGGTCGGGACGTCGCTGAAGGCGGGGTCGCCGACCCAGCGGTTGCGGTCGGCGAAGGCGATCCGGGAGGCCTCCAGGAAGTGGTGGTAGTACTGCGTGCCGCTGTCGGACGAGAGGTCGCCGTCCTCCAGGATGTGCAGCGCCTCGCCGACGGTGGTGCCGCCGGAGCTGGACGGGGCCATCGAGTAGACGTCGTAGTCGCGGTAGGCGACGTGGGTGGGCGCCTGGCCGCGGACCTGGTAGGCGGCCAGGTCCGCGGTGTCGACCTTCCCGGGGCGGGCGTTGCGGCCCGAGGCCGGGTCGACCGGCGGGTGCTGCACGGTGTTGACGATGTCCTGAGCCAACTCGCCCTGGTAGAAGGCCTTCACGCCCTTGTCGGCGAGCAGGCGGTAGGTGGCGGCGAGGTCGGGGTTGCGCAGGACGGTGCCGACCTCGGGGGGCTTGCCGCCCGGCAGGTAGAGCTTTGCGGTGGCCGGGAAGTCCTTGAACCGGTCGTAGTTGTCGGCCGTCTGGCCGCGGAAGGTGCCGTCGACGACGAAGCCGTTCTCGGCGATCCGCTCGGCGGGCTCGAGGTTCCGGGCGAGCGATCTGGTGCCCCACTGCCGCAGGGCCGCGTCCCAGGTCGCCGGGGTGCCGGGGACGCCGACGGACAGCCCGCTGGTGACGGCGTCGGCGAAGGCGAGCGGCTTGCCGTCCTCGAGGAACAGCCCGCTGTCGGCCGTGCGGCCGGCCACCTCACGGCCGTCGATGGTGTGCACCCGGCCGGTGGCGTGGTCGTAGTAGACGAAGTACCCGCCGCCACCGATCCCGGACGAGTAGGGCTCCGTCACCCCGAGCGCCGCCGCAGCCGCCACTGCGGCGTCCACCGCGTTCCCGCCCTTGCGCAGCACTTCGATCCCGGCCGCGGTCGCATCGGCGTCCACGGTGGCCACCGCCCCGCCCCACCCCACCGCCTCCGGCGCCTTCGTCGGCGGCGCCGCGGCGCCGGCCGGCCCGGTGGTGGCACCCACCAGGACGGTGGCGAGCAGCAGTGATGGCGCGAGACGGGTCAGAGCCCTCATCCGAGTCCTCCTGAGTCGACGTCAACTCATCAGTTCTTCCACAGCAGCGGTAATCCGACAACCACACCGCGCCGCTACCAACCGGTACTTGACGTGACGAGGAACAAAGGAGCGATTCGGAGGTCACGGTCCGGAATCGGTTCCGGACGTATCGCAACGTCTCCTGATGGGATCTCTATACGGTGTGATGGCTCACCACGGACCGACCACAAGAAGGACCCGACTTCTCCGTGTATCCGCCACCACCCCCGCCCCCTCAGCTACCGGCGGTTCCGCCGCACCGGCCCTGGTGGCAGCACCGCGCCGTGCACGCCGCCGGGTTCCTGGTGTTCCCGTTCGCCGTCTTCGCCATCGCGTGGACCTGGCCCCGGCCGCTCTGGCGCAAGCTCACCAGTACGGCGGTGGCGGCGTTCTGCAGCCTGCTGTGGATCGGCGCGGTCCTCGGCCCCAAGCCGGCCGACCACCCGCCCACCCCGGTCCCGGTCGTGGCCACGTCGACCCCGTCCCCGGCCCCGCCTCCGTCCGCGGCGGAGACGTCGGCCGCGCCCCCTGCTCCGGCACCGGATCCGACGCCGACGGGGGCGCCCACGTCGACCGGGTCTCCGACGGCCGCGCCCGCCCCGGAACCGCCCGTGCCGACCCGCGCCCCGCAGACTCACGGCGAGCCATCGGCCCCGGTTGCCCCCAAGCCGACCCCGCACCCCAGCGCGCAGCCGGCCGACCCGGGGACGGGGTCCGGCACCGGCGGCAGCACGGGTGGCGGCGGTTCGCCCTCCACCGGCGGTACCGGCGGCGGAGGCTCCGGCTCAGGCGGCTCGAGCACGGGCGGCGGATCCGGTTCGGACGGCGGGTCCGCCGGAACCGTCCACGCGGGGTCCTTCTGCTCCCCTGCGGGAGCGACCGGGGTCACCACCAAGGGCACCCCGATGGTCTGCGGCCCCGGCAGTGACGGGCGGGACCGCTGGAAGGCGGCCGGCTGACGGCGGAAGGCGCGCGCCGGGAAGAGCCGGGTGCGTGCGGCTGACAAACAACAGATGACAGATTTCAGCGAACAGATAATGAAAGTTGTTCGCTGAAATCTGTCAGTTGAATGTTGTCCGCCCCCCCCCGGCTCCCCGGGAAGCCCCCGGCCCCGGGCCCCCCGGTGGCGCCCGCCCCGCGCCCGCCGCTACAGCGCGCTGCGCTCCACCCGCCGCCGCTTGATGGTGCGGAAGCGGCGGGCGACCTGCCTGGCCAGGTCGGCGGCGCCGACGAGGCCGGCCTCGTTGCCGAGGGCGGCGTGGACGATGGCGGGCTCGGGGCGGAAGCCGCGGCCGGTGAGGGTGCGGCGGAAGGTGTCCCGGGCGGAGCCGAGGAGCAGGTCGCCGGCCTCGGAGACGCCGCCGCCGATGACGAAGCGGCCCGGGTCGAGGGCGGCGGCCAGGTTGGCGATGCCCACGCCGAGCCAGGTGCCGACCTCGTAGAGCAGCTCGGTCGCCGTCGGGTCGCCGTCCCGGGCCGCCTCGGTGACCAGCGGGCCGGTGATGCCCTCGACCGTGCCGCCCGCCCGGGCGAGCAGCGGCTGCACCACCGGGGACTCCTCGGCGACGAGCTCGCGCGCGTCCCGCACCAGCGCGTTGCCGGAGGAGTACTGCTCCCAGCAGCCGCGGTTGCCGCACGGGCAGCGGTGCCCGCCGGGCACCACCTGCATGTGTCCGAACTCGCCCGCCAGGCCGTACTTGCCGCGGTCGACGTAGCCGTCCCGGACGACCGCGCCGCCGATGCCGGTGCCCAGGGTGAGCATCACCATGTGGTCCTCGCCGCGCCCCGCGCCGAAGCGCCACTCCGCCCAGGCGGCCGCGTTGGCGTCGTTCTCGACGACCACCGGGAAGCGCAGCCGCTCGCTGAGTGCCTGCTGGAGCGGCTCGTTGCGCCAGTTGAGGTGCGGGGCGAAGAGCACCCGGGAGCGGTCGGCGTCGACCCAGCCGGCCGCGCCGATGCCCACCGCGTGGACGTCGTGCCGGTCGGCGAGCTGGAGCACCAGCTCGACGATGACGTCCTCGACGACCTTGGCGCTCTTGTTCTTGTCGGGGGTGTCGGTGCGCAGCTTCTCCAGCACCTTGCCCTCGCCGTCGACGACGCCCGCGACGACCTTGGTGCCGCCGATGTCGACGCCGATGGTGGGCAGCCGCAGTATCCCCGCGGGCAGGGCGCGGCGCCGGCGTTCGGCGCGCGGGCCGAGTCCGAGGAGGGTGGGCAGGACGGCCGGCCGGGTGCTGCCTTGGGGGCTGGTCACGGCTGCGGACGCTCCTCACGGGAATCGGAGTCGGTACGGGGGTCGGAGGCGGCACGCCCGGCGTCGCCCGCTGACGGGCGGCCCAGTTCGTGCGAGAGTTCGGCGAGGTCGGAGCCGCCCGCCATCTCGGTGGTGAGCTGCTCGAGGCCGATCTCGGCGCGCGGGTGGCTGCCGGCCATCCGTCCCCGCTTGAGCAGGGTGAAGTGGTCTCCGACGAGGTAGGCGTGGTGCGGGTTGTGGGTGATCAGGACGACCCCGAGCCCGGCGTCGCGGGCCGCGGTGACGTACTTGAGCACCACCCCGGACTGCTTGACGCCGAGCGCCGCGGTCGGTTCGTCCAGGATGAGCACCCGGGCGCCGAAGTGCACGGCGCGGGCGATCGCCACGCACTGGCGCTGGCCGCCGGAGAGGGTGCCGATCGGCCGGTCGACGTCGTGCAGGTCGATGCCCATCTCGGCGAGCGCCCGGCGGGTGGTGGTCCGCATGCCGTCGGCGTCCAGGCGCAGGCCGCCCCAGCGGCGCATGCCCCGTTCGGAGCCGAGGAAGAAGTTGCGCCAGACGGGCATCAGCGGGACGACGGCGAGGTCCTGGTAGACGGTGGCGATGCCGCGGTCCAGGGCCTGGCGCGGGGAGTGGAAGCGGACCTCCTCGCCGCCGATGGTGTACCTGCCCTCGTCGTGCTGGTGCAGCCCCGAGATGATCTTGATCAGGGTGGACTTGCCGGCCCCGTTGTCGCCCAGCACGCAGCTGATCTCGCCGGCCCGCAGGGTCAGCGAGACGTCCTGCAGCGCGCGGACCGTCCCGTACGTCTTGCCGACGCCTTCGAGCGCCAGGAGCTCCCCGTCCACCGGTTCCCTGTTCACCGTTCCCGTGTTCACCGCTCCCGTGGTCACCGCGGCCCCCGTTCCGCCCGGCGCTTGACGTAGGCGTTGAGCAGCGCGGCCAGCAGCAGCATCGCGCCGAGGAAGAACTTGAACCAGTCCGGGTTCCACTGGGCGTAGATGATGCCCTTGCTGGCCATGCCGAAGATCAGCGCGCCGAGCGCGGAGCCGACCACCGAGCCGTAGCCGCCGGTGATCAGGCAGCCGCCGATGACGGCCGCGACGATGTAGATCAGCTCGTTGCCGACTCCCTCGCCGGACTGCACGGTGTCGAAGGAGAACAGCAGGTGCTGCCCGAGCACCCAGGCTCCGAAGCCGACGCCGAGGTAGAGCACGGTCTTGGTCCGGGCCACCGGCACACCGACGGCGCGGGCGGCCGCCGCGTCGCCACCGACGGCGAAGATCCAGTTGCCGAAGCGGGTGCGCAGCAGCACCCAGCTGCCGACGACCAGCAGGCCCAGCCACCACCAGACGGTGGCCTTGACCGTCAGTCCGCCGATGGTGACCTCGGAGGCGAACAGCCGGCGGCAGGACTCGAAGCCCTGCATGTCGGCGATCGACTTGGTGGAGACCGTCCCGGAGACCGCCTTGGTGACGCCCAGGTTGGCGCCGGTCAGCATCAGGAAGGTGCCCAGGGTGACGATGAAGCTGGGCAGCCTGGTGCGGCCGAGCATCCAGCCGTTGAACCAGCCGACCGCGAGCGTGGTCGCCAGCGAGACCAGGACGCCGACCCAGGTGACGGCGGTGAACTGGTACGAGACCATCGAGGAGGTCAGCGCGGCGGTGGTGACCAGCACGCCGGCCGACAGGTCGAACTCGCCGCCGATCATCAGCAGCGAGACCGGCACGGCCATGATCCCGATGGTGGAGGCGGCGTAGAGCACGGTACCCAGCGAGGAGACCCGCAGGAAGGGTCCGGCGACGGCGGCGAAGACCGCGAAGACCGCGACGGCGGCGATCAGCGAGCCGAGCTCGGGGCGGGCGAGCAGCCGCCGCAGGGGGGCCGGGCGGTCCTGGAGCAGGCCGTCCCGGGTGAGGAGGTCGGGGGTGCTCACCTGGTCCCCCTCGCGACGTACTCGGCGAGCGCGTCGGCGTTGTCCTTGGTCAGGATCTGCGGGCCGGTCGCGACGGGCTTGCCGCCGCCGAGCATGTCCAGGTTGGACTTGTACAGCCAGAGCAGGTCGACGCCCTCGTAGCCCTGGAGGTAGGGCTGCTGGTCGACGGCGAAGCCGACACTGCCGGACTTGAGGCCGGCGACCACCTGCTGGCCGAGGTCGAAGGTGTCCAGCTCGATGGTCCGGTGGACGTCCTGGACGGCCTGCAGCCCGGTGGCGGCCATCGGGCCGGAGAGGGTGAGCACGGTGTCGATGCCCGGGTCGGACTGCAGCTTGGCGGAGATCGCGGCGCGGGCGTCGGGCATGTCGACGCCGTTGACGTAGAGCACCTGGAAGGCGGCGCCGGACTTGGACTGCGCGCCGGAGCAGCGCTGCTCCTGACCGACGTTGCCCTGCTCGTGGATCACACAGAGCACGTTCCTGCGGCCGCGGGAGGCCAGCTCCGCGCCGGCCGCCTGCCCGGCCGTGGTCTCGTCCTGGCCGATGTGGGTGAGCGCGCCGAACTTGGCGGAGAACTCCTGGCCGGAGTTGACGGTGATGACGGGGATGCCCGCCGCCTCGGCCTTCCGGAGGACGTCGGCCATGGCGTCGCCCTTGGCGAGGGTGACCAGCAGGCCGTCCACCTTCTGGTCGATGGCCGCCTGGACGAGCTGGACCTGGTTCTGGGTCTGCGCGTCGTTGGAGTACAGGAAGGTGATGTTGTCCTTGGCGGCGGCCTGCTCGGCGCCCTTGCGCACGCTGTCCCAGAAGGCGTCGCCGGCGCCGGCGTGGGTCACCATGGCGACCTTCCAGCGCGGGGTGGTGACGGCGCTGCCGCCTGTGGCCGCGGCCTTGGCGCGGGCCTCCTCGGCGCGTCTGCCTCCGGTACTGCTGCAGCCGGCCGCGGTGACCGCGAGGGCCAGGACGGCGCACACGGGCCAGAAGCGGCGGGAGGGGCGAAAGCGGGTTGTGCTCATCCCCCTAGTCTCTCTGGCCCGGCCGCGCGCTCTCGCACCGCCTCGCCCGGCGGCGCGAACGGCCCGGGTTGTAAGGTGCCTTGGGGGACCTTCCTGGTAGTTCGCTGAACATCTGGTCCGGATCACAGCTGTCCGGGTGGCAGACTAAGCGCCGATCCGAAGCTGGAGCATCACCACAACGTGATGTTCCTCTCAGGTTCCGCACAGATTCGGACGGCAACCGATCACCGGTTCACAGCCGTCTGATGCCATTGACGTGCGTTCGGGCGAGTGGGGCCCGGGCGGCGAGCGACCCGGATACGAGAACTTGATGGAACTGACAGGTACGCCATTCTTCATCCTCACCGTCATCCTTGTGCCGGTGTCCATCGCAGTGGCGTTGCTGTTCTGGGGGAAGGTGCGCGGCCCCCAGCCGGTGCGCGTGCTCTCCCGGCTCGTCATGATCATGTTCTGCCAGGTCACGGCCGTCCTGATGGTCTTCGTCATGGTGAACAACGCCAACCTGATCTACGGCAACTGGGACGACCTGCTCGGCACCGGCGACCACGTCCGCGCGGTGCCCTCGGTACCGCCGGCGGACCAGGCCGCGGGCGGCAGGAACGGCCAGTCCGGGGACGCCGGCAAGCAGCCGCCGAAGGTGCTGCAGAAGTTCGGCGGCGTGAACGACCCGGCGGTGCCCGGCGACGTGCAGAAGACCGAGCTGAAGGGCCAGGTCTCCGGCGTCGACGGCGAGGTGCTGGTCTGGCTGCCGCCGCAGTACAACGACCCGGCGTTCAAGGACAAGAAGTTCCCGGTCGTCGAGCTGATCCCGGGCTACCCCGGCTCCTCCTCCACCTGGTACGGCACCCTCAAGGTGTCCGAGCAGCTCAAGCCGCTGATGCAGCAGGGCAAGGTCGCGCCGTTCATCCTGGTCTCGCCCCGCACCCTGCTGCTGGGCAACCACCAGGACGCCGGCTGCACCGACATCCCCGGCAAGATCAACGCCGACGCCTGGATCACCCGCGACGTCCCGCAGATGGTGATGGACAACTTCCGCGCGGACCCGTCCGCGGACCGCTGGGCGATCGCCGGTTACTCGGCCGGCGCCCACTGCGCCGCCAAGCTGTCGCTCGCGCACCCCAACCGCTACCGGGCCGGCATCTCGATGTCCGGCTACAACGACCCCGCGACCGAGGGGGACTCCCTGGTCGGCAAGGACCCGAAGCTGCGCGAGGCCAACAACCCGGTCACCATCCTCAAGACCGCCCAGCAGCCGCCGAAGGTCGCCCTGCTGGTCAGCGGCGCCAAGGGCGACGGCTACGAGGACGGCCAGGCGATCGCCGCCGCGGCCAAGGACCCGACCAAGGTGCAGGTCGAGGAGAGCACCGGGCCGCACACCACCGACATGTGGAAGAAGATGGTCCCGAGCGCCTTCGAGTGGCTGACCACGATCATCCCGGCGCCGTGACCGCCCGTCACGGCAGTCCGTGACCGGCCGTCACGACCGAGGGGCCCGCCGCGAGCGATCGCGGCGGGGCCCCGGCGTTTCCCCCGGAAATTTCCCGGCACCCCCATAGCACCCCACA
>NZ_JBVHXY010000034.1:0-7868 GCF_055569215.1 Kitasatospora sp. NPDC029312 | reverse complement strand
GGGTGCCCTGCCAGAGCCCCTGCTTACATTTGAAGGAGCCGCCCCCCCCCCCCCCCCCCGCCTCCCCCCCCCCCCCCCCCCCCCCCCCCCCCCCCGGCGTTCCCCCAGGACGTCTCAGGACACCCCCGGAGCACCCGACGTCAGGCCAGCTCCAGCGCCAGGTAGAAGTCCACCCGGTCCTCCAGCCGGGAGAGGTCCCGCCCGGTCAGCTCCTCGATCCGCCCGATCCGGTAGCGCAGGGTGTTGACGTGGACGTGCAGCTGCCCGGCGCAGCGGGTCCAGGAGCCGTCCGAGCGCAGGAAGGCCTCCAGAGTGCGCACCAGGTCGGCCTGGTGCTCGATGTCGTACGCGATCACCCGGTCCAGCAGCCGGCTGCGGAAGGCGCGGCGGACCTCGTCCGGGACGGCGGCCAGCAGCAGTACGTGCGAGGCCAGTTCCTCGGGGCCGGCCACGCAGACCCGGCCGACCCGGGCGGCGGCGATCCGGCGGGCGTGCCGGGCCTCCTCCAGGGCGCCGCGCAGGCCGCCAGCCTCGGTGGCGGGGGCGGAGACGCCGAGGGTGATCCGGCCCTCCGAGCCGAGTCCGGCCTCCAGCGGGGCGAGCAGGTCGCGCAGGGTGTCGGCGGGCACCTGGCTGTCCAGGGCGGGCAGCACCACGACGGCGCCGTTGCCCGAGCCCGCGACGAGCGCGCGGTCGGTGGTGCCGCCGAGCGCCTCCTCCAGGACGGCCCGCACCGTGCCCTCGGGCAGGCCGGTGCCCTCGGCGCTGACCACCAGCCAGGAGACGTCCTGGGGCTGGACCTTGGGTTCGGGGGTCTCGTAACGGGCGGCCATCGCCGAGGAGGCGTACAGGGCGCGGCTGATCTCGCCGGGGTCCGCGTCGCGTCGCAGCAGGGCGAGCAGTTCGTCGGCCAGCCGGCGGCGCAGCCGGCGGCCCTCGTCCCGGCGGTGGCGCTCGGCGGCGACCAGGCGGGCGAGGTTCTCGGCGAGCTGCTGGCGCTTGGTGGTCCACTCGGTGATGTCGCCGGCCACCGCGAGCACCCAGTCGGCGAGCGGTGCCTCGTGTTCGGCGTCGACGGCGGCGGGGAGCAGTGAGTAGGCGCCGCCGGCCAGGCGGGCCCGGTGCGGGGGGCGGCGGCGCTGGCGCTGGGCGGCGAGGTGGGCGCGGACCAGCTGGTCGCGGTCCTCGGCGGTGAGCCGGTCGGCGGGGCCGGCGATCACCGCGCCGGTCGGGGTGAGCACCCAGCAGTCCAGGTCGAGGTCGCCGCCGAGCAGGTCGAGGACGGCGTCCAGGCCGCCGCCGCCGGCGGCCGAGACCAGCAGCCGGTGCCGGTCGACGAGGGCGGCGAGGTCGGCGGCGCGGTCGGCGGAGACCTGTCGGCCGATGAACTCGGTGACGGTTCCGAAGGCGATGTCGTCGGGGACGGCCAGCAGGGGCATCCGGTGCCGGCGGCAGGCCTCGACCAGGTCCTCGGGCACCGGGCCGACCTCGGCCTCGCCGGCGGCCAGGGCGACCGCGCCGCCGGCGGCGATGGTCCGGACGAACCGCTCCGAGTCCGCCGGGGCGGTGCGCCAGAGCATGCCGGTGAGGACCAGTTCGCCGCCGTGGAGGTAGCGGCCGGGGTCGTGCAGGTCCGTGGTCATCACGCCGCTGACCTGCCGGTCCAGCTCCTCCTCGGCCGCGAGCAGGCGCAGTCGGGGGGCGCCGGGGGCGAGCAGGTCACGGACACGCATCCGCGGACTCCTTACGGGGGCTGGGACAGGGGGCTGGAACAGGGGTCTGGAACGGGGCTGGAACGGGGCTGGGACAGGGGGCTGGTACGGGGGCCGGAAGGGGGCCTGGACCAGGGCCGGAACGGTGGGGGCCGAACGGGTGTCCGGGGCGCGGATCGGCGGGAGCGGGTGGTTCGCCGTCCGGTCCGGGGGTGACAGTGTGCCCGAACATCAGTGCTCGGTGTTACGCACCAGCGGGCCCTCCGGTCACGGGTCCGTCGCCCGCCCGTCACGGCCGGATTACGGTCGTAGGTACACCCGGCGAAACACCTGGGCTGCGGGATTGTCCTCCTTAGAGGAACGTACAGGATGCCGGGCGGGACCACAGCCGGGGCTTCATGCCATCGGTGACTGCCAGTGGGCCACGTCACAGGAGTTCACTGGGCGAAACGCCGCCGGACACCCGGTCGGCGAAGACTTGAGGAGACACCCGCATGGAGTTCCTTCGGCCCGCCACCTGGGACGAGGCACTCGCGGCGAAGGCTGAGTACCCGACCGCGCTGCCCATCGCGGGTGGCACGGACGTCATGGTCGAGCTGAACTTCGACGTGCACCGGCCATCCGCGATTCTCGACCTGAACCGCGTCACCGAGCTCACCGAATGGACGAACGACGGCGACGTCGTCCGGCTCGGCGCCTCGGTGCCGTACGCCCGGATCATCGCGGAGCTGTCCGGGCCGCTGCCCGGGCTCGCACTGGCGGCCCACACCGTCGGCTCGCCGCAGATCCGCAACCGCGGCGGCGTCGGCGGCAACCTGGGCGCGGCCTCCCCGGCCGGCGACTCCCACCCGGCGCTGCTGGCGGCCGGACGGGACGTGTACGTCGAGGCGGCCTCCGTGCGCGGCACCCGGCTGATCCCGATCGACGAGTTCTACGTCGGGGTCAAGCGCAACTGCCTGGAGGCGGACGAGCTGATCCGCGCCGTGCGCATCCCGGTCGCGGACGGCCCGCAGCAGTTCTCGAAGATCGGCACCCGCAACGCGATGGTGATCGCGGTCTGCGCGTTCGGCTTCGCCCTGCACCCGAAGGACGGAACCGTCGGCACGGGGATCGGTTCGGCTGCCCCCACGCCGCGCCGCGCCGTCGAGGCCGAGGAGTACCTCCAGGGCGTGCTCGCCGAGCGCGGGCTCTGGCAGTCCGGCGAGCTGCTGGGCACCGAGGTGATCCAGCGCTTCGGCGAGCTGGTGAAGGCCGCCGCCTCCCCCATCGACGACGTCCGGGGCACCGCCGACTACCGGCGGCACGCCCTCGCCGTGATGGCCCGCCGCACCCTCACGTGGTGCTGGAACGACTACAGCAAGCAGATCAGGAGCGCGGCATGAGGGTCACGTTCACCGCCAACGGCAAGCCGGTCGAGGCCGACGACGTGTGGGAGGGCGAGAGCCTCCTCTACGTCCTGCGCGAGCGCGTCGGCCTGCCGGGCTCGAAGAACGCCTGCGAGCAGGGCGAGTGCGGCTCGTGCACCGTCTACCTGGACGACGTGCCGGTCTGCTCCTGCCTGGTCGCGGCCGGCCAGGTGCAGGACCGCGAGGTGCGCACGGTCGAGGGCCTGGCCGCGGAGAACGGCGAACTGGGCCTCGTCCAGCAGGCGTTCGTCGACGCCGGGGCCGTCCAGTGCGGCTTCTGCACCCCGGGCCTGCTGGTGCAGACCGACGCGCTGCTGGACCGCGACCCGCAGCCGAGCGACAACGACATCCGCGAGGCACTGTCGGGCAACCTGTGCCGGTGCACCGGCTACGAGAAGATCATGGACGCGGTGCGGCTCGCCTCCGCCCGCAAGTGCGCCGGCGAGGGGGCAGCGGAATGACCACGACCCGCACCATCCAGGGCCAGAAGAACCTGCAGAAGATCAACCAGGCGGCCAAGGACGGCATCGGCGGCTCGCCGCTGCGTCCGGACGGCAACCTGAAGGTCAAGGGCGAGTTCGCGTACTCCTCCGACCTGTGGCACGAGGACATGCTCTGGGGTATGGCGCTGCGCTCGCCGCACCCCCGGGCCAACATCCTCTCGGTGGACATCTCCGAGGCGCTCAAGGTGCCCGGCGTCTACGCGGTGCTGACCCACGAGGACATCCCCGGCTCCAAGTACTACGGCCTGGAGATCCAGGACCAGCCGGCGCTGGCGATCGACAAGATCCGCTACCACGGCGAGGCCATCGCACTGGTCGCGGCCGACCACCCGGAGACGGCCCGGCGCGCGGTGAAGAAGATCAAGGTCGAGTACGAGGTGCTCACCCCGATCGTCACCGAGGAGCAGTGCCTGGACCCGGAGACCCACGGGTACGTGCACGAGCCGCACGAGTACAAGTCGCACGCGTACGGCAACATCTGCCACGAGCAGAAGCTGGTCTCCGGCCTCGGCGTGACCGACGAGGTGCGGGCGATGGCGGACGTCATCGTCAGCGGCGACTACGAGGTCGGCATGCAGGACCAGGCCTTCCTCGGCCCCGAGTCCGGTCTCGCGGTGCCCGCCGAGGACGGCGGCATCGACCTCTACATCGCCACCCAGTGGCTGCACGTGGACCGCGAGCAGATGGCCCCGGTGCTGGACCTGCCCGAGGAGAAGGTCCGGCTCACCCTCGCCGGTGTCGGCGGCGCCTTCGGCGGCCGCGAGGACATCTCGATGCAGATCCACGCCTGCCTGCTGGCCCTGCACACCAACAAGCCGGTCAAGATCGTCTACTCCCGGGACGAGTCCTTCTACGGCCACGTCCACCGCCACCCGGCCCGGATGCACTACGAGCACGGCGCGACCCGCGACGGCAAGCTGGTCTTCGCCGACTGCCGGATCGTGCTGGACGGCGGCGCCTACGCCTCCGCCTCCCCCGCCGTGGTCGGCAACGCGGCCTCGCTCGGGCACGGCCCGTACGTGATCCCGAACGTGAAGATGCACGCCATCGCGCTGTACAGCAACAACCCGTCCTGCGGGGCGATGCGCGGCTTCGGCGCGGTCCAGGCGGCGTTCGGCTACGAGTCGCAGATGGACAAGCTGGCGGCCGAACTGGGCATGGACCCGGTGGAGTTCCGGCAGCTGAACGCGATGTCGGAGGGCGACTCCATGCCCACCGGCCAGCGGATCGACTCCCCCGCGCCGGTCGCCGAACTGCTGCGGCGCGCCAAGGAGATGCCGCTGCCGCCGCCGCTGGACACCGAGCACCTGGACGTCCGCGCGCTGCCCGGCGCGCTGTCCAACACCTCGCACGGCGAGGGCATCGTGCGCGGCGTCGGCTACTCGGTCGGCATCAAGAACGTCGGCTTCTCCGAGGGCTTCGACGACTACTCCACCGCCCGGGTGCGGCTGGAGGTGATCGGCGGCGAGCCGGTCGCCATGGTGCACACCGCGATGGCCGAGGTCGGCCAGGGCGGCGTCACCGTGCACGCCCAGATCGCCCGCACCGAGCTGGGCGTCGAGCAGGTCACCATCCACCCGGCCAACACCGAGGTGGGGTCGGCCGGTTCGACCTCCGCCTCGCGCCAGACGTACATGACCGGCGGCGCCGTGAAGCTGGCCGCCGAGGCCGTGCGCCGGGAGCTGATCGAGAAGGGCCGGCGCCGCTACGGCTGGACCCACGACGACCTCTCACTGGTCGGCGGCAAGGTCGTCTCGGCCAGCGCCGGACCGCTGGTCTCCATGGTGGACCTGCTCGGTGACGAGGCCGTCGAGCAGACCCGCGAGCACCACCACCGGCCCACCCAGGCCTTCGACAAGGAGACCGGCCAGGGCTTCGGCCACGTCCAGTACACCTTCTGCGCCAACCGCGCGGTGGTGGACGTGGACGTCGAGCTGGGCCTGGTCAAGGTGGTCGAGCTGACCGCCGTCCAGGACGTCGGCAAGGCGCTCAACCCGCTCTCCGTGGTCGGCCAGATCCAGGGCGGCTGCACCCAGGCGCTCGGGCTCGCCGTGATGGAGGAGATCATCGTCCGGGACGGGAAGGTGCGCAACGCCTCCTTCACCGACTACCTGATCCCCACCATCCTGGACACCCCGCCGATCCCGGTGGACATCCTCGAACTTCCCGACCCCCACGCCCCGTACGGGCTGCGCGGGGTCGGCGAGGCGCCGACCGTGTCGGCGACGCCCTCCATCGTGGCGGCCATCCGCAACGCCACCGGCCTCGCGCTCAACCGGATTCCCGTCCGGCCCGAGCACCTGACCACCGAACAGCCCGGCTGACCCCGGCCGTTCGGCCTCCGGGAGCACGACCTCCGGGGCCTCCCAGGCCTCCGGACGTACGGACCTCCCCGGGGCGGTGACGCTCTTCCCCACCGCCCCGGGGACTCCCCCCCACCCGCTGCCCTGCCCACGCCGGGGTTCCGCAGTGGTGCGCACCACCCTCATCCGCACCCTCATCCGCACCGCTGGCACTCCCCCCGAAGGAGTGCCTCCCCCACAGTGAGTCGATGACCGTCCCCCTGCGCCACCTTCGTTGACTGGCAGACAGGTCGGCTCGCCCACCCCAACCCCCTTTGACACTTGGGAGTGGACATGCCCAGGATCCCCACGGAACCCGGCACCACCGAAACAGACAGACCCGCCGTGGACGAGCCCCACCCCTCGTCCCCGGCACCACGCCCGAACGGCGCGCTGGACGCGTACTTCAAGATCTCGGCCCGCGGCTCGACCATCGCCAACGAGCTGCGCGGCGGTCTGACCACGTTCATGGCGATGGCGTACATCATCCTGCTGAACCCGCTGATCCTCAGCGGCGCGGACGTCAACGGCCTCAAGCTCGACCACGCCGCGCTGACCACCGCCACCGCGCTCGCGGCCGCCGTCACCACCATCGTGATGGGCGTGGTCGGCAACGTGCCGCTCGCCCTGGCCGCCGGGCTCTCCGTCTCGGGCGCGGTCTCCGCGCTCGTCGTCCCCCACACCACCTGGCCGCAGGCCATGGGCCTGTGCGTGATCTACGGCCTGCTGATCGTGCTGCTGGTGGTCTCCGGACTGCGCGAGAAGATCATGAACGGCATCCCGCTGCCGCTCAAGCACGCGATCACCATCGGCATCGGCCTGTTCGTCACGGTCATCGGCCTCTACAAGGCCGGGTTCGTCCACACCGGCGGCCCCACCGCGCTCTCGCTCGGCCCGGCCGGCGAGCTGACCGGCTGGCCCGTGGCGATCTTCTGCGTCACCCTGCTGGCCATCTTCGTGCTGATGGCGCGCGGCGTCCGGGGCGCGATCCTGATCGGCATCGCGGGCGGCACCGTGCTCGCGGTGATCGTCAACCAGGTCGCCGACGTCCCGGCCTCCGCCTGGAAGAACTCCGTGCCGGTGTGGCCCGGCAGCCCGGTCTCCGCCCCCGACTTCAGCCTGTTCGGGCACGTCGACCTGTTCGGCGCCTTCGGCGGCCACGGCATGGGCGCGATCAGCGCCTCCGTCGCGGTGTTCACCCTGGTGCTGGCCGGCTTCTTCGACGCGATGGCCACCATCATCGGCGTCGGCACCGAGGCGGGCCTCGCCGACAAGCAGGGCCGGATGCCCGGACTGTCCAAGGCGCTGTTCATCGACGGCGCCGGCGGAGCCGTCGGCGGCCTGGCCGGCGCCTCCGGCCAGACGGTCTTCGTCGAGTCCGCGACCGGGGTCGGCGACGGCGCCCGGACGGGCCTGGCCTCCGCCGTCACCGGCGGGCTGTTCACCCTGATGCTGTTCTTCTCGCCGCTGGCCGGCATCGTCCCGGTCGAGGTCGCCTCCGCCGCCCTGGTGGTGATCGGCTCGATGATGATGAGCCAGGCCCGGCACATCGACTGGTCCGACCGCGAGGTCGCCATCCCGGCCTTCCTCACCTGCGTGCTGATGCCGTTCACCTACAGCATCACGGCGGGCGTCGCGGCCGGCGTCGTCTCCTACTCGGTCATCAAGGCCGGCCAGGGCAAGTGGCGCGAACCCGGGCTGCTGATGTGGATCCTCACCGGGGTCTTCGTCCTGTACTTCGCGCTCACACCGATCAAGTCCTGGCTCGGCGTGCACTAGTCACCCCCGTGGGGGGGGGGGGGCCCGGGGTGGGCAGAGGACGCAGCGGTAACCCCGACAACATACAGGAGCGGCTCCGCTACAGGCGGTGCCGCCTCTACCGCTGCGGAAACAGCAAAAGAAGCC
>NZ_JBVHXY010000033.1:10739-91900 GCF_055569215.1 Kitasatospora sp. NPDC029312 | reverse complement strand
ACTGCCGGGAGGTGGGGGGGAGGAAAAACCCCCCGCGAGGGGGAGTTGTCCCCCCCGGCTCCCCCCCCCCCCCCCCCGCACCGGGGAGACTTGTGCCATGGCCGTGCCCCGCATCCTCCTCGCCGCCGCCGTGCTGACCGGTACCGCCCTGGCCTGTCTCACCGGCTGCACCCCCGCCGACTCCCGCCCGACGGTGGCCGCGGCCTCCTCCGCGGCCGCCCTCGCCGACGAGAGCGGCGACGACCTGCTCGACGACGATGACGACCTCCTGGCCGATCTCGACGGCCCCGGCGAGGTCGGCGGTTCCGGCAGTTCCGGCAGGCCCGGCAGCCCTGGCGGTCCCGGCGGTCCCGGCAGTCCTGGCGAGGAGGCCGCCGACTCCCCCGCCACCGGCCCGGTCGCCGCGCCGACCGCCGGCGACTCCTGCCCGGCTCCCGGCCGGCCGCCCGGCCACCAGGTGCTCATCGTCGTCTCCGCCGGCCCGGGCGAACTCACCGCCCAGCCCGGCCGCCGCACCTGCGACCCGCCCGGCTACCAGGCCACCGGCACCCCCGTCCACTACGGCTTCGCGGCGGCGGGCGTGACGGCCACCCTGGTCGACCGCCCGCACGGGGACGCGGCGAAGCCCGTCCGACTCGACGAGCTGATCACCCACCTCAACGACTGCCTCGCCGAGCTCGACCCGGCCGACCCCTTCGGGTGCTTCGGCAACGCCTACGACGTGGTGCTCGACTCGCACGGGCGGATCATGCGGATCGGGGAGATCGGCGCGCCGTAGGCACCGTCGGGTGGTCAGGGGGCTCAGGGGGCTCAGGGGGCTCAGGGAGTCAGCAGGGCGGCGGCCTCGGCCAGCACGGTCAGGGTCCGGCCGTCGGGGCCCCGGAGGACCTCGGGGTGGCGGGCGGTCAGCGCTGCCAGGCTCGCCCGCCTGCTGCCGAGGGTCCGCCGGTCGTGCGGGCCGGCCACCCAGGCGGTCGCGAGGGCCAGCGCGGCCAGCTCGACCAGCTGGGAACGGCGTGGGCCGGACGCTACGGAGTCGCGAGCGGCGTGCTGGACCACCGGGTTCACCCGGAGGAGATCGAGGCGTCCGGCCTGTCCGGGCGGGGTGCAGGTGACCAGGTTGAGGCGGTGCAGGGTGCGGAGCACCTCGTGGACGGCTTCGGGGGGCGCGGCGCGGAGGTGGAGGCGGGCGGGCTCGGAGGTGAGCAGGTCCACCGGGAGACGGTCGTGGTCGGCCAGCACGGAGGCGAGTTGGAGCACCGGGGTGGCCAGGCCGCCCGTCATGGCGTCCGCGTCCCGCAGCGCCGCGGCGAGGACGGCGGCGAGGGTGGCCTCCTGGGCGTCGGGGAGTGCCGCCGGGTCGGGGGCGAGCTGGGACAGCGGACGGCCTTCGAGGAGGCCGTCCCGGTAGTCGGCGACGGTGGCGCCGGTGTCGGCGCGGTCGATCAGGTAGGCGGTGGCCTGGGCGAGGGCGAGCGGAAGGTGTCCCAGGCCGGCGGCCACCTCGCCGAGTTGGGCGGCCGGAGCGGTGAGGCCGTGCGGGCTGAGCCGGTCGGTGAGGTAGGCGACGGCCTCGGCCGGTTCGAAGGGGCCGACCTCCAGGACCTCCCGGTCCGCCGTCCGCAGCGACGGGTCGCGGCGGCGGGTGGTGACGACCGTCCGGCCGTGTGGGGCGGCCGGTGGCCAGAGGGTGCGGAGGTCGGCGGGGTCCCGGAGGTCGTCGAGCACCACCAGCCAGCGGCGGTCCGTGCTCCGGAGCCAGGCCAGGAGGCGTTCGGGGCCGGCGGGCCGGGCGAGTCCGAGGTCGACGGCGGCCTGGGTGTAGGACTGTTCCACGGCCCGGCGGGAGGTCGCGGGGGCCCAGAGGAGGAAGTCGACGTCGCCGCCGGCCAGTTGCCGGTGTGCGTGGTGGGCCGCCAGCTGGCTCTTGCCGCTGCCGCACGGGCCGGTGAGGACGAGGGCGGAGGCGTGGAGGCCGGCGAGGTCGAAGCCGCGCGACCGGTGGGCGTCGGCCACGGCCGGGAGCGCGCCCAGCTGCCGGGGCGGTGATTCCCTCCGCGACGGCCCGTTGTGGGTGGTGATGCTGCCCGCCTGTACGACCATGCCGGAGAAGGTGCCGCCGCTGATCTCGTTGTGAACCGAATCGGGCATGGCACCAGTATTCCCTGGGCGGGGATTCGCCGTGATGCAGCCAAGGTAGGGCATCGGCGCGGAACCGAGAAGGCCTCAGCCGTGGGCTTTCGGTGCAGGTCACGCGGGAGGGGCGCGGGTGGCCGAATACGGTGTAGAAGGTCCTCTCAACTGTTGAGAAACGCCTTCGCTACGCGTGTCAACGGCCCGTCAGCTGCGGCCTTTTGGATTTCCATACCTTTGTCGGGTGTTTCCATGGGGCTGGTCTTACTATCGCCGTCGTTGACCCGGTTCCGACGGCGGTGCTTTGCTTCCCGCCGTCGACGGTGAACCGGTCCCTCATCCCCACGTCACCCGCGGTTCATGACGAGCCGCCAGTGCGCCCGGGCCACCGTCGTCGCGCCTCCCCCATTTGTCCCCCACAGTGCCGTCCGCGCCCTACCGGTGTGCGGTCGGCATGAGAGAGGAACCCTCACGATGGGCATGTCCCCCACCTCCCGCCGGGCGCGAGTCCGGGCCCTGACCGGGCTCAGCGCGCTGGCGCTGGCCGCCGCCGGTCTCGCCGCCGCCCCGGCCGCCCAGGCGAACCAGCCGGGCAGCGAGTTCGCCGGGAACAGCCACCCGTACCGGCACGGCACCATCCCCACCAAGGAGAGCGCCGAGCACGCCAACGCCACCTCCGCGGCCACGGCCCGGACGACCAACCTGAAGTACGGCGGCGGCGTCGACGGCATCGGTGTCACCACCGGCGCCCCGAAGGTGTACGTGATCTTCTGGGGCTCCCAGTGGGGCACCCAGGGCACCGACGCCAACGGCTACACCACCCTCTCCGGTGACCCGTCGGGTGAGGCGGTGCGCGTCCAGCAGCTGTTCAAGGGCCTCGGCACCAACAACGAGACCTGGTCGGGCGTCATGACCCAGTACTGCGAGGGCGTCGCCACGGGCTCCACCACCTGCGCGTCCACCGCCGCACACGTCGGCTACCCGACCGGCGGCGCGCTGGCCGGCGTCTGGGTGGACGGTTCGGCCGCCGCCCCGGGCCAGGCCACCGGCAACCAGATCGCCGCGGAGGCCGTCAAGGCCGCCGGGCACTTCGGCAACACCACCGCGGCCGCCAACCGCAACGCCCAGTACGTGGTGCTCTCGCCGACCGGCACCCACCCGGACGGCTTCAACACCTCCACGGGCAACTTCTGCGCCTGGCACGACTGGAACGGTGACACCACGCTGACCGGCGGCGCGGCCTCCTCGCCGTACGGCGACGTGGCGTTCAGCAACGACCCGTACGTGACCGACATGGGCACCTCGTGCGGCCAGAACTACGTCAACAGCGGCAGCGCGGGCCTGCTGGACGGCGTGACCATGGTGTTCGGCCACGAGTACTCGGAGACCGTCACCGACCAGAACCCGGCCGGCGGCTGGACCGACTCCTCGGGCGCCGAGAACGCCGACAAGTGCGCCTGGAAGGGCGTCGGCGGCACCGGCGGCTCGCAGAACGTGGCCTTCGCGACCGGCTCCTTCGCCATGCAGGGCACCTGGTCGAACGCCGTCAGCGCCTGCCAGATCTCGCACGCGATCGTCCCCTGATGACGGACCGACGCCCCCTGACGTCCTGACGCGGGGAGAGCAGGCGCCGGGGTGGGTTGTGCGGGCCCACCCCGGCGCCCTGGCGTTCTCGGGGCGCCCTCGCGTTCCCGGGCGGGCTCGGGCGCGTGGCCTAGGAAGGCGCGACGAGCCCGAACTCGTAGGCGTGGATGACCAGGTGGACCCGGTCGCGGGCGCCGAGCTTGGTGAACAGCCGGGCGACGTGCGCCTTGGCGGTGGCCACGCTGATGGTGAGCTCCTCGGCGATCTCCGTGTTGGACAGGCCGCGGCCGACCAGGGTCAGCACCTCGCGTTCGCGCTCGGTGATGCCCTCGGCGGCCGGACGCCGGACCCGGGCGGCCTGCGGGCGGGCGGCGAACTCGCCGATCAGCCGGCGGGTGATGCCCGGGGCCAGCAGGGCGTCCCCGGCGGCGGCGATCCGTATGCCGTCCAGGATGGTCTCCAGGGCGAGGTCCTTGACCAGGAAGCCGCTCGCCCCGGCGCGCAGCGCGCCGTACACGTAGTCGTCGTCGTCGAAGGTGGTGAGGACGAGGACGTGGGTGGGCAGTTCGGGGTCGGCGGTGATCCGGCGGGTGGCCTCGATGCCGTCCATGCCTGGCATGCGGATGTCCATCACGGCGACGTCCGGGCGCAGCCGGTGCACCAGCTCGACGGCCTCGGCGCCGCTGCCGGCCTCGCCGACCACCTCCAGGTCGTGGGCGTCGGCGATGAGCACCCGCAGGCCGCTGCGAATGAGCGGCTGGTCGTCGACCAGGACGACGCGGATCACGGCCTCACCTCCAGGGCGGTTTCGTCGGGGACGGGCAGTCGGGCGGCGACGCGGAAGCCACCCCCGGGGCGCGGGCCCGCGCTGAACCCGCCGTCCAGCAGGGCGACCCGCTCGCGCATCCCGGCCAGGCCGTAGCCGGTGCCGGGGGTGGCCGCCGCCGGGCCGGCGCCCAGGTCCACGACGGTGACGGCGAGTTCCTCCGGCCCGTACTCGACGGTGACCTGGCAGTCGCGGGTGCCGGAGTGCTTGACCACGTTGGTGACGGCCTCCTGGACGATCCGGTAGGCGGCGAGGTCCACCTCGGACGGGACGGGACGGGCGGTGCCGCGCCGGGTGAGCGCGACCCGCACTCCGGCGCCCGCGGTCCGCTCCACCAGCCGGTCCAACTCGGCGAGTCCGGGCGCGACTTCGAGCGGCGCCGGCTCCGAGTCGCCCTGCCGCAGCGCGCCGAGCATCCGGCGCAGTCCGGCCAGGGTCTCCCGGCTGGTGGCCTCGATGGCGTTCAGCGCGCTGCGGGTCTCGGCGGGCTGGGTGTCCATGACCCGGCTGCCCATGCCGGCCTGGATCGCGATGATGCCGATGTTATGGGCGACCATGTCGTGCAACTCGCGGGCTATCCGCAGCCGTTCGGCGGTGACGGCCTGCTCGGTGGCGCGCCCGCGCAGGGCCTCGGCGTGGGCGCGGCCCTGGTGGACGGTGTTGCCGATCAGCCAGGAGATCAGGACGGTCGCGGCGAGGCCCGCGTACGCGAGCGGGTTGACGGGGTAGTCGGCGACGGCGCCGTGGAGCATCAGCGCGGCGAGCGCGGCGAGCGGCAGTCCGAGGGCGCTCAGCGAGACCGCTCGGGAGCGGACGGCGGCGCAGTAGCCGACCACGACGTCGGCGATCAGGAACTGGAGGACCGAGGTCTCCGGGACGGTGTTCATCCCGAGCGAGAAGATGCTGCCCGCGAGCGCCACCGCGATGGCCGCCAGCGGCAGCCGGACCAGCAGGGCCGCGACCAGCGTGGTGACCACGGCCGTGACCACCAGCGGCATGTCCTCGGGATTGCCGTGGTACTCGAACAGGTGGCGCAGTTCGTCGTCCCGGGTGAAGAACCGGAACAGCACGACGGCCGTCCAGAACGCCGCCACCCACACGCCCGCGGGCAGGCGCCTGAGCAGGGGCGGGCGGGGATCGGTGATCATGGCGCGATGGTAGCGGCGGGGGTCGCGACGGCGCATCGGCCCACGGGCGTAATCCCGGGGGCGGGGGCGGGGGCCCGCGGTTGTGGCCCGCGGCCCGATGCCCGGTCACGGCGCCGACCGGCAGCGTTGCCCCCGTGATCGAGATCGAGCGACTGACCAAGCGGTACGGGGCCACCACGGCCGTCGACCAGTTGACCTTCACCGTCCGGCCGGGTGCCGTCACCGGCTTCCTCGGCCCCAACGGCGCGGGCAAGTCCACCACCCTGCGGATGATCCTGGGCCTCAACACCCCCACCGAGGGCACCGTCACCGTGGACGGCGTGCCCTTCGCCGACCGGCCGCGCGGCCTGCGGCACGTCGGCGCCCTGCTGGACGCGGGCGACGTGCACGGCGGGCGCAGCGCCAGGGCGCACCTGTCGGCGCTGGCCCGCAGCAACCGGATCCCGCTCGGGCGGGTGGACGAGGTGCTGGCGGAGGTCGGCCTCGGCAAGGCCGCCGGGCGGCGGATCGGCGGCTACTCGCTGGGCATGAAGCAGCGTCTGGGCATCGCCGGGGCGCTGCTCGGCAACCCGCCGGTGCTGCTCTTCGACGAGCCACTGAACGGGCTGGACCCGGAGGGCGTGCTCTGGGTGCGCGGACTGTTCCGGCGGCTCGCGGGCGAGGGGCGGACGTATTCGTCTCCAGCCACATGATGGCCGAGATGGAGCACACCGCCGACCACCTGGTGGTGATCGGCCGCGGCCGGCTGATCGCCGACCAGAGCCTGGCCGAGTTCTCGGCGCGCAACGCGGTGACCTCGGTGGCCGTCCGGACGCCCGGACTCGCCGCTTTCGCCGGGGTGTTGCGGGCCGAGGGGGCCGAAGTGCGGCGGATGGAGGAGCAGTTCGGTGTCGTCACCGGGCTGGCCGCCGGGCGGATCGGCGAACTCGCCCTGCGGCACGGCGTGGTGCTGCACGAGCTGGCCGAGCGGACGTCGTCCCTGGAGTCCGCGTTCATGTCCCTGACCGCGGAAAGCGTCGAATACCCGGCAGGAGAGGCCCGATGAGCACCGCGACCCCTGGCCGTACCGTGACCGCCGGCCGTCCGTCGGGCGTCCACCCTGCCGAGCCCGCACCCCGGTTCACCAATCTGCTCGCCGCCGAGTGGATCAAGTTGCGCTCACTGCGGTCGACGTACTGGGTGCTGGCGCTCGCCTCGCTGGTGGCGATCGCGGTCAACGTGAACGCGGTGCACACCGACCTCACCTACATCGACCACCCGCCCGCGCCCAAGCCCGGCTTCCAACCCTCCCCGTACGACCCGCTGTTCCACGGCCTCGGCAACATCGGCAGCGACCTGATGGCGATCGCGGCCGGCAGCCTCGGCGCGATCACCGTGTTCGGCGAGTACACCACCGGCATGATCCGCACCACCTTCGCGGCGGTACCGGACCGGCGGGGCGTGATCGCGGCCAAGGTGCTGCTGATCGGCGGGATCACCGCACTCGCCGGTGGGGTGGTGTCGACGGGCTCCTTCTTCAGCATCAACGCGATGCTGGCCTCCCGGCACGTCGGGCTCTCCATCACCGACGACGGCTGCCTGCGGGCCGTGCTCGGCTACACGGCGATCGTGCCGACCTGCGCACTGATCGGGATGGCGCTGGGCGCGCTGCTGCGGCACGCCACCGCCTCGATCGTGTCGCTGGTGGTGCTGATGTTCATCCTGCCGCTGATGTTCGGCGGGGACCGCTACCGCTGGCTGAAGGAGATCGGCACCCACCTGCCGCTGTCCACCGTCAGCCGGCTCACCATCAACCCCGACTCGACCACCACCATGGGGAGGTACGCGCCGAGTGTGCTGGACTCCTGGATCACCATGGGGGTGTGGGCGCTGGTCGCGGTGGTGGTGACGGCGGTCCTCGTGCGGCGGCGGGACGTGTGACGTCCCGGGGGCGTCCGGGGCACCTTGGGGCGTCCTGGACGCCCCAGCGGGCTAGGGGACGACCTGGGCGCCGATCAGCCCGTGCCCGGCCCCGGCGGCGGCGCGCCAGACGGGCGGCACGGCGTCGAGGAGGCCGCCCAGGTCGTCCGTCCGCAGCGCCTCGCGGGCCCGCTCCTCGACCGCCGCCCGCTCGTCCTCCGCCAGCTGGAAGACCGCCTCGACCGCGGGCAGCGCGGTCCTCACCTCCTCGGCGGTGAGGACCAGGTCCCCGAACCAGCCGGGCAGCCCGGCCAGCCGCTCGGGGCCGAGGCCGTGCGCCAGGCCGAGCAGCGGGTAGCGGTTGCGGGCCGACACGGCGGCGTGCGGGCCGGCCTCCCCGCAGTCCTGCCAGGCCGCGTACAGCCCGTCCAGGTCCTCCCCCAGTGGCCCGACCGCCAGGTGCTCCAGTTCCTCCGGCCGCAGTCCGTGCCGTTCCCATCGCCGCCTCAGCGCCCGGTGGCGCGGGATCGCGGCATGGGCCTCCACGGCCGCGCGCAGCCGGGGGCCGTGCCGCTCCAGGGCGGCGGCGGGCGCGGGGATCAGGAACCACAGGCCGGAGTAGCTCACGGCCTGCCAGCGTAGGCGCCGGGGCCGACAGCCGGCAGCCGGCGCCTCGGGGCTGACCGGCTCGGCGCCTCAGGCCGCTGCGGCCGCCGCCTTGGCGCGGAAGGCGCCGAGGGTGGCGGCGTCGACGCCGCAGGCGGGGAGGAAGGCCGCCGCGCCGCCGTGATGGGTGCGGACGCGGTGGAGGAAGACGCTCATCGCCTCGGCCGGGGCCTCCAGCAGGGGCGCCGGGATGGTGAGGTGCCGGCCGTCGGGGCCGGTGACGCGGGCGGGGCCCTGCCGGTTGAGGGCGGTGCGGTGGCGTTCGGCGAGGTTGGCGAAGATCTGCGGGAGGGCGTCGGCGGTGCGGGCGTAGTCGGCGACGATGCGCTCGGCGGGAACGCCGAGCAGGTCGAGCAGCAGGGCGGTCAGCAGGCCGGTGCGGTCTTTGCCGGCGGCGCAGTGGAGCAGGACGGCGCCGGGGCGGGCGGCGGCCGCGACGGCGGCGGCGACGGCCTCGGGGGCGGATTCGGCGAGCAGCACGTAGAACTCGCCGAGGTCGGCGGCGGTGGTCATGGTGCCCATGTGGGCGGTGAGGGCTTCGGTGGCGGGGTTCACCGGGGCGGCGACGACGGCTATGCCGGCGGCCTCGGCGGCGGCCCAGTCGGCGGGGTGGGTCTCGCGCGGGTCCCGAAGGTCGACGACGGTGCGGATGTCGCAGGCGCGCAGCTGGGCGACGACGGCCTCGTCGGCGGCCGGGTACGGCTGGGCGGAGCGGTACAGCACGCCGGGGCGGATCCGTAGGCCCTCGGGGTCGCTGAGGACGGCGGAGTCACGGAAGTTGACCAGGGTCATGCGAGGGCCTTTCGGTGGAGCCGCCACGGGAAGGAACGACATCTAGACGTCTGGATGTCTAGCTCCTCGCGGGGGTGCCGGGCAAGCCGCGGCCCGCGGCACCCCTCCATCCCCCGGCGACGGGCCACAGCGAGCCGGGACCGGGCGACGGCGAGCCGGGCCCCGGGGCCGCTTCGTAGGATCGGTCCGTGGCGACGAACCCCCCGAGCACTCCCCCGCGCGTTCCGCTGTACCGTCGGCTGGCCCGGCGGCTCCAGGAGCGGATCGACGCCGGCGGCTACCCGGCGGGCGCGCGGCTGCCCAGCGAGCCGGAGCTGAGCGCCGAGTTCGGTGTGAACCGGCTGACCGTGCGGCAGGCGGTCGCGGAGCTGGAGCGGGCGGCCGTGGTGGAGATCCGCCGGGGCGTGGGCACCTTCGTCCGCCCGCCCGCCGTGCGGGCGTCGATCACGGTGGATCCGCGCAGCCAGCGCTTCGACCTCGGCAGCCTGCACGGGGCGCTGCCCGAGGGCGCCCGGGACGGTGCCGGCCCGGGCGACGCCGACCGGAGCGGCCCCGACCACGGCGGCGCCGACCGGGGCGACGGCGAGTTCGTGGTGGCCGCGCCCGCCGTCACCGGCTCGGCGGAGGACGAGGAGGTGGCCCGCCAGCTGGGCCGTACGCCCCGGGAGCTGTCCCGGGTGGATTCGGTGATCCGCCTCGGCGGCCGGGCCCGGGCGGCGTGCAGCTACTGGGTGCCGTTCGGCCCGCTGCCCGCCGAGCTGGTCCGGCCGGGCCGCGCCGGGAACCTGGTGCTGGACCTGGCGCGGGCCGCCGGGGTGGAGCTGGAGTACGACTGGCGGGCCTTCGGCGCGATCGGCGCGGACCTGGCGGACGCCGAACTGCTCGGCGTGCCGGCCGGCACCCCGCTGCTGGTGCGCGAGGGGGTCAGCTGCACCCCGGACGGCGCCCCCGCGCTCTACGTCCGGCGCCGGATCGACGGCAGCAGCGCGCGCTTCGTCCTGCACTTCCGGGAGCGGTGAGCGGCCGGCTCCGGACCGTATCGGCCCTGCTAGAGTTCGCCGCCGACATTCACGCCGCACGGGGGTTGGCAGGACACGGTGAACGAGGCGAACGAGTGCGACATACCCACCGAACTGGCCGAGGCGTACCTCGGCCTGCTGGCCGACGTCTCCCGCACCGGGCGCCTGCTGCGCCGGGACGAGCTGGAGGGCCTGCGCCGGCTCGGTGAGCGCTGCGCCGAGGCCGGCTACGGGCTGCGCGAGGTGGTCGCCCAGTGCCTGGCGACCGCCCGGCGGGCCTGGCAGACGCTGCCCGGGACGACCGCCGCGAGCAGCGTCGGCGAGCTGCGCCGGATGGGCGACGCGGTGCTGGCCGCCACCGATGCCGCGCTGGCCGCGCTCGGCGAGGGGCACGAGCGGGCGCAGCGGCTGGCGATCCGCCAGGAGGAGGCGGCACGGCGGGAGTTCATCGACGACCTGCTGTTCGGCCGCAGCGACCTGGGCCTGCTGGCCGAGCGCGCGGAACGCTTCGGGCTGCGGCTGGCGGGCGCGTACACGGTGGCGGTCGCGGTGGGGGACGAGCCGTTCGCGGACGTCCATCCGCTGGTGCACCGGGTGGAGCGCGAGCTGACCGGCCGGTTCGGCGAGCGGGACGTGCTGCTGGCCAGCAAGGACGGCCGGCTGGTGTGCATCGCGCCGGACTCGGAGCGGGCCGTCCTGGCGGCCTTCGCGGACCTGACGCTGCGCCCCGGCCCCGGCTACCGCCCGGTGCAACGGGTGGCGACCGGCCGCCGGCACTCGGGCGCGAGCGGGGTGCTGCGCAGCTACGAGGAGGCGCTGGACGCGCTGGACTACGCCCAGCGGCTGGACCTGCCGGCCAGGCAGCTGAGGGCCGAGGAACTGCTGGTCTTCCCGGTGCTGATGCGCGACCGGGCGGCCATGGCCGATCTGGTGCGCAGCGTGCTGGGCCCGCTGACCGAGGCGCGCGGCGGCGCCCGTCCGCTGCTGGACACCATCGCGGTGCAGGCGGAGGCGGCGTACGTGAACGCGGAGGCGGCGCGCCGGCTGGGGCTGAGCGTGCGCACCCTGGGCTACCGGCTGGAGCGGATCAAGACGCTCACCGGCTACGACCCGGCGGACGCGCTGCAGCGCTTCACCCTGGAGACCGCGGCGATGGGCGCGCGGCTGCTGAACTGGCCGGAGCAGCCGCTCTAGTGACCTGAGTCGGAGGCGGGTTCAAACGCGGGTGACCTGCTCGGACCGATCCTGTTGCCGGGTTGTCACAGTGTCACCGCGGGCGTGCGTACCAGGGTGTCAAAGACGCGTGAAGATTGCCGGATCCTGGCAATGTGCGGACGCCGTCCCCGCTGCCATGATCTCCCCCGGCGCCGAAGTGCGGTGCCGTGGGGAAGACGGGGGAGCGTGGCCGGGATGGGGGGATTCTTCGCGGCCGCGCTGGCCTTTCCGACGGCGCTGTTCAGCTTCGCGCTCGTGGTGGTCGTCGGGTACTGGCTGCTGATGCTGTTCGGCGGCCTGGTGCCCGGCGCCCTGCACGGGGGGCACGGCGGCGGGCACCACCTGGGTGCCGGGCACGGCGGGCACGTGGGCCCGGTGGGTCACGTCGGACACGGTGTCGGGGGGCACGGTGTCGGGGGGAGCGTGGCCCACGGGGTGCCCGGCGGGGGAGCCGGCCACGGCGTCCACGGGGGTGCCGGCGTCCACGGGGGTGCCGGCGCCCACGGGGGTGCCGGCGCCCACGGGGGGAAGGGCGCGGACCACCACCCGGGCGGGCTGGAAAAGCTGGGGCTGGGCGGGGTGCCCGCGACGGTGGCGGTGTCGCTGCTGGTCGCGCTCGCCTGGTTCGTCAGCCTGGCCGGCACCGTCTACACCTCGGGGGCGCCGGCGCGCGGCAGTGTGTTCGCCGTCGCGCTGGTCGCCTCCTGGGCCGGCACCCGGGCGCTGGTACGGCCGCTGCGGCGGCTCTTCCCGGAGGACCGGCCGACCACCCGTGGGGACTTCGTCGGCCGGGTCTGCGTGATCCGCACCGGCCGGGTGACCACGGACTTCGGGCAGGCCGAGGTCACGGCCGAGGACGGCTCCACCGCGACCGTGCAGGTCCGGGTGCTCGACGCCGAGCCGGAGCTGACGGTCGGGCGCACCGCCCTGGTCTTCGACTACGACGCGGACGGCGAGCACTTCCTGGTGGCGCCGTTCGACCCCTCGCCACCGGGCGTCTGAACACCCTGACGCCGCGCCGTGCGCCGCGCCCCGCTCCGCGCACCATGCACCGTCATTTCGCTGGTCATCCACCTACTTCGCACCACCATCCCGTCAAAGGACTCCGTGATGGACACCATCGCCGTGGGTTTCGGCGTGCTCGTCGCCGTCGTGCTGCTCATCCTGTTCGCCCTGCTGCTGTTCGTGGGCCGGCTGTTCCAGAAGGTCGAGCAGGGCAAGGCACTGATCGTCTCCCGCACCAAGAAGGTGGACGTCACCTTCACCGGCACGATCGTCCTGCCGATCCTGCACAAGGCCGAGCTGATGGACATCACCGCGAAGACGGTGGAGATCCACCGGGCCGGCCGGGACGGCCTGATCTGCCGCGACAACATCCGCGCGGACATCCGGATCTCCTTCTTCGTCCGGGTGAACAAGACCGTCGAGGACGTCATCAAGGTCGCCCAGTCGATCGGCACCGTCCGGGCCAGCGACCCGCAGGCGATCCAGGACTTCTTCGCGGCCAAGTTCGCCGAGGCGCTCAAGACCGTCGGCAAGCAGCTGGACTTCACCGACCTGTACACCCACCGGCACGAGTTCCGGGACCAGATCATCGCCGTCATCGGCACCGACCTCAACGGCTACACCCTCGAGGACGCGGCCATCGACCACCTCGAACAGACGCCGATGAGCCAGCTGGACGGCGACAACATCCTGGACGCCCAGGGCATCCGCAAGATCACCGAGCTGACCGCGATCGAGCACGTGCGTACCAACGAGTACCAGCGCACCGAGGAGAAGGAGATCACCCGGCAGAACGTCGACGCCCGGGAGACCGTCCTGGAGCTCGAACGCCGCCAGGCCGACGCCGAGATCCGCCAGCGCCGCGAGATCGAGACCCTGCGGGCCAAGGAGGACGCGGTGATCGCCCGGGTGCAGGAGGAGGAGCGGCTCACCGCCCAGACCGCCTTCCTGCGCACCGAGGAACTGCTCGGCGTGCAGCGGGAGAACCAGGCGCGCGAGGTCGCGGTGGCGCAGAAGAACCGCGAGCGGGTGATCGCGGTGGAGAACGAGCGGATCGAGCGGGACCGCCTGCTGGAGGTGGTCGGCCGCGAGCGGGAGACCGAACTGGCCGTCATGGACAAGCAGAAGGAGGTCGAGGCCCGTCGCCGGGAGGTCGCCGACGTGGTCCGCGAGCGGGTCGCGGTCGAGCGCACCGTCGCCGAGCAGGAGGAGTCCGTCAAGACGCTGCGCACCACCGAGGAGGCCGAGCGGGTGCGCAAGGCGGTGGTCATCCAGGCCGAGGCGGAGGCGCAGGAGCGGCTCGTCAAGGACATCAAGGCCGCCGAGGCCGCCGAGCAGGCCGCCTCGCACAAGGCCCGCGAGGCGCTGCTGCTGGCCGAGGCGCGGCAGCGGGCCGCCGAGCTGGACGCGGCCGCCAAGGTCCGGCTGGCCGAGGGCATCCGGGCGGAGGCCGCCGCGGAGGGGCTGGCCCGGGTGCAGGTGCGCGAGCAGGAGGCCGTGGCGGTGGAGAAGGTCGGCCGCGCCGAGGCCGCCGTCCAGACCGAGAAGGCGAAGGCCGCCGCGCTGGAGGTCGGCGCCAGGCTCAAGGCCGAGGCGGAGGGCCTGACCGAGAAGGCCGCGGCGATGGCCAAGCTGGACGAGGCCTCGCGCGGGCACGAGGAGTACCGGCTGCGGCTGGCCGCCGAGAAGGACGTCCGGCTGGCCGGACTGGACGCGCAGCGGCAGATCGCCGAGGCGCAGGCCGCGCTGGTCGCGGCCGGGCTGGAGAAGGCGAAGATCGACATCGTCGGCGGGGACTCGGTGTTCTTCGACAAGCTGGTGCAGTCGGTGACGGCCGGCAAGAGCGTGGACGCCTTCGTCGGCCACTCCGCGACCGCCCAAGCCCTGGCCGGGCCGTGGCTGGACGGGCGGGCCAGCTTCACCGAGGACCTCACCCGGATGCTCTCCTCGGTGTCCACGGCGGACGTGCAGAACCTGACGGTCTCCGCGCTGCTGCTCCGGATGATCGGCGCCGGCGGCGGCGAGCAGGCCGGCCAGCTGCGGCAACTCCTGGACTCCGCGAAGAAGTTGGGCATCGCGGAGACACCGATCGGGGCGCTGGCCCCGGTGAACGGCGCCAAGTAGCCATCGGCCCGGCACCAGAGGCCCCTCAGCACCCCGGCACCCCAGCAACCCAGCACCCGAGCACCAGAGGAACTGACCGTGGACGCCCTCGACGCCCGGCTCGACGCCGGCACCTACGAGGTCCTGCGCGACCGGCTCGCCCGGGCCGCCGCCGAACTCGCCGACCGCGCGGAGGCGTTGAACGCCCGCCGGGTCGCCGAGTTCGGCGGCGGGGAGCTGCGGCTCACCGGCACCGGGCGGCTGACCACCGAGCGGCCCTGCCTGCCGCAGGACCTCACCGCCGCCGGCGGGCTGCTGCTGCTCGGCACCCGGCCCGACCCGTTCGCCGCCGGGGCCGGGGACGAGGGGATCCTCAGCCTCCACGACCCCGCCGGCCTCTCCCCCGCCCCCGCCGACGGCACCCTGCTGGACGACCCCCGGCTGCGCCAGGACCTCGCCGACCTGCGGCGCTACTTCCGCGACGCCCGGCTGGAGCGGCTGCGCCCGGTCGGCGGCCGGCTGCTCGCCGTCTTCCGCACCGGCCCGGCGCCCGCCGACGTCCGGGTGCTGCGCTGGCTGCTCGACGACGAACGGGCCGTCTACCAGGGCGGGCGCGGCGAGCGCGACCACACCCCCGCCGACGGCCGACAGCTGGACTGGACGGCGCTGACCCGCGAGGACCACCTGCCCGCCGCGCCCGGCACCCCGCCGCGCGCCGACCTCGCCGGGCAGCTCCACCTCGGCGTGGACGGCGGCCGGCTGACCCTGCTGACCACCGACGGCCGGGAACTGCACCGCGAGCCGCTGGCCGACGCATTGCAGACCCTCGCCGACGCGCAGATCGCCCACGCCCGGCTCGGCACCCTGCTGCTGGTGCGGGTGCGCCCGTACCAGGAGGAGACCGTCCGGCACCTGGTGGTGCACCTGCCCACCGGGAAGGTCACCCGGATCGACGCGCTCGGCCGGGCCTGCCTGCGGCTGCCCGCCGACCAGGGCGTGGCCTTCCCCGGCGGCTGCCACCTCGTGGACGGCACCGTGCGCACCTTCGACCAGCCGGTGGACGGCCTGGCGTACGAGCGCACCGTCGTGTCGCCCAACGGCGAGGACGTGCTGTACGAGTTCCGCTCCCCCGCCGACGGCCGCGCGCTGCTGCAGCCGTACAACAGCGTCCGCCAGGAGGCCGCCGCCCCGCTCGCCTGCCAGGGCTACGCCCTGCTCGCCGACGGCACCCTGATCGCCCTGCGCCCGGCCGAGGACGGCCCGACCCGGCTGCATCCCGTCCAGCTCTGGCGCAGCCCGTTCACCAGCGAGCGCCACGCCGCCGAACAGCCGCCCGGCACCGGCCCGTTGGCCCGGATCGGCAACGCCGACCTGGTCCGCGGCCTGGCCGACTGCCTGGCCCTGGCCCGGCTCGCCGCCGCCGGCGCCGACAGCCCGGCCGGCCACCAGGCGGTGCTGGCCGCCTGCGCCCGCACCGCCGACCGGCACCACTGGCTCGGCCAGAGCGGCCTGGGCGACCTCGCCGGGCCGCTCGCCGAGATCCGCGACACCGCGCGGCAGGTGATCGCCGAGTACGAGGCGATCGCCCAGCTCACCGCGCACGCCGCCGCGCGGACCGAGGAGACCGCCGAGCACGTGGAGGGCCTGCTGCGCACCGCGCGCGGCGAGACCCTCGCCGACGCCGCCGAGTGGGTCGACCGGCTGGCCGGGCTGCGCCGCGCCCAGGGCCGGGTCGAGGCGCTGCGCGAGCTGCCACGGGCCGACCGGGCGCGGATCGACGCCATCGCCGAGCACCTCGCCCAGGGCCTGGCCGAAGCCGCCGATCGCGCCGTCGGACACCTCGCCGAGCCGTCCGCCTTCGAGCCGCACCGGCGGCGGGCGGGCGACCTGGCCGAGCACTGCGCGGCCATCGCCACCGCCGCCGAGGCGGAACCGCTGCTCGCCCGGCTCGACGAGCAGGGCGAGGCCCTGCAGACCGTCTCGGAGCTGGTCGGTACCCTCGACCTGGCCGACGCCACCACCCGCACCGCGATCCTGGACCGGCTCGCCGACGTGCTCGGGCTGCTCAACCGGGCCCGCAGCACCCTGACCGTCCGCCGCCGGGAGCTGCGCACCCGCGAGGCCGCCGCCGAGTTCGCGGCCGAGACCGCGCTGCTCGCCCAGGCCACCACCGCCGCGCTCGCCGGCGCCGACACCCCCGAAGCCTGCGACGACCGGCTCGGCCGGCTGCTGCTGCGCATCGAGCAGCTGGAAACCCGCTTCGCCGACGCCGACCCGGCCCTCGGCGAGCAGCTCGCCGACCGTCGCACCGAGATCCACGACGCGCTCACCGCCCGCCGCCAGCACCTGCTGGAGGAGCGGGCCCGCCGGGCCGACCGGCTCGCCGTCTCCGCCGAGCGCGTCCTCGACACCCTGCACCGGCGCCTCGCCGCCCTCGACACCGCCGAGGAGATCGACGCCGCCCTGGCCGCCGACCCGAGCGCCGTCAAACTGCGCGGGCTGGCCGGGCAGTTGACCGAGCTCGGCGACCGCGTCCGGGCCGAGGAGCTGACCGGCCGGCTGCGTGCCGCCCGCGGCCGCGCCCACCAGGCACTGCGCGACCGCGCCGAACTCGCCGGGGACGGCCCCGGCACCCTACGGCTGGGCCGCCACCTGTTCGCGGTCACCACCCAACGGCCCGAACTCACGCTGCTGCCCTGGCGCGGCCGCCCCGCCTTCACCCTCACCGGCACCGACTACCGCTCGCCCGTCACCGACCCGGCCTTCGCCGCCACCGAGCGCTACTGGGCCCGGCCGCTGCCCTCGGAGACCCCGGCGCTCTACCGCGCCGAGTACCTGGCCGCGAGCCTGCTGCTGGCCGCCGAACCGGGCACCCTCGCGCCCGACGCCGACCTGCTGGAGCACGTCCGACGGGCCGCCGAACAGCGCCCCGACGAGGGCTACCAGCGCGGAGTGCACGACCACGACGCGGCGCTGGTGCTCCGCGCCCTGCTCGAACTCAGCGCCGACGCGGGCCTGTTGCGCTACCCGGCGGGCGCCCGGGCGGCGGCCCAGCTGTACTGGGCGCACGGCACGGACGAGCGGGAGCGGCTGGTCTGGCACACCCGGGCCCGCTCGCTCGACCTCGCCCGGCAGGCCCACGGGGTGGCCCCTTCGTCGGCCGGCCTGTCCGCCCGAGCCGCCTCCTCTGTCCCCTCCGTCTCCTCCGCCTCGTCCGCTGCGTCCGCTGCGTCCGCTGCGTCCGCGTTGGCCTCCCTGGCCGCCGAACTCGACGCCGAGGTGGCGCGGTTCCTCCCCGACGCGGAGCCCGCCGGCGCCTACCTGGTGGCCGAACTCGCCGCCCCCGAACCGGCCTTCGCCTACTCGGCGGGAGCGGCCGCGCTGCTCGACAAGTTCCGTGCCGCGCCCGAGTCGGCCGGGCTCACCGAGGCGCTGGCCGCGCTGCCCGAGGACCCGGCCCTGCTGCCCGCGCGTCGCCAACTCGCCGCCGCCTGGCTGGAGTCCTGCGCCGCCGAAGCCGACCCGGGCGACCGCACCGAGGCCGCGGCCGTGCTGCTCTGCCCGACGCTGCCGCGCCGCCCCGCCGAGGGCGCGGTCACCGCCCGGCTGACCGGTCTGCTCGGCGACCACCCGCGGCTGGCCGGCGGCTCGCTCGACCTGCGACTGGACGGACTGCTCTCCCGTGTAGCCGAGTTCGAGGCCGTGGAGGTGCCCGGCTACCGCGCCTACCAGCGGCTGCGCGGCGAGCTGCTGGCCGCCGAGCACGCCCGGCTGCGGCTCGACCAGTACCGGCCCGCGCCGCTCAACGGCTTCGTCCGCAACCGGCTGATCGACCAGGTCTACCTGCCGCTGATCGGGGACAACCTCGCCAAGCAGCTCGGCACGGTGGACGCCTCCGGGCCGGTGGACCGCAGCGGCCTGCTGCTCCTGGTGTCCCCGCCGGGCTACGGCAAGACCACCCTGGTCGAGTACCTCGCCGAGCGGCTCGGCCTGCTGCTGGTCACCGTCAGCGGCCCGGCCCTCGGCCACCGCGTCACCTCACTGGACCCTGCCGAGGCCCCCGACGCCACCGCCCGGCGCGAGCTGGAGAAGCTCAACTTCGCCCTGCACGCGGGCGACAACGTCCTGCTCTACCTGGACGACGTGCAGCACACCTCGCCCGAGTTCCTCCAGCGCTTCATCCCGCTGTGCGACGCCCAGCGCCGGATCGACGGCGTCCGGGACGGCGAGGCCCGCGAGTGGGACCTGCGCGGCAAGCGCTTCGCCGTGGTGATGGCCGCCAACCCGTACACCGAGTCCGGCCGGCTGTTCCGGCTGCCCGACATGCTCGCCAACCGCGCCGACGTGTGGAACCTCGGCGACGCCGTCGCCGGGCGCGAGGACCTCTTCGCGCTCAGCTTCGTCGAGAACGCCCTGCCCGCCAGCCCCCACCTGGCTTTGCTGGCCACCGCCGAACGCACCGACCTGGACACCCTGCTCGCCCGCGCCTCGGGCAGTCCGGGCGGGCGGCTCACGGGCGCCTGGCCGACCGCCGAGGTCGAGCGGATGACCGCCGTCCTGGCCGGACTGCTCCACCTGCGCGGCACCGTCCTGGCCGTCAACCGCGCCTACCTGGCCTCCGCCGCCCAGGACGACCGCACCCGCACCGAGCCGCCCTTCCTGCTCCAGGGCTCCTACCGCAACATGGCCAAACTCGCCCAGCGCCTCGACCCGGCACTCACCCGCCCCGAGCTCGACGCCCTGCTCACCGACCACTACCGCGCCGAGGCCCAACCCCTCGGCGCCGACGCCGAGGCCCAGCTCCTCAAGCTCGCCGAACTGCGCGGCACCCTGACACCGGACCAGGCCCGGCGCTGGGAGGAGCTGAAGCACGCCTGGCGGGGCTGACGGGCTCGCGGCTCACCGCCGCCGCCCCGCCGCCAGCAGCTCCGCCACCGTGGCCAGCTTCACCCGCGGCCGCCCCTGCGCCTCGCCCCGCGCCCGCTCCGCCCGGTCCACCGCCCGCAGCTCCCGCAGCCCGACCGCGTCCGGCCGGCGCCGTCGCACCAGCCGCTCGAAGTCCTGGCGCCCCGCCGCCGGTGCGGGCAGCGCCCCGGCCACCGCGTCGTCCAGCAGCGCGTCCACCGTCTCCCGCGCGCAGGACCGGTTGGCGCCGATCCCGCCGGACGGCCCGCGCTTGGCCCACCCCACCACGTACGCACCGGTCAACGCCCGCCCGGTGGCCGGGTCGACGACCCGCCCGCCGCGCTGGGCGACCGTCCCGGTCCGTTCGTCGAAGGGCAGTCCGGGCACCGGCACGCCCCGGTGCCCGATCGAGCGCACCACCAGTGCGGCCCGCAGGGTGTCGCGCTCCCCGGTGGCCTCGGCCCGCCCCTGCGCCGTCATCCTGGTCCGCTCGACGGTCACCGACTCGACCCGCCCGTCCCCGTTCAGGGCGACCGGCGCGGACAGGAAGCGCAGCACGATCCGCCGCCCCGGCGCCGGCTCCGCGCCCCCCTCGTACGGCACCAGCGGTAGCCCGGCCAGCAGCGCGGCCCGCGAGTCCGGCGCGGCCGCCTCGATCGCCGCCCGCACCTGCGGGTGGTTCTCGACCACCACCTCGACGCCCGGCAGCCGGCGCAGCGCCCGGAACTCCGGCCCGGTCCAGGCCGCCTGTTCGGGCCCGCGCCGGGCCAGCAGCACGACCTCCCGGACCCGGCTGCGACGCAGCGCGGCCAGGGCGTGATCGGCGATGTCGGTGGCGGCGAGCCGGTCCGGGTCTGTGAGCAGGATCCGGGCGATGTCCACCGCGACGTTGCCGTTTCCGACGACGACCACGCGCTCGGCGGACAGCTCCACCGCGTCCCCGGGCACCGTCGGGTCGGCGTTGTACCAGCCGACGAAGGCGGTCGCGGGCAGGCTGCCCGGCAGGTCCTCGCCGGGTATGCCGAGCCGCCGGTCGGCGGCGGCCCCGACCGCGTACACCACCGCGTGGTGGTGGGCGGCGAGTTCCTCGTGGCTGACGTCGGTGCCGACCTCCAGGTTGAGGTGCATCCGCAGCCGGGGGTCGTGGAAGACGCTCGCGAAGCTCTCCGCGATCCGCTTGGTGGACTGGTGGTCGGGGGCGACGCCGTGCCGCAGCAGGCCGCCGGTGACGGGCAGCCGGTCGATCATGGTGAGTTCGGCGCTGGTGCAGCGCAGCAGTTCCTGTGCGGTGTACCCGGCGGAGGGACCGGTGCCGACCACGGCGATCCGCAGCGTGCCGAGCTCGCCGGGCAGGCTGCGGGGGAAACTGGGCGCGCCCCAGGCGTGGTCGGTGGGGTGGTCGCGGAACCAGTCCCGGTTGAGGTCGCCGAACACGGTGTCCGGCCCGCGCAGCCGGTCGACGGGGAACACCGCGTCCACCGGGCAGGCGTCCGCGCAGGCACCGCAGTCGATGCACGCCTGCGGGTCGATGTACAGCATGTCGGTGGTGCCGAACTCCGGCTCGTCCGGGGTCGGATGGATGCAGTTGACCGGGCAGACGGACACGCACGAGGCGTCGTTGCAGCAGGTCTGGGTGATCGCGTAGGCCATGGCCGGAGTGGGGTCCTCGCTGTGTCCGAACGGTCCGATTCGACGTCAGGGAATGCGCACCGCCCTGAGGGGGTGCGCGTCCCCTGCCTCAGAGCATGTGCACGCGGCGGTAGACGGCCGCCGAGCGGCTGGTGAGCAGGCCCGTCTCGGCGAGGAAGGCCATCAGGTGCCGGGAGCTGGTGCGCATCATCGCCTTGCGGTGCTCGTTGCCCTTCACCTCGGCGAGCGCCCGCGCGACGTCCAGGCCGGCGGCCTTGTACACCCCCGGGTGGACCATGCTGGTGACGATGACGTACGCGCCGACGGCGATGCCGGTGGCCGAGGTGCGGCGGCGGGCCGGGCTCGCGTGGCGCATCCGCTCGCGTATCTCCTGCCGGGCGAACTTCATGTGCCGCGACTCCTCGACCACGTGGATCCGGGAGGTGCCGCGGACGATCTCCAGGACGTTCTCGCCGCGCATCCAGTCGCGCTGCATGACGTCGAGCACCTCCTCGGCCACCAGGATGCCGCCGTAGGCGAGTTCGCCCTTGGCGAGCGCCTTGAACGCCCGGCCGGCCTGGGCGATCACCTTGTTCGGCCGGTAGGCGGGGATGCCCATCTTCCGGCAGGCGCGGGCGAACATGATCGAGTGGCGGCACTCGTCGGCGATCTCGGTGAGTGCGAACTGGAACTCGGCGTTGGCGGGGTCCTTGAGGTACTGGTCGCGCAGCACCATCTGCTGGAGGATCATCTCGAACCAGATGCCGGTGTTCATGATCGAGCAGACCTCGTGCCGGGTGAGCGTGACCCGCTGCCGCTCGGTCATCTCGTCCCACAGCCGGGTGCCGTAGAGCGTGCTCCACTCCGGGTTGAGGCCGTAGTGCTCCTCCGGGAGGGGCGCGTTCCAGTCGATCTCGGTCGAGGGGTCGAAGGAGAGGGTGGCGGCCGACTCCAGCAGCCGCTTCGAGACGTCGTCGTCGGCCGCGGTGTGGCCGTGCTCGGTCTGCCAGGTGAGAGCCATGGCTGCCTCCAGGTGCCTGCCGCTGCGGGTTCCCGCTCACCCGCTTATTAGACGGACAGTACAATAAGAGCCCGCCGCCGAGAACCCCCCGTGCATGGGCAGCCGCTAACCTCGGCCCAGGCCCAGGCCGAGGCCGAGCCCCAAGAGTCACAGGAGGCCCCATGGCACAGCTCACCACCGCCCGCACCGAACCGTGGCCGGCCGCATGAGGCTGCTCGTCAGCGGTGGCGCCGGGTTCATCGGCTCGCACTTCGTCCGCACCCTGCTCGGCGGCGGCTACCCGGGGCACGAGACGTCCCGGGTCACCGTCCTCGACAAGCTCACCTACGCCGGAAACCGTGACAACCTGCCCGCGGCCCACCCCCGGCTGGAGTTCGTCCGCGGTGACGTCTGTGACGCCGGGCTGCTGGCCGACCTGCTGCCCGGGCACGACGCGGTGGTGCACTTCGCCGCGGAGTCGCACGTGGACCGCTCGGTGCGCTCCGCGGCCGAGTTCGTCCGTACCAACGTGCTGGGCACCCAGACGCTGCTGGACGCCTGCCTCTCGGCGGGTGTTCCGCGCTTCGTCCACATCTCGACCGACGAGGTCTACGGTTCGATCGCCGAGGGGGCCTGGACCGAGGAGTGGCCGCTGCTGCCCAACTCCCCGTACGCCGCCTCCAAGGCCTCCTCCGACCTGATCGTCCGCTCCTACCACCGCACCCACGGCCTGGACGTGTCGATCACCCGCTGCTCCAACAACTACGGCCCCTGCCAGCACCCGGAGAAGCTGATCCCGCTGTTCGTCACCAACCTGCTGGAGGGCCGGAGCGTCCCGCTGTACGGCGACGGCCGCAACGTCCGCGAGTGGCTGCACGTCGACGACCACTGCCGGGCGATCGCCCTGGTGCTCGACCGGGGCCGCCCGGGCGAGGTCTACAACGTCGGCGGCGGCGACGAGCGGACCAACCTGGCCGTCACCGAGCGGCTGCTCGACCTGTGCGGCGCCGACCGGTCGAGCGTGCGGCGGGTGGCCGACCGCAAGGGCCACGACCTGCGCTACGCGCTGGACGGGACGAAGATCCGCGAGGAGCTGGGCTACGCCCCGCGGATCCCGTTCGAGCAGGGCCTCGCCGACACCGTCGCCTGGTACCGCGACAACCCCGCCTGGTGGAAGTCCGCCAAGTCCGCCCGACCCACCGGGGAGGGCGGACCCGGCGAACGGCCACGCGCGCCCGGCGGCGTCAGCACTCAGCCGTCGTAGGGGCGGGCGGCGCGGCCCTCGCGCAGGGTCAGGCCCCACCAGGCGAGTTGGTCGAGCAGGACGGTGGCGGCCTTGCCGACGCCGTCGGGGTCGGAGGGGCGGCCCTGCTCGTCGAACTTCTCCCAGGCCATGTGGAAGCTGACGGTGTCCCGGAGGGTGACGGCGTGCAGTTCGGCGAAGACCTGGCGCAGTTGCTCGACGGCCCGGTGGCCGCCGGCCATGCCGCCGTAGGAGACGAAGCCGACCGGCTTGGCCCGCCACTCGCTGTAGACGTAGTCGATGGCGAGCTTCAGGGAGGCCGGGTAGCCGTGGTTGTACTCGGGGGTGATGACGACGAAGCCGTCGAGGCCGGCGATCCGCTGGGCGAGGGTCAGGGCGCCCGGCAGCGGCTCGTGCGCCTCCAGGGTGAGTTTCAACTCCTCGACCAGGGCGGGCTCGGACAGGTCGATGACGTGGACCTCCATGTCGTCGCGCCCTCCGATCTCGGAGAGGAACCACTGGGCGATCCGGTCGGCGAAGCGGCCGGTGCGGACGCTGCCGATGATGACGCCGATCTTCAGCGGGGCGGCGGCGGTACCGGTGGCAGTGGCGGTGGTGGCAGTGGCGGTGGTGGTCATGGTGAGTGGTACTCCGTCAGGTGTCGGTCGGCTGGATGTACGGAAGTGGGCGGTGGCTCAGCCGGCGATCAGGGTGATCTTTCCGCGGCCGTGAGCGCGGCCCGCTCGGCGGGGCAGCAGAGCGACGATAAAATCTCAAGCCGACTTGAGGTCAACCCGCCGGATCGGAGCCGCCGCCCAGGGCCACCCCCCGCGGCCCACCCGGTGCGCGTTTGCGCAGGTCAGTACCACATACTGCTGCCATGGCACGGGCACAGCTGATCGATGAGGACTCCGAACGCGGTTTCGGCTACCGTTTCGGACCGCTGTGACGATCCACCCCGCTGCCCCGAGCGAGCGCCCCAGACCCCACCCGGACCCGCACCCGCCCCGCCTGGTCCGGCTGCGCCGTGCCGTCGCCGGACTGCGGCCGCGGCTGGTGGTGGCGTTCGTCGCCGTCGCCGCGCTGAGCGCGCTGGCCACCGCCGTGCTCACCTACCGGGCCGCGACCACCTCCACGCTCGACCTGACCAAGGACACCACCCTCGACGAGCTGCGCCGCCGCATCGACGTCCTGGCGCCGGCCCTGCCCTTTCCGCCGACCAAGAGCGAACTCGACCGCCTGGCAGGCCAGCTGTCCGGCACCGGCGGGTTCCGTGACTGGCGGGTACTGGCCTCCTACAACACCGGCACCGGCACCGGCGCCGGCCCCGAGCACTCCCAGTGGACCCAGCCGGTGGAGGTCCCGCCCGCCCTGGAGGCGACCGTCGGCCGCGGCCACGCCGCCTTCCAGCGCTTCACCTCGCCGGACGGCCACCCCTGGCTCGCCGTCGGCGTCCCCGTCACCTACGCCGCCGCCGGCCCCTCCGGCCCGGCCGGCGCGCCCTCCGGGCTGACCGTGTACGCCGCCCTGCCGCTCGACCGCGAACAGAGCGCCGCCGACGCGCTGCTCGCCGGCGCCGCCGGGGCCGGGGTGCTCGTCGCCGTCCTGGCCGCCGGGCTGGGTCTGCTGGCCGCCCGCCAGGTGCTGCGGCCGGTGCGGGCCCTGGGCGACGCCGCCCACGCCCTCGCCCAGGGCCGGCTGGACACCCGGCTGACCGTCACCGGGCACGACGAACTCGCCCAGCTGTCCAAGACCTTCAACCACACCGCGCGCACCCTCCACGGCACCATCGAGGAGCTGCGCGCGATCGAGTCCCAGGGCCGCCGCTTCGCCGCGGACGTCTCCCACGAGCTGCGCACCCCGCTGGCCGCGATGCTCGCCGTCACCGACATCCTCGACGAGGACGCCGAGCACCTCCCCGCCGACACCGCCACCGCCCTGCGCATGATCAGCAACGAGACCACCCGCCTCAGCCGGCTCGTCAACGACCTGATCGAGATCTCCCGCCTGGACGCCGGCGCCGCCCCGCTGCGCGCCGAGCCGATCGACGCCGCCACCGCCGTCCGCGAGACCCTCGACCTGCGGGGCTGGAACGAGCTCGTCGAGCTGGACCTGCCCGCCGCCCTGCCCGTCCTGCTGGACCCGCGCCGCTTCGACGTCATCGTCGCCAATCTGGCCGGCAACGCCCTGCGGCACGGCCGGCCGCCCGTCCGGGTCGCCCTGCGGGGCTCGGAGGACGGCCTCGTGCTCACCGTCACGGACCACGGGCCGGGCATCCCGCCCGCCGAACTCCCGCACCTCTTCGACCGGTTCTACAAGGCCGACCGGGCCCGCACCCGCTCCGAGGGCAGCGGCCTCGGCCTGGCCATCGCCCAGGAGAACGCCCGGCTGCACGGCGGCCTGATCGAGGCCGCCAACGCGCCCGACGGCGGTGCGGTGTTCACCCTCGTCCTGCCGCGCGGCCTCGACCCGGAGGAGGACCGGTGACCGTCCCCAAGCGCCTTTCCGCCGTCGCCACGGCCCTGCTGCTGGCCTGCGGCTGCTCCATCTCCACCACCGGCCCGGTGCGCAGCGGGCAGCCGGCCACCGGCATCCAGCCGGGCATCCGGCTGTACTTCCTGGACCAGCACGGCATCCGCCCGGTCATCCGCTCCGGCACCCGGCGCGAGGACCTCCAGCAGACCCTGAACACCCTGGTCACCGGGCCCGACCAGGGCGAGAAGCGCTCCGGCCTGTACAGCGACCTCCCTCCGGACGGCCGCGTCCAGGCCACCGTCACCCCGGGCGCGGTGACCCTGCGCCTGTCCTGGTCCACCGCCTCGCTGTCCTCTCCCGCCGTCCAGCAGCTCGTCTGCACCGCCGAGGACGCCCCGGCCACCGGCGGCCCCGTCCCGAGGATCGCGATCGTCAGCAGTGACGCCCCCTCCGCCATCCAGCAGGAGTGCGACCTCCACCGCGCCGGCTGAGCACCCGGGCGGGCGGACCGCGCCAGGCCGGGGCAGGAGTGCGGGAACGAAAAGAAGCGGCCGGCCGACCCGAAGGTCGACCGGCCGCTCTCTGTGCGCGAGGGGGGAGTTGAACCCCCACGCCCTTTCGGGCACTGGAACCTGAATCCAGCGCGTCTGCCTATTCCGCCACCCGCGCATCTGGGTGATGGGTTAAGCATAGACCATCCCCAGGGGTGCCTCTGACCACCTCCCGGTGGCGACGAGATGCCCCCGAGGGCGACGGGCGGGACGGCGCCGCGACACCGACGACGCTGCCACCCGCGACCGCCCCCGGGCCAGCGCTGCTGACCGATTGGAGTGAGCGGCCGAGCGCCGCGCCCGGCGCCTGCTCGTTTCGGGCGTAGTTCGCCGCGCCGCCCGCCGAACCGCTGTGCACGCTTGACCGGGGTCCGGAGGCCGAGCCCGGCGTCGACCGCGGCGGTCCGCCGCCCCCGGGCCCACCACCGCACCGACGGGAGCGCACCGATGACCAGGACCCCGGAACCCCTGGACGACGCCGAGGGGCCGCCTCCCCTGCCGGGCTGCGCCGAGGACGCGGCCGGTGCCCTCAAGCGGATGTTCGTGGACCTGACCCAGGGCGTCCGGATGGCCCGCGGCCAGGACCCGGTCAAGCGGCCGGTGTTCCTCAAGCCGCACGGCGTCGCCCGCGGCACGCTCACCGTCGCCAAGGACCTGCCGTCGGAGCTGCGCGTCGGCTTCCTGGAGGCCGCCCGCACCCGGCCGGGCGGCCTGGACGCCTGGGTGCGGTTCTCCAGCGACACGGTGCCCGGCAGCCCCGACCTGAAGACCACCCTCGGCATCGGCGTGAAGCTGTTCGGCGTGCCCGGCCCCAAACTGCTGGAGGGCTACACCGAGGCCGGCACCCAGGACCTGCTGCTGCAGAACCACGACGTCTTCTTCGTCGACACCGCCCAGGACATGTGCGAGTTCACCCGGGCCGGTGTGATCGAGGGCGGTTACGACGGCTACCTCCAAGCCCACCCGGTCACCGCGCAGGTCCTCGACGCGATGGCCAAGGTCGAGCCGAGCGCGCTGACCGCCGCCTACTGGAGCGTGCTCCCGTACGCCTTCGGGCCGGAGCGCTTCGTCAAGTACAAGCTGGCGCCCGCCGGCTGCGAGCCCGCCGACCCGGGTGCGACGCCGCCCGACGAGGACCCCGGCTACCTCGCCGCCGACCTGGCCCACCGGCTCGCGGCCGGCCCGGCCGCGTTCGACCTGATGCTCCAGTTCCGCACCGATGACGAGGCCATGCCGCTGGACCGGGCGACGGTGCGCTGGGAGGAGTCCGCGAGCCCGCCCGTGACGGTAGCCCGGCTGACCCTCCGGCAGCAGGACGTCACCGCCAGAGGCCAGGCCGCGTACGGCGAGAACCTCTCCTTCAACCCCTGGCACGCCCTGGCCGAGCACCGCCCGGTCGGCAGCATCTCCGACGTGCGCCGCACGGTCTACCCGGCCTCGGCCGAGCAGCGCCGCGACGTCAACGGCGTCCCGGCGGCCGAGCCCGGCCCGGCCCGCCCGCCGCTCACCCCGCCGCCGGCCCGCGACAACCGGATCGTCCGGGCCGCCGTGCACCCGGCGATCGGCGTGGCCCGGGTCGGCGACAGCACGATGGACGACTTCGTGCTCGCCCCCGAGGTCGACGCGCCGCCGCCGCTGCCCGTCGGCAGCTACAAGGACGTCACCGGCGCCCTGAAGCGCCAGGCCGTGCGGTTCCGGGTGTACGGCTACAACGCCGCCGGCGAGCCGGTCGCCGAACTGACCGCCGACAACGCCGACCTGCGCTGGAAGGTGCACGTCGTCAACTCCAAGGCCGCCTGGTACCGGTTCCAGCTCGCCCTGGACATCCCGGAGGCGGCCCAGGCCGACCCCAGCAGCCTGCGCAACGCCACCGTCCCGGCCGAGCAGCGCCAGGACCTCCTGGTCATCGACCCCGGTCCCCGGTGGGTGCGCGGCCGCAACCGCTCCGCCCGGCCCGAGTACTCCTTCGACACCGGCACCTTCATGGGCGAGCCCGTCTACCTCGGCGAGCTGCGCACCGACGACAGCGGCCGGTTGATCTTCCTCGGTGGCCGTGGCGTCTCCGCCTCGGCCACCGGCCGGCCCGCCGACACCTTCGCCGACAACGACGGCTGGCACGACGACGTCTCGGACGGCCCCGTCACCGCCGAGGTGAGCATCGACGGGCGGCCGATCCCGGTCGAACCGGCCTGGGTGGTCACCGCCCCACCCAATTACGCCCCCGAACTCACCTCCGTGCGCACCATGTACGACCTGGTCCGGGACGCCTTCGTCACCGCAGGCCGCCTCCCCGAGCCGGAGCAGGTGTCCTTCACCAGGGACGTGCTGCCGGTGCTGCGCGGGCTGAGCGGACTGCAGTGGGTCAACAAGGGCCTGGCCGTCCGGTTCGGCTTCGACGGGCGCGAGGACCTGCTCGCCCGGCTCGACGCCCTGTCGGACCCGTCCCCGGTACGGCGGGAGCTGCGCCGCCAGACCTGGCTGGCCGTCCGGAACTACGACCGCGACGGCATGTCCCCGGTGCCCTGGCCGCCGGTCTACGGCGACGCGATGAACATCCCGCCCCAGTCCGTGCGGCAGCACGTGACGCTCTCCGCGCTCCAGTACCGGCTGCTCCAGCGGTGGGCCGACGGGGACTTCGTCGACGACTACGACCCGCACGCGACGCCCGCCGCCTCCCTGGACGACGTCCCGTTCGCCGACCGGCCCGCGACCCTCGACCGGGCGGCCCTGTCGTTCTGCCTCGCCGACGCCTTTCACCCCGGCTGCGAACTCACCTGGCCGATGCGGCACACGACGCTGTACAGCGCCCCCTTCCGGATCCGCCCCCGCGACCCGGACAAGCCCGCGCCCTCCTACGGCCCGACGCTCACCCCGGAACTCGCCCTCTCCTTCGACGGCCCGCTGTACGCCCAGGCGCCCGGCGACCTCACCCGGTGGATGGCGGTGCCCTGGCAGACCGACACCGCCAGCTGCCGGGCCGGCTACGAGTACGGCTCCGGCCTCGGCCCGTACGACCCGTACCTGCCCACCTTCTGGCCCGCCCGGGTGCCCAACCACGTGCTCGCCGAGGAGGACTACGAGGTGGTGCTGGACACCTCGCGGCCGCTCGCGGACCGGCTGGCCGCGTTCGGGAAGCGCCGGGCCTGGCTGCGCTGGCTGCCCGCGCCCTACCTGGAGAACATCAACGCGATGGTGCGGGACTTCGGCAAGCTCGGGGTGGTCGAGCGCCGCCCGGGCCCCACGGACGACCCCCGGCTCCCGGCGGAACTCCTGGTGGAGTCCGAGGTGAGCTTCCCCCGCGAGCCCGCCCCGCCGGCGGGGCGCAGCCTGGTCACCGTGCACGTGGACGCCGGCGCCGACCCCGTCCTCGGCGCGGCCGCCCTGGCGAGCGCGGTCACCCTGGCGCAGGCCCCCGACGAGGAGGTCTCGGTCGGGTTCATCGACAAGGTCAAGCGCCTGCGGCCGAGCCGGTGACCGCGCGCCCGCCGGTACTCGACGCCGTGGTGGCCGGCGGCGGGCCGGCGGGCGCCGTGGCGGCGCTCGTCCTGGCCCGCGCCGGGCACCGGGTGCGGTTGCTGGACGACGGCGGCGGGCCGGGATGGGACGGGCGGCGCGAAGGCGGCTTCAAGATCGGGGAGTTCCTGCCACCCGCCGTCCGGCCGCTGCTGACCGACCTCGGGCTGCTGGACGGGTTCCTGGCCTCGGGGCATCCGGTGTCCACGGGGACGTACGCGGCGTGGGGCTCGGGGCGACTGCACGGGCGGAGCCACCTGTTCGACCCGTACGGGCCCGGGTGGCACCTCGACCGGCTGCGGTTCGACGCCTTCCTGCGGGAGGCGGCCGTCGCGGCGGGGGCCGAACTGCGGTGTGCCCGGGTGGTGGACCGGCTCGACGGCCGGCTGGTCGTCCGCGAGCGGGGACAGGTGATGGAGCTGTCCGCCCGCTGGACGGTGGACGCCACCGGTCGGCGCTGCGTCATTGGCCGGCGGCAGGGGCAACGGCACCGGCAGGACCGGCTGGTGGCGGTGTACGCGGTGTTCCCCGGGGGCGACCCGGAGGCCAGGACGCTGGTCGAGGCGGTGGAGGCGGGGTGGTGGTACACCACCCGGGTGCCGGCGGGGCGGCTGGTGGCCTACCTGACCGACACGGACCTGGTCGATCCGGCGCTGCGCAGTCCCTTGGGGTTCTGGGCGGCACTCAGCCGCACCGAGCACGTGCGGCGCCGGATCGCCGGGCGGGGGCGGGAGTCAACTGCGGGGCTTCGCTGGGCCCCTGCCCACGGACTGCGGTTGACGCCGGCCGCCGGCCCGGGATGGGTGGCGGCCGGAGACGCTGCACTGGCCTTCGATCCACTGTCCTCGCAGGGCATCCTGATGGCTCTGCACACCGGCGCCCGGGCGGGACGGGCCGTGGCCGAATGCCTGGCCGACGGGGAGAGGACGTGGGCCGCGCTCACGAGTTACATGGGGTTTCTGGACGGGATCGCGACGGCGTATCGCAGGAACCACGAGTACGCCTACGGGCAGGAGGGGCGTTGGCCCCTCAGCCCGTTCTGGCGCCGCCGCCGGTCAGATGGACGGGAAGTCGCCGGCCTGCACGCCGGAGAGGAAGGACTCCCAGGCTGAGGCGGGGAAGAGGAGGATCGGTCCGTGCGGGTCCTTGGAGTCACGCACCGGGACGGCGTCGGGCAGGGATTCGAGGGCTACCTCGATGCAGTTGCCGCCGTTGGTGCCGCTGTAGCTGCTCTTCCGCCAGGCGGCTGCGGCGAGCTCGTTGCTCATCATCTCTGAACCCCTCCAGTGCTTCGGCGATCAGCCGAAGCGAGTCGCTCTCTGACAGGCATTCGCCACGGAGCCGATCATATCGACGCTGGTGCCTGACCACGGCAGTGGAATCATCGCTCAAGTGGCCTCGGTCGAGGCTCTCCGAGTACACCAACCGCTGCCCATCCGGCAGCTCCAGCAACACCATAGCCGTGTCGATGACGGTCCGCCGAGTCGAAAACGGCGCCACATGAATGACAATGTTCCGGAGTTGGGCCACCCGCAGGAGGTGCTCCATCTGGCATCGCATCACGCTCGGTCCACCCACGACCGTCCTGATCGCACTCTCGTCGAGGATGACGAGCAACAACGGCCCGTCGGGCACGAGAAAGCGGCTCTGCCGACTGATTCGGGCTCTGGTCAGTTCCTCGATCTCCTTCGAGTCGCCCGCAGCATCGCCAGCCGCAAACACTGCACGCGCGTATTGCGGGCACTGCAACAAGCCGTACATCACACTGTCTTGGTACGCCCGCAGCCCAATGGCGATCGCCTCCTGGTCCACGTACTCCTGGAACCAGTCCGGGTGCTCGATCGACGCGTTCCAGTCGACCCGCCCGTACAGCCGTTTCAGCAGGTCGCCGGTTTTGAACAGCCGGTCAAGCTCCTCGACTTCGTCGACCGACGGCTTCCGCCGACCGCTCTCGGTGCGCGAGATCACCGTCCGGTCGCAGTGGAAGAGCTTGCCCACCTCCTCCTGCGTGAAGCCCGCTGCGTCGCGCGCGTACCGGATCTCCTCCCCGAACATGATCGCGGAGCTCGCCGTGGTCCCCCGCTTGCTCTTCCTGTGTGCCATCGCTGCCCCCAGTTGTGCGCCAAGCGTCCCGCACGCTGATTTGGCGTCACGGTACCTCCGCAGCCTCGATGATTGACACCAGAACGCAATCATCTGCATGCATAGCGTGATTGCGCGCGCCTGTCGCGCTCCCCCATCCGCCCCCTGAGGAACTCCGCCATGCTCAAAACCCACCGCCCCCGCACGTTCGCCGCGCGCCTCGACTCCCACACCGCCTCCACGCCCCTCGCCCGGCACCTCCTCCGCGCGTACCTCTCCGCCCTCCCCGCCGGCGACCGCTACCGCGACACCGCCGAACTCCTCCTCGGCGAACTCTTCGCCAACGCCGTCCGGCACTGCGACGCCCCCGCCGACCGCCTCATCGAGATCCGGTTCGCCCTCATCAACGACCGCCTCCGGCTCGAAGTGCACGATGCCGGCACCGGCCGCCCCGCCCTCCGCTCCACCACCCCCGCCGACGAGCACGGCCGTGGCCTGTTCCTCGTCAACGAGCTGGCCGAGCACTGGGGTTGCTGTCCCCGCGCGGGCGGCGTCGGCAAGTTCGTCTGGGCTCTCGTCGCCCCCTCCCAGGCCTCCATCCCGAACTTCCCCGCCCTCTCCGCCTGAAAGCGCGCCGCCGATGCAGCCCCCGCTCCTCACCCTCGCCCAGCACGCCCTCGCCCGGGGCTCCAGCCCCGCCGAGACCTACGCCCTCCTCGCCCGCCGCGCGGCCGAACCCCTCCCCGCCGCCCGCGCCGTCTGCCTGGCGCTCGGCATCCCCCTCGCCGAGGCCACCCGCCGCCTCAACGACTGCTACCACGCCCTGCTCGCCAACCCGCGCCCCGGCTCCGAAGCCGACACCGGCGAACTCCTCGAAGCCCTCGGGGTCTTCGACGTCCCCGCCACCCTCGACCCCACCGGCCTCGCCGTCGTCGACCTCTTCCTCGCCGCGATCGACGCCATGGGCGGCATCCGCGCCGGCCACCAGCTGGGCCTGGCCCGCTGGTTCACCACCGGCAACCTCACCGCCGCCTATCTCTCCCTCGCCGCCGCCCACCCCCTCCCCCGCACCGGCGACCCCGCCCACTACTGGACCGCCCTCGTCACCGCCGGCGAACTCCTCACCGCCACCCCCACCCCCGACCCCCGCATCAAGCCCGCCCTCACCCACTGCCGCACCCAAGCCGCCGCCCACACCTGAACCCCCACACAGGAAGTCGACCCCACCGACTTCCCACGGCCGCCCCCGCCACACCGCCACCCGGACGTGACACCAGGCGGAGCCGGACCGCACTCAGCGGCCCGGCTCAGCTCCGGCGAACGCGTCGGTGCGCGGTGCGTTACCCGCGGGTGGCGGAGTACCGGATCCGGGGAAGGGTGTCGGAGTCCGGGTACCAGGCGTCGATCACGCCGGTCTTCCCGCCGGTGAACCACCCGATCTTCACCGGGTCCAACTCGAAGGAGCTTTTTTCCGTGATCTTCACCGTGAACGGTTTCCCGCCGGATCCGTCCTCGTTGAAGGTGCGTGTGGCGCTGGGGCCCCTGCCCTTCTGGGTTCGGACCTTCTTTCCGTCGATCTCGATCTCCGCGGTGTCGTCGATGTCGAGTTTCGCGCACCAGGGCGTGCTGAGGCCCTTGACGCACCATTCGCTGACGGTGAGGGTGACGTCGTTGGGCTCGCCGCCCCAGGACGTGGCGTCGTAGACGGTGGTCTCGCTGAGCGTGGCGACCTCGCTGTGCAGGGTCATCGCGGTGAAGCCGTAGGGCATGTAGGCGCTGTAGGGTTCGTCCTTCGTGAAGATGTCCTGGACCTTGCCGTTGATGAGACTCTTCTTGATGTCCGCTGAGACGCTCTTGCCGATGAGACTGCTCTGGCACTCGGTGAAGAGCTCCTGGTACCTGGCCTTCACCTCGGCCTTGACTTCGGCGAAACCGTTGTAGCTGGCTTTCACGGCGGCCTTGATCTCAGTCTCCGTGCGGTCGGAGGTCACGGTGAACAACACCATCCGACCGTAGTGCACGGCGCTGATGAGCATCGGAGGGTTGTCGGGGCCCATGTAGCCGTCTTGGACGAGCTTTTCGAGGACGTCCTCGGTGAAATCGTCGTTGAAGAGGGCACCGGGGGTGCTGACGTTGCACAGGGCGCTGAATGCGCGCTCGCGCATGTAGAAGATGACGGTGTTGTGTTCTTCCTTGCGATTGAGGGAGGCTTCGATGCCGGCCGCGAACCCTCCGTAGGTGGCCGAGATTCCCAGCTCCAAGGCGGCCTCGGTGGCGGTGTGCGCCTCGGTGAGCGTCCAGAACGTGTCCGTGGAGGTGCAGGTCTTTCCACTGGTGATGTCGTCAATGACCTTCTTCACGTTGCTCAGGGACGGTGGGGAAGCCGTCCCGCTCTGCCCGATCCGGTCGAGCGTGATGCCCAGGTCGGCTCGGTGGGAGTCCTCGATCTGGGCGGAGACGAGCATGCCCGTGGTCTTCAGCGGTTTCCACTGGACGATCGCGCCGGGAAAGCAGAAGTTCTGGTTCGGGTCGAACATGACGACTTCTTGCGGCGTGCGGGTGATTTCCCACTGCTGGGTGATCCGCAGCCGGTTGTTGACCCAGTCCTTCTTCGGGCTGCTCAGCGCCGTCTTCTTCGACGCCTTGCGCTCCGGGAGCCCTTCCCACTCGCGGAGCCGCTTGGCGATGTCGGCCTTCTTCTTCGGGTCGCCGACGGCCAGTCCCGAGCAGGCCAGGAGGGTGCCGTCCCGGTCGAACGCGGTGACCAGGTACTGGTTCGGCGCCGGCTCCTTGCCGGGCGGGAGCCACAAGTCGGCCGCCCGGTCGGAGCGGGCCAGCACGTCGCCTGGTTCGCAAGCCTGGCCGCCGGCCTCGTACAGGCGGAAGTCGACGGCACTGGGCACCTCCCAGCGCACTCCCCAGGCGCCGTCCTCCCGGTTCTCGGCCCAGGCCGGGGCGGCGCGCCGTCCGTCCGCCATCACCCGTGCTAACTGCTCCATGAGATCCGTCATGAGGTTTCCTTCCCGTTCGGAGTCAGTCACGTCTCGCCACCATCCGCATACGAACCAGATGGTGAAGGCGGTCCGCTGACTGCCCATGGGAACACCGGTGGGCGGCCGGACCGGCCGCCCACGCCAATCGCTCACTCGAACGTCCTCGCACTGATGGCCTGTCCGGATTCAGGCTCGACAGCCCGTCCAGCCGGCCCCCGCCCTCCTCGGCTCCGGCTACCCCGCGGACGCGGGGCCGACCGGGTTCGCCGGACCGGGCGTGCGTCGGCGGGCCGTGGTGGACGGGGACACCGCCGCCCGGGCGCTCAGGGCCCGGGCGGCGGCTGCTGGGGGACTCGCCGATGCGAACGGCGGTCAGGACGACGCCCCCGACGTCACACCGCTACTGCGAGTGGCAGTCCTTGACCTCGCGGAACTGGTCGTAGTGGTTGGGGCTGTAGTAGACCGCGCCGGTCTGCTGGATGCGGACGAGGCGGGCCGTGCCGCGCTGGTTCGGCTTTGGCCGGGTCGCGTAGCCCCGGGCGTCGTACTCCTGGTAGGTGCCCTGGGGGAGTCCGGCCGACTTTCCTCCGTCGGTGTTGCCGTTGTACCGGCCTCCGGTGTAGATCTCTCCGGCGGCTGGGAAGAGCTTGGTGGGTGGGTTCTTGTCGTCGTACTGGTACCAGCCCGCACGGTGGTTCCAGCCGATGAGGTTCCAGGTGTGGCAGCCGGTCTGGACCAGCACACGGTCTCCGGCCGGGAAGTCCTTGGTGTCCCAAGCCGGGAGAAGCACGGTGGCCGGGACGGCGGAAACCGGCGGCGCGGTTGCGGCCACGCCGGCGGCCGCGAGCAGGAGCGCGGTGGCCGTGGTGGCGGTTTGACGGGTGATGGTGGCAAGCCTGGGCTTCATGCGCGTGCCTCCTTCGGTCGACGCATGGGCTGCAGCCTCGGGAAAGGCCTGGCCGGAGGCGAAGGCGTTCGGCTGCCGCCCAGATCGAGTGTCCTCGGCCCGGGGGGCGGCGCCTGTGTACCGGGCATTCGAGTGAACGCCCGGGGCGCGGGTCGGCGAGCCCTTCCGTGGCTCGGGCCTGGCTGGCGGCGGCGCTCGGGCCAGGTCGGTGCGGGCCCGGGGCGCCGGCCGTACCGGGCGCGGCCGCCATCCCGCAGGGCGGGCCCCCGGCCTAGGCGACGATGCCCAAGGAGCGGACCGGCTGCGCGAATTCGGCACGGAAGAGCTTGTCCGGCGCGGGCGTCTGGGCGCGCAGGTGGCCGTAGGCCTCCAGGGCGACCAGGCCGTGCAGGTGGCCCCAGATCCGCAGCGCCAGTGCCACCCCGGCCGGCGGCAGGGCGGGGAACGCCGGGCGGACCTTGGCGAGCAGGCCGGGGTCGAAGTCGCCCCAGTCGAACTCGTCGCCTCCCTCGCCCTCGTCGGCTCCGCCCCAGGCGGCGTCGGCCAGCGCGGCGATCCCGACACAGACCCGCCGTGCGGCGTCCGGGGCCGGGCCGCCGTCGGGGGGCCGGTAGCCGGGGACGGGGTCGCCGTAGATCAGCCGGAAACCCTCGGGGTCGGCCAGGGCCCAGTCGCGGAAGGCGTGTGCCCAGCCCTGGATCCGCTCCGCCGGCGGGTTCTGCGCCGAGGCGGCCCAGGCGGCGTCGACGGCGTCGGCGAGCGCGGTGTAGAGGTCCGCGATGAGGGTGGTGACCAGGTCGTCGCGGGTGGGGAAGTAGCCGTAGATGGCGTTGGCGGTCATGCCCATCTCACGGGCTCGGCGGGGGACGCCGCCGTCGCCCTGATCGACGAGGCGGAGCTGCCCCGCTTCGTCCAGCGCCGCTTCACCAATCGGCTACTGAAACGGCTACCGAGGCGCTACCGAGCGGCCACCGAGGCGGCTCGGCGCGCGGGAAGTCGGCCGGGCCGACTTCCCACGCAACGGCGGCCCACCGCCCGGCCCGCTGGGGAGCGTCCGCCGGTCACGGTGGCCAACTCGGCCGTGCCTCAGGGAGGGTGGGGCTACGCTGTCGGTATGGTTGCAAACTACAAAGAAGAAGTGGCCATGAACGGCACGGAGTTCATCAGCGCCCCCGCCCTGATCCTCCGGTCCCTCTCCCGCGACCCCGACCGACCGGCCGTCACCACCGCCGACGGCGTCCGGATCACCGCCGGTGAGTTCGTCACCGCCACCCACCGGCTCGCCCACGAACTCATCGCCCGGGGCGTCACCCGCGGCACGACCGTCTCCCTGCTCACCGGCAACACCGCCGAAGCGCTCAGCGGCCGCTACGCCGCCGGCCTCGCCGGCGCCCGCGTCGTCAACCTCTACGACGGCATGAGCGCCCCGGTGCTCGCCGAGATCGTCGGCAGCGTCGACACCGCCGTCCTCCTCGTGGACGCCGAACGGTACGCGGACGCCCCCGAGTTGCTCGCCCTGGCCGACGTACCGACCGTCCTCACCCTCGGCCCGGGCCCGGGCCCGGCCGCGATCGGCGACGACGTGATCGCCGCATCCGCCCACCGCCCCGCCGAAGCCCCGGCCGTCCCGATCGGCCCGGATGACGACCTGAGCATCCGCCACACCGGCGGCACCACCGGCATCCCCAAGGGCATCCTCAGCCTCCACGGCCCCTACCGCAGCGCCTTCGACCACCCGTACGGCCTGGAGAACGGCGGCGCGCCGCGCCTCCTCGCCGCCACCTCGCTCGCCCACCTCGCCGGCGTGATGACCGACCTGACCCTCCACCACGGCGGATCGGTGGTCCTCCAGCGCTCCTTCGACCCCGGCGAGGTACTGGCCGCCATCGAACGCGAGCGCATCACCGACCTGTGGGTCCTGCCGCCGCTGCTCTACCAGCTGCTGGACCACCCCGCGATCACCCGCACCGACCTCTCCAGCCTCCGCCGGATCATGTACGGCGGCTGCGCCTCCTCGCCGACCCGCATCCGCGAGGCGCTCAAGGTGTTCGGGCCCGTCCTGGTCGCCGCCTACGGCATGTCGGAGGCGCAGAACATCGCCGTCCTCACCCCGCAGGAGCACGACCGCGTCGGCCACGGCGGCCAGTTCTCCGTCGGCCGCCCCTTCCCCGGCATCGAGGTGGTGATCCGCGCCGCCGACGGCACCGAACTGCCCACCGGCGAGGCGGGCGAGATCCACGTCCGCTCGGCGAACCTGATGGCCGGCTACTGGAAGCGCCCCGACCTCACCGCCGAAGTGCTGCGCGACGGCTGGCTGAACACCGGTGACATCGGCTACTTCGACGAGGACGGCTACCTCTACCTGGCCGACCGCCTCAAGGACAAGATCATCGTGGTCGGCGGGCACGTCTACCCCTCCGAACTGGAGGACCTGCTCCTCACCCACCCGACCGTCGCCCAGTGCGCCGTCTTCGGCGCCCGCGACGCCGAGCAGGCCGAACACGTCCACGTCGCCGTCGTCCCGGCCCCGGGGCAACACCCCGAACTGGACGACATCCGCACCTTCGTCACCACCAACAAGGGCCGGATCTACGCCCCGGCGGCCCTCCACCTGGTGCCCGAGATCCCGCTCACCTCCGTCGGCAAGCCCGACAAGAAGAAGCTGCGCGACACCCTCGCGGGCTGACCGCCCACCCGGCGGCCGTCGATCCACAGGAAAGCCGCACAACCCCGCCCGGATCCCCACCGGACTTCACCCCACCGTGGGGTTTGACTCAACGAACCCCCGCCCGCCTGCCGAGAACGCAGCCAGGGGGTGGCGGCGCTGAGGGCCGCCACCCCACCGCGCACCGGAGCCCGCTTCCCGGCGCGACGCGGCCCGACGGACCGTCACACCACGACGGTACACACCTTGGTGCTGCCGTCCAGCACTGCGAACTCGGCTCCGTAGCGGCCGTTGTGCGGCGGGCAGGTGTCCCGGGCGGTGATCACGGCCGCGATCGCCAGGATGACGTTGTCGGGCTTCAGCACCTTCCCTGCGCCGCAGTCCCACACCACGGTCAGGGAACCGCTGTACTGCCGGTAGTCGCTTGTCGCAGCCGGGAAGCACTGGCCGTTGCGGAACTGCCGCTCCAGGCAGAGCACGGTCACCGAGTTGTCGCGGTTTTGGTGCGCGAACGGGGCCCGCCCGGCCCCGGAAGCGCAACTCGCCGCCGCGGTGGCCACCGCACTGACCCGGTTGAAGGCGCTGCCGCCCCGGCAGTCCACCGCGACGGGCGCCGTGCGGCTCCACCGCTCCATCCCGGTGTTGTACACGTCGAGGCAGTCGCCGACGCGGATGGCGGCGAAGGCCGTGTCCACTGGATCGGGCGGCGGCGGGGTGTACTTGGGCGTGGGCGGCGGCGTCCACACCGGCGTCGGTGTGGGCGCGACCGTCGGTACCGGGTCGGCCGGGCGGGGGCGCGTGGACTGGGCGGGCGGGTTCGGCAGCGGTTCGACGCGCGGCGGAGGCGGAGTCCAGGGCGCGGCGGAGGACGCCGGGGTCGACGGGCCCGCCTCCACCAGGGTGCCCGTCACGTGCTGCAGCGGCTTCCAGAAGACCAGCACCGCGATGGCGACCAGCAGCGCCGCACCGAGCAGCGGAATGGTCACACTGATGTGCTGGTCCCGGCCCGCTTGGTTGATCCGCCCTTGGCCGCTGGCCGTGGCGCTCATGTTCAGGCTGGTCGGACCGCTATCGCCGCCGTCGCGGTCAGCCCCCGGCCCGGATCCCTGCGGGCTCACCGCCCATCACCGCTCGTTGACGTGGATGTCCCCCGCGGCCTGGTTGACCCGGGCCCGACCGGAGGCGTGCGCGGTCATGGTGACCGACGGCTGCTGCGCGGCGGGCGCGGACGATCCGATCAGGTCCTCCACCAGGGCGCGCAGTTGAACGGCCGCCCCCGGGTCCGCGGCGAGCAACCGGCGCAGCCGGGCGCCCCACAGGTCGACCACCTCCTGCTCGGCCTGACCGTCCCCCGCACGGCGTGCCTCGGCCACCTCCTCGCGGGACTCCCCCAGCTCGGCGAGCACCGTCTCGGCCCGCTCCGGATGCCTGCGCCGCCACAACTCATCGACGGCGGAGCGGATCCGCTCCCAGGCGCTGGTGGTCAGCTGCTGGACGACTGCGGCGGCGGCGACCCCCGCGAGAGAGGTCAGTTCCTGGTCCACGTTTCCCCCCGACGAATGGACGCTGTACGCGTCAGGGGTCGTTATACCCCGCCCGGACACCCGACACCACGCGGACCGGACGGTTCCGCACCGTCCCTGCACCTTGGGTAACTCCCGCAAGGCCATCCGGAGTTCGCCTCCGCTAGCCGTCCTCCCGGCCGCGGAAGGTGCGGCGGTACTCCCGGGGTGCCACCCCCACCCGGGCCGTGAAGACCGGCCGCAGTGACACCGCCGAGGTGAAGCCGCACTGCACGGCCACCGTGTCGACCGGCAGGTCGGTCTCCTCCAGCAGGCGTTGGGCCGTGAGGATCCGCTGGTCCAGCAGCCAGCGCAGTGGGGTGGTGCCGGTGGTGGCGCCGAAGTGGCGGGCGAAGGAGCGCTCGGACATCCGGGCCGCGGCCGCCATCCGGCGGACCGTCCACGGGGTGTCGAGCGAGGCCAGGACCTCGGCGCGTAGGCGGGCGAGCGGGTCGTCCTCGGTGGGCGCGGGCACCGGGGTGGGGATGAACTGCGCCTGGCCGCCCGCCCGGAACGGGGCGGTGACCATCGCGCGGGCGATGGCGGCGGCGGCCCGCTGCCCGTGGGCGGTGCGGACGAGGTGCAGGCACAGGTCGATGCCCGCCGCGACCCCGGCCGACGTCCACAGGCCCTCGCCGCCGGTGAACAGCACCTCGGGTCGGACGGTCACCGCCGGGAACCGGACGGCGAGTTGCGGGGCGAGCGCCCAGTGGGTGGTCGCCTCCCGGCCGTCGAGCAGCCCGGCCTCGGCGAGGACGAAGGCCCCCGCGCAGAGCGAGGCGATCGGGACCCCGCGGGCGCGGACCTCCCGCAGGGCCGCCAGCACCTCCGGGGCGCGCGCCGCGTCCGGCTCCTCCACGCCCGGCACCACCACCAGGTCGCAGTCGGCCAGCGCCGCCAGCCCCGCGTCCGGCACCCGCTCCAACCCGCCGCCCAGCCGCACCCGGGCCCCGGCTGGCCCGCAGACCCGCAGGTCGAAGGCGGGCAGCCCCGGCCGGGAGGCGCGGTTCGCCCAGACTTCGCCGATCACCGCGTAGTCGAAGGCCCGTACGCCGTCGAAGATCAGACACCCCACCGTTCGCATGGCTGAAGCATGGCGGACGCGTGGCGGAACCACGACGGACGGAGGGCGGACGCGTGGCAGGAACCTATCGATGGGTGGCATCCCTGCCCCTCACCCCCACCGGGCGCCGCGCAGCACCATGGACCCCATGACCAACACCGACGCCTTCGACGCCCCCCTCACCCTCGACCCCGACGCCGTCCTCCTCCTGATCGACGTCCAGAAGGGCTTCGAGGATGAGGACTTCTGGGGCCCCCGCGACAACCCCGACGCCGAGCAGCGGATCGCCGAGCTGATCGCCGCCTGGCAGGCCACCGGCCGCCCGATCGTCACGGTGCAGCACGCCTCCCGGGTGGGGCCGCTGGTCGAGGGCACGCCCGGCTACGGGCTCAAGGACTTCGTCGCCGCCGTCACGCCCGACCTGCACATCACCAAGACGGTGAACAGCGCCTTCTACGGCACCCCCGACCTGCACGCCTGGCTCCGGGAGCGCGGCGCCCGGCAGTTGGTGGTCACCGGGGTGATGACCAACGTCTGCAACGAGACCACCGCCCGGATGGCCGGGAACCTCGGCTACGACGCGGTCTTCCCGGCCGACGCCATGCACACCTTCGCCATGACCGGCCCCGACGGCACCACCGTCCCCGCCGCCGACCTCGCCCGCGCCACCGCGACCACCCTGCACGCGATGCGCTTCGCCAAGGTGGTCAGCACGGAGACCGTCCTGCGGGCCGCCGAGGCCTGAACGACCACCGGCCGCTACGGCCCGAACGGCGGTTCGTACGCGGCGCCTTCCGCCGCGTTGAGCAGCACGTACCGCTCCCCGAGGCCGAACGCGACCTCCCGCAGCCGTCAGGTTGCGGATCAGGCCGCCAGCCGTTCGGCCAGGAACTCCTCCCAGGTGCGCCGCCCGTACTCGGCGCCGGCCAGGGCGAGGTTCGCGCCCGACCGGTAGGCGCGGCCGACCTTGCCGGGCACCCGGACCGGCAGCAGCCTGCGGCTGCGGCCCCGGGCCGCCAGGTACCGGCGGGTCAGCTCGTCCATCCCGTACACCGTGGGCCCGGCCAGGTCCGGCACCGCGCCGGCGGGCTCGTCGAGCGCCAACTCGACCAGCCTGGCGGCGACTTCGCGCACGTCCACGGGCTGCCAGCGGACCCCGCCGGGGGCCGGGACGAGCGGCAGCTTCGCCATCTTCTCCACCACGGTGAAGGCCAGGTCGTGGAACTGCGCCGCCCGCAGGACGGTGTACGGCAGGCCCGAGCCGGCCACCGCCTCCTCGGCGGCGAGCTTCGCCCGGAAGTAGCCGAGCGGCACCTTGTCCGCGCCGATCACCGAGATGTACACCAGGTGCCCCACCCCGGCCCGCCGTGCGGCCGCGACGAGCCGGCGGGTCGCCTCGTCGTCGCCCTTGGGACCACCGGCCAGGTGCAGCACCGTGTGGACGCCCGCGAGCGCCCCGTCGAGCCGGGCGTCCGCCTCGGCCGGGTCGCCGAGCAGGTCACCGCGCACGTACGCCACGCCGTCCTGCGCCGCGCCGTCCTGCGCCGCGCCGTTGTGCACCACGCCGTCCTGCGCGGCGCCGTCCGCCGCCGTGCGCTCCCGCCGGCTCAGCACCCGCACCGGCCGACCGGCCGCCCGCAGCAGCGGCACGACCTGCCGGCCGAGGGTGCCGGTGCCACCGGTGACCAGGACCAGGTTGTTCGTCACGATCGTCTCCGTTTCGTCCCGGGCCGGGAGTTGATCTCCCCGCCGCACCCGTTGTTGGGTGGCTCCTGCTGCCCTGACCCGAGGCGACGAAGGAATGTGACACGGTGGACGAGAAGACTTCCCGGACGGCGGAGTTCGAGGAGCACCGGCCGCACCTGCGGGCGGTCGCGTACCGGATGCTCGGCTCGGTCAGCGAGTCCGAGGACGCGCTCCAGGAAGCCTGGCTCCGGTACGACCGCTCCGACACCTCCGGGGTGGAGAACCTCGGCGGCTGGCTGACCACGGTGGTCTCCCGGGTCTGCCTGAACCTGCTGCGCGACCGCGCCCAGCGGCGCGAGGAGCCGCTACAGCCGACCGGGCCGGACGGGGAGACCGGCCCGGAGCGCATCCCGGATCCGCTGCTGCGCCGCGAGGACGCGACCGACCCCGAGCAGGAGGTGATGCTCGCGGACTCCGTCGGCCTGGCGCTGATGGTGGTGATGGAGTCGCTGTCCCCCGCCGAACGGGTCGCCTTCGTGCTGCACGACCTGTTCGCGGTGCCGTTCGAGGAGATCGCCCCGCTGATCGAGAAGACCGCGGCCGCCACCCGCCAGCTCGCCAGCCGGGCCCGCCGCAAGGTGCAGGGGCAGGCGCCCGCACCCGACCCGGACCTCGGCCGCCAGCGGGTCGCCGTGGACGCCTTCTTCGCCGCCGCCCGCAACGGGGACCTGCGGGCCCTGGTCGCGGTCCTCGACCCGGACGTGGTGCTCCGCTCGGACGGCGGCGCCGCGCTGGCCCGGCACACGGTGGTGCTCACCGGCGCCACCACGGTCGCCGGCCAGGCCGTCCTGTGGGGCGGCCTGTCGCCGTTCGCCCGCCCGGCGCTGGTCAACGGCACGGCGGGCGCGGTGGTGATCGGCGACCACGGCCGGGCGCTGTCGATCATGGCGTTCACCGTCGTGAACAACGCGATCGCCGCGATCGACGTGATCGCCGACCCGGAGCGGCTGGCCGCCTTCGACCTCTCGGCCTTCCGCGACTGACACGCGACTGACACGACCAGAGGCCGGCGGCAGGCGTCAGCGGGTGGCAGGGCGGGGTGGGAACGCTCGCGGAGTCCTCCCACCCCGTCCTCCCACCCCGGGACTCAGCGGCCGACCGCGCCGTCCAGCTGCTCGCGGATGATGTCCGCGTGCCCGGCGTGCCGGCCGGTCTCCTCGATCATGTGCACCAGCACCCAGCGCAGCGACGGCCCTTCGGTGGCGTCCGGGCGCAGCGAACGCACACCCGGGCGGTCGAGGTCGGGGGCGGCCGCGGCCACCGCGTTGGAACGGGCGATCGCCTCCCGGTAGGCATCGACGGCCTCGGCCGTGCCGAGGCCGTCCAGGGGGACGTCGTCCGACTCCGTCGGCCCCTCCCCCAGCCCGCCGTAGGCCCACTCGAACCAGTTGAGTTCGACGGCGGTCAGGTGCCGCACCAGCCACAGCAGGCTGGTGCCGGAGGCGACGCCGGGGCGCCGGGCGTCCTCGTCGGGGACGCCGGCCACCTTGCCGATCACGGCTTCGCGCAGGTAGTCGAGGAAGGCCAGCAAGGTGGTCCGCTCGTCGGCGTTCGCCGACGGCGGCCGGACGTCCGAGAGCTTGCTCGGCACGGTGTTCGCTGCTGCAGTGTTCTGAGTCACCGCGCCACTCTAGGGCCCGGGACGGACCCGACGGGCCGTCACCAGCCCTGGGCGTTCACCCAGTCCGCGAGGTGCCGGGCGCAGCCGTCCACCGACTCCCGCCAGGTCTGCGCCGCGCCCTCCCCGGCCTCGTCGCTGACGTACTTCACGAGCCGGACCGGCACCCCGGCCCGGTGGGCGGCGGTGGCGACGGCGTAGCCCTCCATGTCGACCAGGTCGGCCTGCTCGGCCAGCCGCTCGCGGGCGGCCGGGGAGTCGACGAACAGGTCGCCGGTGGCCAGCACCGGCCCGTCGCCCTTGCCGACGATCAGCGGGGCGCCGTAGACGTGGCCGGTCAGGGACTCCAGCACCTCGGTGTCGAGGTCGTGCTGGATCACCTGGACCACGTGGTGGATGCCCTCCCAGCCGGGGCGCAGCGCGCCGGCCGTCCCGAGGTTGATCACCTCGGAGGGCTTCTCGCCCTGGGCGAGCACGGTGGCCAGGGCCACCGCGGCGTTGACCTTCCCCATCCCGGTGAGCAGCACCGGCAGTCGCTCGTCGAGGTGGGCGGCCTCCTCGCCGACGGCGACGACGAGCAGCGGGCGGTCGGGCGAGATCGTTCCAAGCAGTCGCATGCGGCCATGGTACGGAGCAGGTGGGCCCGGTACCCGGGAATGCGCGGCCCGGAAGCGCGCGAGGCGGAGCGGCGCGAGACGGAACCGCACGGAGCGGAACCGCACGGGGCGCCGTCCGCGTCGCACGGACCGCCACCCCTGTACGAGCCGTACAACACGTACCGAGCCGTGGCGAGCCGGACGGAGCCGGACCGAGCCGGACAAGACGTACCCAGCCGTACGGGGTCGTGCCGAAACCGTGCACGACATGCTCAAGATCAGCGCAAGTCGGGTGTGGCCGGAAGGAGTCACGGCCATACTGCTGCCATCGGTCGGGCCCCGGGTGTCGGGTCCGCCCCCAGGGGAGGATGAGGCGGGTGGCAACACCAGTAGGCAACGGCGCACCGGGCGCCGCGTTCCCGGCGCAGCCGGGCACGCCACCGGCCGCACCGGGCCGCGGGGCCGGAAGAACGACGGCGGCCGAACCGGGGGCGGTCCCGGTGATGACCGTCGGTTCAGCCGCGCCCGGTGTCCCCGCCCCGCGGCCCGGTGCCGCGCCGCCCGCGAAGCCGTCCCGGGAGGCAGCCCCCGAACGCGGCGTGCGCGCCCGGCTGGCGCGGGCCACCCGTACCGCCCCGGGCCGGCTGCGGCTGGCCGGGGCGCTGCTCGCGGTGCTCACGGTGGCCTTCGGCGGGCTGACCGCCTGGCAGTTGGAGGCCAGGGCGTCGGCCGCCGACCGGGTCGTGTCCTACAGCCAGCCGCTGAGCCGGGACGCGGCGGAGATCCACCGCTCACTGGCGGACGCCGCCACCACCGCCGCCACCGGCTTCCTGCTGGCCGGCACCGAGCCCAAGGACGTCCGGGACCGCTACGAGCAGGACCTCGCCCAGGCCGCCAAGCTGATCGCCCAGGCCGCCGCCCGGACCACCTCGACCTCGCCGGCCCAGGACTCACTCTCCCGGCTGAACCAGCAACTTCCGGTGTACGCCGGTCTGGTGGAAACCGCGCGGGCCGACAACCGCCAGGGCATCCCGCTCGGCGGCGCCTACCTGCGGTACGCCTCCGAGCAGATGCAGGGCGTCCTGCTGCCGGCCGCCGCCGAGTTGAAGGGCTTCGAGGACCAGGAGCTGGCGGACGACTACGCCCAAGCCAAGGCGGTGCCGTGGGGGGCGTACGGACTGGCGGTGCTCACCCTGGCCGCGCTGGGCTGGGTGCAGCTGACTCTGTTCCGCCGCACCAACCGGGTGTTCAACATCGGCCTGCTGGGCGCCACCGCCGCCGTCCTGGCGGGCACGGCCTGGCTCGCCGTCACCGGGCTGACCACCAGTTCGGCGCTGGAGCGGAGCGACCACGACGGCGCGACCCCGCTTCGGGCGCTCGACAACGCCCGGGTGGACGTGCTGACCGCCCGGCTGGCGGAGAACCTGCACCTGGTCGCGCGCGGCTCCACCACCACGTACGCCGACCAGTGGGCGAGCGCCACCAAGCACCTGGCGGGCGACAACGCCGGGGACGTCCCGTCGGAGCGGCGCGACGGCTCGCTCCCGGAGGCCGTCCGGCTCGCTCCGGCGGCCGCCGCCCAACCCGTCCGCGAGGCCGCGCAGCAGTTCGACGTGTGGCGCCAACGACACGACCAAGCGAGGTCATTGGAGGTCGACAACGCCGACTACCAGGCCGCGCTGAACGCCACCGTGTCGATCACCGACGCCACCGGGACGGCCGACGCCGCCTTCAACGCCACCGACAAGGCCCTCGGCCGGGCCGCCGACGCCGAGCAGACGCAGTTCACCGACGCCGCCGAGGGCACCGCCGCGGACCTGCGCCTGGCGGCCGGCGCGGCCGCGGTGCTCGCCCTGGTGGCCGCGACCGCCGCACTGCGCGGCCTCGGCCGACGACTGGCCGAGTACCGGTAGAGGGGGAACGGAGACCATGCGCACCAGAACCGTACGGACCAGGAGCGCCGCCGCGCTGGCGGTGCTCGCGGCCTGCGCGACCGTGCTCGGCGGGGGCGGCCCCTCCGGCGCCGCACCGGCCGCCGCGACCGCCGCGACGGCCGCGACCACCGCCCCGCAGACCGTCCAGCAGAGCCGGCAGTCGCAGGACGACGCCTGCGACGTCTACAAGAGCGTGCCGCCGAGCACCGAGGACGGCCCGGCGGTGAAGGCCGTCAAGGCCAAGCACAGCCTGGTGATCGGCGTGGACCAGAACAGCTACCGCTGGGGCTCCCGCAACCCGAACACCGGTCAGATCGAGGGCTTCGACATCGACCTGGCCCGGGCGATCGGCACCGCCATCATGGGCAACCCGGGCCAGGTGGTGCTCAAGCCGGTGGCCACCGCCGACCGGGTCGACGCGGTGAAGAACGGCCGGGTCGACCTGATCGTCCGCACCATGACGGTCACCTGCGACCGGATGAAGGACGTCGCCTTCTCCAAGCCCTACTTCAGCATCTCCCAGCGCGTGCTGGTCCCGAAGGCCAGTCCGGCGGCCGACCTCGACGACGCGATCAAGGGCCACACCGTCTGCGCCGCCAAGGGCTCCACCGCCTCGACCGTACTGGACGCCAAGAAGACCGCCAAGCAGGTCGTCACGGTCGAGAACCAGCTGGACTGCCTGGTCCTGATGCAGCTGGGCAAGGTCGACGCCACCATGACCGACGACGGTCTGGCGGCCGGCCAGGCGGCGCAGGACCAGACGGTGCGGATCGTGGACGGCGACGTCCAGCCGGCGGTGATCGGCGTCGCCATGCTCAAGACCAGCACCGACCTGACGGCCCGGGTCAACCAGGTGCTGGCCGACTACCACGCCGGCGGCGAGTGGGGGCGCTCGTACGACCGCTGGCTCAAGCCGTACATGCAGAACGACGCCGAGCACTACTGGCCCGTCCCGCACTGAGCCCCGCTCTCGCGCGGAGCGCCGGGGAGCGCGCGGAGCGCCGGGGAGCGCGCGGAGCGCCGTCGGGCGGGCGACGCCGACGCTGTCCGGGCGCCGCCCTGACGCCCCGCGCCCGTACCGCCCGCAGGGCCACCGGCTAGGGTTCGGGACGATCACCACGGGGAGACCGGTGGTGGACACGGGGGATGTCGTGGGATCGCACGTCACGGACGCCGGGATCGCACGCGAGGAAGGAAGGACACCGTGGTGGCGGCATCAGCTGGCCCGGTACTGAACCGGGAGGAGGTGGACCGCGCGCTGGCGCGCCTCGGCGCGGAGCGGGACGCGGTCGAATCGGCGCTGCTCGCCCTGCAGGACCACCCGGGCCTGCGGCTGCTGGACGGCGCCGAGCTGTCCGGCCGCACCCTGGAGCGGTGGTCCGTCGCCCGCAAGGGCCTGCCGCTGCTCTGGGCACTGTTCGACCGCTACTCGGAGGCGCTCGCCTCGGCGCGCGCCGTACGGGCCCGCAAGGCCAAGCCCGGCGCACCCGAACTCGCCGAGCTGAGCGAGCTCTTGACCGGTGACGCGGTCACCGTCCCGGGCGGCGCGCTGCCGGACGGCCCGCAACTGCTCGGCGCGCCCGCCAAGCTGGTCGAGCGGATCAGCCTGGACGCGCTGATGGCCCGGATGAACTCCTGGTACGCCACCGTGCTGGAGGTGGTCAGCGCCGCCGACGCGGTCTGGTCGGCGCTGCCCGCCCGGATCGACCTGCTACTGGCCGAACTCCACCGGGTGCGGACCCTGGCCGCCGCCCTCGGCGTGCGCACCGGCGGCCACCCGGTGGGCGACGACCTCGCCGGGCTGGAGCGCGACCTCACCGACCTGCGCGCCGAGGTCCGCGAGGACCCGCTCGCACTGTGGCGCCCGGCCCGGGTGCCCGCCCAGCGCGGCACCGTGCCCGACGGCGTGGCCTTCGCCACCCCCGCCGGGGTGGTCGACACCGAGCGCTTCGACCGGGCCGGGCGGGCGCTGGACGGCGTCCGGCTGGAGCTGGAGGACCTGCTGCGGCTGCGCGACGACGCCGAGGAGCGCCTCCAGGCCGTCGGCGACCTGCTCCAGCGGGCCGACGCCACCCTGGCCGAGGCGCGCCGGGCCCGCGGCGAGGTGCTGGCGAAGATAGCGGCCAGCGACGTCCCGGCGGTGCCCGGCCCGGCCTCGGCGCTGCGCGAACGGATCGTCACCGCACTGGAGCTGCGTCAGAGCGGGCAGTGGGGCCGGCTCGCGCCGCTGCTGGACGCACTGGAGGACGCCGCCGCCAAGGAACTGGCCCGCGCCCGGCAGTCCCTCACCGAGGTGACCCAGCCGCTGGCCGTCCGGGCGGAGCTGCGCGGCCGACTGGACGCCTACAAGGCCATGGCGGCCCGGATGGGCGTCGCCGAGGACCCGCAAGTGGTCGAGCGGTACGAGAAGGCGCGCTGGCTGCTCTGGAGCGCGCCCTGCGACCTGCGGGCGGCGGCCGCCGCGGTGGCCCGCTTCCAGCAGTCGCTGCGCCCGGCCCACGCCGAGCATCAGGAGACACCCGACGGGGCGCCGGACGGGACACCTGACGGACGGACCGGAGCACCGAACGAGCCGGCCGGCCGGACGCCGGCCGACGGACAGGCACAGGGGGGCTGAGGTTGATGGGCGAGGTGTGCGTAAGGCCGGAGTGCTCCGGCAGCGGCAGGATCGACGCGGACGGCTACTGCGACGAGTGCGGCCTGGCCCCGGCGGGCCCGGGCGGCACCGCCGCGGGGTCCGGCACCGGAACCAGCACCGGCGCCGCCACCGGCGCCGGCGCCGGCACCACCGCCCCACCGCCGCGGGCAGCGGCCGCCGTCCGCCCCGGCTCCCCGTGCCCGCGCGACTGCCCCGGCACCGTCGACGCCGACGGCTACTGCGACGAGTGCGGCCTGACCCCGCCCGGCGCCGACACCGGCGTCACCCAGCCCCACGTCCCGTCCGCGCGGGTCTCCCCGGACTCCGGCCGTACCGGCTCCGCCCGCTCGATGTCCGGCCGCTCCCGCTCGCACCGCTCGACCCGGACCGGCTCCAGCCGCTCCGTCTCGGTGCGCTCCACCCGCGGCAGCGTCAGCGCGGGCACCCGCAACCGGCTGGGCGCCGGACTGGTCACCGTGCCGACCGTGGCGACGGCCGACCCGTCGCTGGCGGTGCTGACCGATCCGCAGGTGCCCGAGCGCAAGCGTTTCTGCGCCAAGTGCGAGGCCCCGGTGGGCCGGGAGAAGAACGGCCGGCCGGGCCGGCCGGAGGGGTTCTGCACCAAGTGCGGCACGCCGTACTCCTTCACGCCCAAGCTGCGCCGCGGCGACCTGGTCGGCGGGCAGTACGAGGTGGTGGGTTGCCTGGCGCACGGCGGGCTCGGCTGGATCTACCTGGCGGTGGACCGCCGGGTCAACGACAAGTGGGTCGTCCTCAAGGGCCTGTTGAACACCGGCGACGAGGACGCGCTCGCCGCGGCCGTCGCCGAGCGGCGCTTCCTGGCCGAGGTGGACCACCCGAACATCGTCCGGATCATCAACTTCGCCGAGCACCTGGACCTGCGGTCCGGCTCCACCGACGGCTACATCGTCATGGAGTACGTCGGCGGAAAGTCGCTCAAGGACATCGCCAACGACCGCCGCACCCCGGACGGCCGGCGCGAGCCGCTTCCGGTGGAGGTCGCGATCGCGTACGCCCTGGAGGCGCTGCCCGCGCTCGGGTACCTGCACAGCCGGGGCCTGATCTACTGCGACTTCAAGATCGACAACGTCATCCAGAGCGGCGACACGCTCAAGATCATCGACATGGGCGCGGTCTGCCGGCTCGACCACGACGGCCCGATCTACGGCACCATCGGCTACCAGGCCCCCGAGATCGCCACCCAAGGCCCGTCCCCCGCCTCCGACCTGTACACCGTGGCCCGCACCCTCGCGGTGCTCACCTTCGACTTCCAGGGCTACAGCACCACCTACCGCGACACGCTGCCCGGCCCCGAGGACGTCGAGGTCTTCGCCAGGTACGAGTCGTACTACCGCTTCCTGGTCCGCGCCACCGACCCGGACCCGGCCCGCCGCTTCTCCTCCGCCGAGGAGATGGCCGACCAGCTCACCGGCGTGCTGCGCGAGGTCCTGGCCCTCCAGGACGACCGGCCCCGGCCCGCGCCGTCCACCCTGTTCGGCCCCGAACTGCGCGTCGTCGACACCGAGTTGGTGCAGCCCGCCGACCAGCCCGGCCGGCTGAGCGTGACCGCGCTGGACGCGTCGGCCGCCGCCCTCGCCCTGCCCGTCCCCCGGGTCGACCCGGGCGACCCGAACGCCGGCTTCCTCGCCACCCTGCTCGCCGCCGACCCCGCGGAGGCGCTCACGGCGCTGGCCGGCGCGCCCGCCGTCTCGGTCGAGAGCCGGCTGCGCGAGCTGCGCGCCCGGCTCGAACTCGGCCGCCACCGCGAGGCCGTGGCCAAGCTCGCCGAGCTGGAGGGCGACCGCCCCGACGACTGGCGGGTGGTCTGGTACCGCGGCCTGACCGCCCTGGTCGGAGCCGCCGAGGCCGCCGCGGCGGGCGCGAGCGGCGAAACGGAGCTGCGGGCGGCCGCCGAGGCCTTCGACGCCGTCTACGACGCCTTCCCCGGCGAGGCCGCGCCCAAGCTGGCCCTGGCCATCTGCGCCGAACTGCTCGGCGACCGCGGCGACGCCGCCGAGTTCTACCGGTTGGTGTGGGCCACCGACCGGGCCTACCTGAGCGCCGGCTTCGGCCTGGCCCGGGTCCGCCTCGCCGAGGACGACCGGCCCGGCGCCGTCCGCGTGCTGGAGTCCGTCCCGGCCACCTCCAGCCAGTACACCGCCGCCCGGATCGCCGCCGTCCGCGCCCGGCTGCGCGAGCGCCCCGCCACCGACCCGCTCGCCGCCGACCTCCGCGCGAGCTCCGACGAGCTGACCGCGCTGCGCCTCGACGACCGCCGCCGCGAGGAGCTCTCCGTCGAGGTGCTCGGCGCCGCCCTCGGCTGGGTCACCGCGGGGGCCGCCGGCGACCAGCGGACCGGCACCACCCTGGTGCTGGGACGACCCGCCGCGGAGCGGGAACTGCGCTTCGCCCTGGAACAGTCCTACCGGGTACTCGCCCGGTTGGCCGACCGGGCCGAGACCAGGATCGAGATGGTGGAACGGGCCAACCGGGCCCGCCCCAGGACGTGGGTGTAGCCGATGCCGCAGCAGACCGAGTGCCCGAGCTGTACCGAGCCGATGGACCCGGAGGACGCCTTCTGCGGGCGCTGCGGGGTCGGCCGGGACGGCCGGGCGGCCCCGGGCGCGATGCCCCCCAGCTGGGCCGCCGCCCACGGTGAGGCCGTCCCGCCGCAGCGCGGGCCGGTCTGCGCGACCTGCGGGCACGCACAGGTCGGCGCGGACGGCTACTGCGAGGGCTGCGGCAGCGCCCAGCCGCGCCCGCGCGACCACATGGAGAAGGCCCTCGCGGGCGTCGCCGGGGTCAGCGACCGCGGCGTGCGCCACCACCGCAACGAGGACTGCTTCACCGTCGCCGCCACCTCCCTGCCCGGCGGCGAGCCGGTCGTGGTCGCCGTGGTGTGCGACGGCGTCTCCTCCTCCGACCGCCCGGACGAGGCCTCGGAGACCGCCGTCGACGCCGCCTCCGAGTCCCTGCTCACCTCCCTGGAGGCCGGCCGCGACCCGAACGAGGCGATGCGCGCCGCGATCGCCGACGCCGCCAGGGCCGTCGCCGACCTCGCCGTCGACGGCGCCGGCCCGACCCGGCCCGACCTCAACGCGCCCGCCTGCACCTACGTCAGCGCCATCGCGGCCGGCGGCCGGATCACCATCGGCTGGGTCGGCGACACCCGGGCCTACTGGATCCCGGACGACCGCGCCGCCGCCGAGCCGTTCCGGCTCACCCAGGACGACTCCTGGGCGGCCCGGATGGTCGAGGCCGGGCTGATGGGCGAGGCGGAGGCCTACGCCGACCCCCGCGCCCACGCGATCACCGGCTGGCTCGGCGCCGACGCCGAGGAGGTCGTGCCGCACACCCTCGACTTCACCCCGCACGTCCCCGGGGTGCTGCTGATCTGCACCGACGGGTTGTGGAACTACGCCGAGGCGGCCACCGACCTGGCGTACTACGTCCGGCCGGACGCCCGTACCGAACCGCTCGCGACGGCGCAGACCCTGGTGAAGTTCGCGGTCGCTGCCGGCGGCCACGACAACATCACCGTCGCGGTGCTGCCGATCGACCCGCCCGCCGTCCCGGTGGAGGAGTTCGAGGAGACGCCCACCGCGCTGGACCTCCAGGTGATCACCCCGGCCGCCGCCCGCGTGCCCAGGGCGGGCGAGGGCCATGGGGACGGCGATGGCCGCGAGAGCACCGAGGACTACGAGGACTACGAGGACTACGAGCCGACCCTGCCGGACCTCCCGGTGATCGGCTCCCCGGCCGCCCCGCTGCCCCCGGCTCCGGCACCGACCTCAGTCCCGGCCCCGGCCGCCCCGCCGGTCCCGCCCGCACCGCCGACGGCACCCCCGGCCGTACCTCCCGTACCCACCACCGCGCCGCCGGCGCCCCCGGCACCTCCGGCCGCGCCGCCCGTCCCGCCGCAGCCCCCGCACCCGCCGACGGCCTGACCGGCCCCCACGAGCGGTCCGACGGCCCCCGGCCGCCGGACCGCCCCGCCGACCCGCTCGCATCCACCCTCACCCGACGGGAGCCGACCGCCCCATGGCAACACTGGCTAAGCCGAACCTGCCCAGGTTCGACGTGGAGATCTTCCAGAACGAGTACCTGGCCGACGGTGCCCGCGAGGTCAACGCCATCGTCACCGTCACCGCCACCGGCGGCGGCACCTCCGGCGGCCGCCCGCTCGGCCTCGCCGACGCCGCCGGCCGGAGCGCCGACGCCACCGCGGCCGTGGTGATCCTGGTGGACTGCTCGGGCTCGATGGACTACCCCAAGACGAAGATCAACGGCGCCCGGGAGGCCACCGCCGCCGCCATCGACGCCCTGCGCGACGGCACCGCCTTCGCCGTGGTGGCCGGCACCCACGAGGCCCGCGACATCTACCCCGGCGACGGCACCCTGGCCACGGCCTCGCCGAGCACCCGCGACCAGGCCAAGGAGGCGCTGCGCCGCCTCACCGCGGCCGGCGGCACCGCCATGGGCACCTGGCTGGCCAAGGCCGACACGCTCTTCCTCACCCGCCCCGACATCGCCATCCGGCACGCCGTCCTGCTCACCGACGGCAACAACGAGCACGAGTCCGCGGAGGACCTGGCCCGCACCATCGAGCGGGTCACCGGCCGCTTCACCGCCGACTGCCGGGGCGTCGGCACCGACTGGCGGATCGACGAACTGCGCACGATCTCCTCGGCGCTGCTCGGCACCGTCGACATCGTCGCCGAGCCCTCCGGACTGGCCGAGGACTTCCGCTCGATGATGGCCGGCGCGATGGGCAAGCAGGTCGCCGACGTCGCACTGCGGATCTGGACCCCGGCCAACGCCACCGTGAAGTTCGTCAAGCAGGTAGCCCCCTCGGTCGAGGACCTGACCGGCCGCCGTGCCGAGGCCGGCCCCCGGGCCGGCGACTACCCGACCGGCTCCTGGGGCGACGAGAGCCGCGACTACCACGTCTGCGTGGAGGTCCCGGCCGCCGCCGTCGGCAACGAGATGCTCGCCGCCCGGATCAGCTTGGTGCTGCCCCCGGAGGTCGGCGGCGGCACCCCCGAAGTGCTCTCCCAGGGACTGGTCAAGGCGGTCTGGACCGACGACCTGGCCTCCTCCACCCGGATCAGCCCGCAGGTCGCCCACTACACCGGGCAGGCCGAGCTCGCCTCCTCCATCCAGGAGGGCCTGGAGGCCCATCGCGCCGGGGACGTCGACACCGCCACCGCCAAGCTGGGCGCCGCCGTCCGGATCGCCCACGCGACCGGGAACGAGGGCACCTACAAGCTGCTGCAGAAGGTGGTGGACGTGGTCGACCCGAAGGAGGGTACGGTTCGATTCCGTAAGAACGTGAGCGAGGCCGACTCGATGACCCTTGAGACCCGGTCGACCAAGACGGTACGTGTGAAGAAGTGACCGCTGAAGACGTGATCGGGCCGGCCGCCCGGCGCGAAGCCGCGCCCAGCCGGCCCGAAACGAGGGGGACCTGATGCCGATCTGCCCGAGGGGCCACGAGTCGCAGGCCGAGGACTGGTGCGACTTCTGCGGCTTCCCGATGACTCCGCCGGTCCCGCAGCCCGGCGCCCACGGGGGCTATCCGGGAGCGCCCGGCGCCGACCCCGCGCCCGGCACACCCGCCGGGCACCAGCAGCACGGCGGTGCCTCCTTCGGCGCCCCGCCCCCTTCGCCGCCCGGTGCCTACCCTCCCCCCGGTGCCTACCCGCCGCCGGCGGCCTACCCGCCACCCGCGGGCCCTCCCCCGCACGGCGCCTACCCGCCGCCGCCCGCGCAGCACGGCCCCACCGAGGGCCTGACCGTCTGCCCGATCTGCCGCAGCCCGCAGACCGGCCGGTTCTGCGAGGAGTGCGGCTACGACTACGAACTGTCCACCCCCTCGCGCCGCCAGGCCCCGGCCGCCGGCGCGCCCTCGCCGGGCCCGGCCCAGCCCCCGCCGCTGAACATCCCGGCGGCCTACGGCGGTACCCCCCAGCCGCCGCAGGCCCCGCCCGCACCGCAGCGGCAGCAGCATCCGCAGCCCCCGCAGCATCCCCAGCCGCAGCCCCACCGGCCGCAGCAGCCTCCGCAACCGGAGTACCCGCACACCTACGGCTACCCGCCCGCCCTGCCCGACGACGGGGCCAACGGAACCGACGGGGCCAACGGGGCCAACGGGGCCAACGGGGCTAACCGAGGCCGTGGGCACGACGGGCCCGCAGCGGAGGGCGCCTTCCCCGAGGCCCCGGTGCGCGAGGACTCCGGCCCGGTGTACGCCCAGCCGACCGGCCCCGGCCCGAACAACCGCGGCGGCGACTTCGGCACCTCCTTCCACCTCGCCCCGCCGGTGCCGCAGCCCGAGCCGGAGCCCGTCAGGGAGGAGCCGGTCCGGGCCAACTGGATCGCGGTCGTCTCGGCGGACCGTGACTACTTCACCGAGATGATGGCCCGCAGCGGCCCGGAGGCGGCCGGCCTGTTCTTCCCGCCGTACTGCCCCGAGCGCCGCATCCCGCTGACCGGCCGCGGCCAGCTGCGGATCGGCCGGCGCAGCCAGCACCGGGGCACCGTCCCGGAGATCGACCTGTCGGTGCCGCCGGAGGACCCGGGCGCCTCGCACCAGCACGCGCTGCTCGCCGAACAGGCGGACGGCAGCTGGGTGCTGGTGGACCAGGACTCCACCAACGGCACCACCGTGAACGGCGGCGCCGAACCGATCGCCCCGCACACCGCCGTGCCGCTCAACGACGGTGACCGGATTCACATCGGAGCCTGGACGACGATCACGGTGCACCGCGCCTGACGCCCCCTTGAGGGCGCGTCAGCCGCAACTCCTGCCCGGCCGGGCGGAATTCAGCATTTCGCCCGGCCGGGCCTTTTCTCCGGCTTCCTCAGGAAATCCCCAAATTCACGCCCCGGGTGTGCACAAGACGCGTCGAAACCCCTATTCTCAGGGCACATGACTGCAGCTATATCCGCGGACGGCATCCGTCAGCGGTACGGGGATGTGCAGGCCGTCGACGGGGTGTCCCTCACCGTCGAGGCCGGCGAGTTCTACGGGATCCTGGGCCCCAACGGGGCCGGGAAGACCACCACCATGGAGATCCTAGAAGGGGTCCGAAAGCCCGACGAGGGCCGGGTCGAACTGCTGGGGATGGCCCCCTGGCCGCGGAATCCGAAACTGCTGCCGCGCATCGGTGTGCAGTTCCAGGCCTCCGCTTTCTTCCGGAAACTGACGGCCCGCGAGACCATCCGCACCTTCGCGTCGTTCTACGGGGTCGGCCCCAAGCGGGCCGATGCGATGCTGGAGCGGGTCGGCCTGGCCGACAAGGCCGAGACGCTGACCGACCAGATGTCCGGCGGCCAGGCCCAGCGCCTGTCGATCGCCTGCGCCCTGGCGCACGACCCGGAGCTCGTCTTTCTGGACGAGCCCACCACCGGCCTCGACCCGCAGGCCCGCCGCAACCTCTGGGACCTGCTCCGGGACATCAACAACGAGGGCCGCACCGTCGTCCTGACCACCCACTACCTGGACGAGGCCGAGGTGCTCTGCGACCGGGTCTCGATCATGGACCACGGCAAGGTCCTGCACACCGGCGCCCCGGCGGCGCTGATCCGCGAGATCGACGACACCGTCCGGATCAGCGTGGCCTCCGGCCAGCTGACGGTCGAGCGGGCCCGCGAACTGCTGACCGCGGCCGGCGCCGACGTCGCCACCCTGGAGGACGACACCGTCTCGCTCTCCGTCTCGACCCGGCTCCCGGCCCCAGTGCTCAGCGTGCTGGCCGAGCAGAACGCGCTGCGCGGCCTCGAAGTGCGCGGCGCCACCCTGGAGGACGTCTTCCTCCAGCTGACCGGACGGGAGTTCCGCGCATGACCGCCCCCACCTCCACCGAGCCCACGGCCCCCGCCCGACGCGGCGGCCCGGCCGGCGCCGACGGCGGGCCGGAGCGGGTCAGCGCCTTCTGGAGCCTGTCCCGCGCGATGCTCCTCGGCATGAAGCGCGACCGCACCGCGACCTTCTTCATCCTGCTCTTCCCGCTGGTCTTCCTGGTCTTCTTCGGCAGCGTCACCAAGGGCTCCAACACCCCGCACGCCAAGGTCGCGCAGGTCGGCGCGGTGCAGCTGTTCGACTCGATCCAGGGCGCCGAGCGGGCCGGGCTGGACAAGGTCCTCACGATCACCAGGACCGACGACGAGGCCGCCACGCTGGCGAAGGTCCGCAAGGGCGACTTCGACGCGCTGATCAAGCAGGGCCCGGACGGCAAGGTCGAGCTGCGTTACACCGCCGCCGACCAGGTCCGCGCCGGCGCGCTCCAGGGCATCCTCAACTCGGTGGTCCAGGAAGCCAACCAGCGGGCCACCCACCAGCCGGCGGCCTACGTCGTGGACGCCCAGCAGGTCGAGGACCAGTCGCTCAAGCCGATCCAGTTCCTCACCCCCGGTCTGCTCGGCTGGGCCATCGCCACCGGCGCGGTCTTCGGCGCCGCACTGACCCTGGTCAACTGGCGCAGGTCCAAGGTGCTGCGCCGGCTCCGGCTGGCACCGATCAGCGCCGGCACGGTCGTCAGCTCCCGCATCCTGGTCTCGCTGCTGACCGCCTTCCTCCAGACCGCCGTCTTCCTGGTGGTCGCCACGAGCTTCTTCGGGCTCAAGCTCACCGGCGACTGGTGGCTGGTCCTGCCGTTGGTGGCCTGTGCGACGCTCGCCTTCATGTCGATCGGCCTGCTGGCCGGTTCGGTCGCCAAGACCGAGGAGGCGGCCAACGGCATCTCGCAGATCATCGTGCTGCCGATGTCCTTCCTGTCCGGCTCGTTCTTCCCGATGGACGGCGCTCCGGGCTGGCTGCAGGCCGTCTCCAAGGTCATGCCGCTGCACTACCTGGTCGACACCGCCCAGTCGGTGCTCACCCGCGGCGGCGGCGTCACGGACGCCCTGCCCACCATGGGCGGCCTGCTGCTCTTCGCAGCCGTGCTGACCGGCATCGCCTGGAAGCTGTTCAAGTGGGAGGACGCCTGACCGCGAGTGCGTGAGTGCGTGAGCGCCCCGCGCTGACCGCTCCCCGCGCACCGCTCCGGCCCGACGGGGTCGTACGCCGCTGGTCCCGGTGTACGGCCCCGTCGGCGTCTGCGACCATGGTCGGGTGACAGAGATCCGGCGAGGCACGTTCAGCGAGGAGACCTTCTTCGACCAGGTCGGCGGCGAGCCGACCTTCCGGCGTCTGGCCCGGCGCTTCTACGAGGGCGTCGCCGAGGACCCGTTGCTGCGGCCGATGTACCCCGAGGAGGACCTCGGCCCGGCCGAGGAGCGGATGGCGCTGTTCCTGATGCAGTACTGGGGCGGCCCGCGCACCTACAGCGACCACCGCGGCCACCCCCGGCTGCGGATGCGGCACGCGCCGTTCAAGGTCGACAAGGCGGCGCACGACGCCTGGCTGACGCACATGCGCGCCGCCGTGCACAGCCTGGAGCTGCCCGCCGAGCACGAACGGCAACTGCTCGACTACCTCACGTACGCCGCCGCGTCGATGATCAACACCCCGGGCTGAACCGCCGCACCACCGAACCGCCGCACGCCCCGGCTCGCTCAGGGCTCCGGCTAAGTTGCAGGCTCCGGCTCGCCCCACGCCCGGCCTGCTGACGGGGTCACCGGACCGGGCTGAGCCCGAGCCCCGCGCCCGGCGCGGCCGCGGTCCGCACCACCACCGAACCCGCCGGAGCGCTCAACCGCAGCCAGCCGCCCGCCCGGTGCACGGTGAGCGGGGCGCCGGGCTTCAGGAAGCCGATCACGTACGCGGCGTGCACCGCGCGCAGCGGCAACGCGGGCAGCGCGGCGACCGGACGCGACCAGATCTCGTCCGCCAGCCGGTCCAGCACCTCGCGGGTGCGGTGGTGCGCCGGGACGGCCTCGCTGCGCTCGCGGAACTCCTGGACGCCCGCCATCAGTTCGGGGTACACCTCGGCGGCCGGCGGGGCCCCCACCGGCTGCCAGCCGGCCCGCGGCGGCAGCAGTCCGGCCCAGGCCGGGCCGGTCACCGGCGCGGGCAGCGCCACCGCACCCGCCTCGGCGTCCACGCCCTCCAGCAACTGTCCGGCCGAGACCGTCAGGTCGACCGGCTCGCCCAGGCCGCTCAGCCGGGCGGTGCGGATCGCCAGCGCACCCGAACCGCCCAACGGCAGCCGCCCGAAGACCGCCAGCACACCGTCGTCCCCGTCGGGCGCCACCGCCTGCAGCCGCACGGCCGCCGCCTTGTCGAAGCGCAGCAGACGCAGCAGGAAGGCGGCGAGGTCGGCGGCCTCACCGGTGTCGGTCAGGGCGAGGCGGGCGGTGACGGTCAACGTGGCTCAGCTCGAATCGTCGTGGGGCTCGATCGTCGGGCTCGATCGTTGTGGGCTCGATCGTCGTACGGCCCGGTCGGGGCGGAGGTCCGCTCGCGGCGGGCCTGGGACTTTCAGACTGCCGCGACGGCCGGGGCCTCGTCCATGAAACGGGAGAGGAACTCCCGCTCGACCGGAGAGATCCGGCGCGGCCGGCCCTGCGCCAGGTCGTACGGGACGACCACGGTGGAGGCGCGGACGTACACCGTCTCGCTGCCGTCCTCGTGGACGTCCTTGATGTCGTAGGAGACGGTCAGCGAGGCACTGCCGATGTGCGTCACCCGGGTCTCGACGGTGACCGGCTCCGGCCGGTGCACCAGCGGGCGCTTGTAGTCGATCTCGTGGCGGGCCACCACCGAGCCGCCCGCGAACTCCCCGGCCCCGGCCTCGGCGGCCTGGGTGAACATGAAGTCGATCCGGGCCTCCTCCAGGTAGCGCAGGAAGACCACGTTGTTGACGTGCCCGAAGGCGTCCATGTCGGACCAGCGCAGCGGGCAGGCGTAGATGTGGCGAGCCACGGATGTCTCCTCGGTGTCCGGTAGCCCGTCGTCACGGACCGGCGACGGGCCGCGGCCCGGCAGGCCGCCCCGGAGGGCAGTCTGCCGGGCCGTCGTGACAGTCGGATGTCAGCCTCGGGTCAGCTTCTTGTACGTGGCCCGGTGCGGACGGGCGGCGTCGGCGCCCAGCCGCTCGATCTTGTTCTTCTCGTACGACTCGAAGTTGCCCTCGAACCAGAACCACTTGCTGTCGCCCTCGTAGGCGAGGATGTGGGTGGCCACCCGGTCCAGGAACCAACGGTCGTGGGAGATGACCACGGCGCAGCCGGGGAACTCCAGCAGGGCGTTCTCCAGCGAGGAGAGGGTCTCGACGTCCAGGTCGTTGGTGGGCTCGTCGAGGAGCAGCAGGTTGCCGCCCTGCTTGAGGGTGAGCGCCAGGTTCAGGCGGTTGCGCTCACCACCGGAGAGCACGCCGGCCGGCTTCTGCTGGTCCGGGCCCTTGAAGCCGAAGGCCGACACGTAGGCGCGGGACGGCATCTCGACCTGGCCGACGTTGATCCAGTCCAGACCGTCGGAGACGACCTCCCAGAGGGTCTTCTTCGGGTCGATGTTGGAGCGGGTCTGGTCGACGTAGCTGATCTTGACGGTGTCGCCGACCTTGACCGTGCCGCTGTCCGGGGTCTCCAGGTCCTGGAGCATCTTGAACAGGGTGGTCTTGCCGGCGCCGTTCGGGCCGATGATGCCGACGATGCCGTTGCGCGGCAGGGTGAAGCTCAGGTCGTCGATCAGGACCTTCTCGCCGAAGGCCTTGTTGAGGTTCTCGACCTCGATGACGACGTTGCCCAGGCGCGGGCCCGGCGGGATCTGGATCTCCTCGAAGTCCAGCTTCCGCATCTTGTCGGCCTCGGCCGCCATCTCCTCGTAGCGGGCCAGGCGGGCCTTGGACTTCGCCTGGCGGCCCTTCGCGTTGGAGCGGACCCACTCCAGCTCTTCCTTGAGCCGCTTGGCGCGCTTGGCGTCCTTCTGGCCCTCGACCTTGAGACGCGACTGCTTGGTCTCCAGGTAGGTGGAGTAGTTGCCCTCGTACGGGTAGGCGCGGCCGCGGTCGAGCTCGAGGATCCACTCGGCGACGTTGTCCAGGAAGTACCGGTCGTGGGTGACGGCCACGACGGTGCCCTTGTACTTCTCCAGGTGCTGCTCCAGCCAGTTCACCGACTCGGCGTCCAGGTGGTTGGTGGGCTCGTCGAGCAGCAGCAGGTCGGGGGCCTCCAGCAGCAGCTTGCAGAGCGCGACGCGGCGCTTCTCACCACCGGACAGCTTGGTGACCGGCCAGTCGCCGGGCGGGCAGCCCAGGGCGTCCATGGCCTGCTCCAGCTGGGCGTCCAGATCCCAGGCCTCGGCGTGGTCCAGGTCCTCCTGGAGCTTGCCCATCTCCTCGAGCAGCGCGTCCGAGTAGTCGGTCGCCATCAGCTCGGCGATCTCGTTGAAGCGGTTGAGCTTCCCCTTGATCTCCTTGACGCCGTCCTCGACGTTCTCCAGGACCGTCTTGGACTCGTCGAGCGGCGGCTCCTGGAGGAGCATGCCGACGGTGTAGCCGGGCGAGAGGAAGGCGTCGCCGTTGGAGGGCTGCTCCAGGCCGGCCATCATCTTCAGCACGGTCGACTTACCGGCGCCGTTGGGGCCCACGACGCCGATCTTCGCTCCGGGGAGGAAGCTGAGCGTCACGTCGTCAAGGATGACCTTGTCTCCGTGAGCCTTGCGCACCTTGCGCATCGTGTAGATGTATTCCGCCACGTGAGATCGCTCCGGCGTCGTCGGGAGTAATTCGGCTTGCAGCCTTCCATTGTGCCGCACCCGACCGAAACCCCCGAACCGCCCGGGGTCTTCCCGCCAGGGCCGTGGAACGCCGAAGGCCCGGTTCCCCGCGTCGACTGGGCGTCGACTGCGGGGAACCGGGCCGGTTCCACTGCTCAGGGCCTCAAGGGGTGGACTCCCTCGGCCCGTTCAGGCGGTTCGGGCGGTCAAGCCCTTCGGGCTGTTCAAGCGGTTCAGCTGTTCAAGCCGTTCAAGCCGTTCAAGCCGTTCAAGCCGTTCAGGCGGTGGTGCGACCGTGGCGGCCACGACGGCGCAGGATGAAGACCGCGGCGCCACCGGCCACGACCAGGCCACCGGCGACGGCGGCGATGATCGGGGTCGAGTCACTGGCACCGGTCTGGGCCAGGCCACCGGTGCCGGGGGCGGCGCTGGTGGTCGCCGGGGCCGGCTGACCGGCGCCGGTGCTCGGGGTGCCGGACGGGGTGGCGCTCGCCGTGCCGGTCGCGGCCGGGGTGGTCGGGGCGCCGGTCGGGGTCACCCCGGTCTTGCAGTCCAGGACGCCGGTGAACTTCTTGGAGTAGCCGTTCGGACCGGCCACGGTGATGGCGTACTCGGTCTTCTCGGCGACCTTGACGAGGACGCTCTCGGTCTTGCCCGGCTGGACGGTCAGCTGCTGCGAGCCGACCGCGACGGCGCCGGCCTCGTCACCGCTGTTGGTGACGGAGACGCGCACGCCGTTGTTGGCGCACTCGACCTTGGCGGAGCTGTCGATGAGCGCGCCCTTGCCCTGCTTCCAGGTGGCACCGGCCGCGGCCGCGACGCTCACCTTGGTGGAGCCGGCCAGGATCATGGTCTGGCTGTGGCGGCCCCGGTTGTCCACGTCGCTCATGAACACCCGGCCGCTGAGCACGCTGGCGTCGGCGCTGGCGTTGACGGCGGCCTTGCCGTCCGGGGTGCCGGCCGGCACGTCCAGGAACAGCTGGGTGTCCTTGGCGATCGGACCGGCCAGGGCGCCGTTGACCGGCTTGCCGTCCTTGTCCACCAGCTTGGCCTTGTCCGCGGCGTCACCGGAGACGGTCAGCTTCACCTCGTTGGCGCTGGAGTTCAGCGTGAACGGGCCGAGCTTGCTGCCGGACTTTCCGGACACGGAGTCCGGGGTCAGCGTCAGCGAGGGCTTCGGCTCGGCCGCGACGCCCTTGTTGACGTCGCTGACCAGATAGTCGCGCAGCTTCTTGGCGTTGTCGTGCTGCGGGACGGCGGTCTTGTTGTCCGAGAACTTCCAGATCGCGGCCTGGGTGCCGGCGGCGGCGTCCTCGTCGCTCAGGCCGTCGACGTGGATCGCCGCGGCCAGGGACTTCAGGTTCGCCTGCGGGTACGAGTTCTCCAGGATCCAGCGGATCTTGGGAGCGTTGGCGTTGCTGTTGAGGGAGCTCGACGCCCAGTCCGACTCGTGGTACTTGGCGTTGCTGTCCAAGTAGACCGGGTTGTCGAAGTCGATGCAGTAGGTCTGGAGCTTCTCGCCTGCGGCCGTCTTGAGGGTGAACAGACCGCCTTCGACGGTGCCCTTGCCCTGAACGTCGATCTTCTCGCCGAGCATGGTGTTCTGGACCACGGCGGTCACGCCCGACGCCGGAGTGTCCGCCGCGACCGCCGCGCCGGCTGCGAACAGGCCTCCGCCCAGCGCAACGCTGGTCGTGAGCATGACAGTGGTTATACGGGACAGACTCCGCCCCTGCCTCTGGAACATCTGGGATCCCTCCGAGCAGGCCACGCCGAGTGGGCAGCCCGCGACTTGCCGTGCCCGCGCGTGCTGCCTGTGTGGCACCGCTGCGGGTGTGAACCAGACGAATCCTATTGAGCCTCAGAGGCCCCGAAACCTCCATGCGAAATCAGGACGATTCCGTATCTGGATCGTTATCAACCCCCTCAGGTTCCACACAAGCTGACGATCTGCCAGAATCCGTCCGCCACTTTCCGTTATCCGGCCGGGATTGCGGTGCGGGGACAACCGCCTTCTCGATCAACATATTTGTCGACAGAGAAGGCCGTCGTCCGGTCAGTCCAGCATCGCCGGGACTTCACCGGTCTTCTCCCCGTCGGACACCTCACCCCCCTCCTCCGTCACCGACCGCACACCCGGAGGCGGCTCGGGCTGTCGCGGCGCCGACGGCGGCACCGAGGCCTTGCGCGCCTCCAGCGCGCTGACGATCCACCCGGGCACCGGCGCCTCCGCCGTCCGCGCCGCCTCCGCCACGGCGGGCCCCGCACCGCCGGGCGGCTGCCCGCGCACTCCGGCGGCCCAACGGAACGCCGAGGTGCCGCGGGTGAGATCGTGCCCGACCGACCGGGCGTCGATCTCGGCCCGACTCCGTTTCACCTCGCCGTCCGTCCACTCCCGCACCCGCAGCCGGCCCGTCACCAGCACTGGGTCCCCCTTGGCCAGGGAGCCGATCAGGTTCACCGCGAGCGCCCGCCAGGCCGTCACCCTCAGCCACTGCGTCTCGCCGTCCACCCAGCACGCCCGCTCGCGGTCGTAACGCCGCTCCGTGCAGCCGAGCCGGAAGTTCGCCATCGGCACTCCGTTGGTGGTTTCCCCGTAGCTCACCTCCGTCGCGACATTGCCGACCACCGTCACATGAGTCTCGTTCACAGCGCACTCTCCGCTTTCGCCGATGCACCGTACGGAATCGAGCGGTGCGAGTTGAGAGTGCGCCCCGGAGGAAATCCCGGCCACCGAGTTCCTCAATCTTGTGGATAACTCGACGGAACAGAAAGCCGCCGTCACCCGCAGGGGTGAATTTCAGCCTTCGCACACCCGCCAGGCGGCCGTCTCTTCGGGTCCATGACAACAAACCCCCTGATCGCCGCCCCCGTCGGCGGGCGGCGGGACGCGAGCCGGGCGCCCGTCCGCGCACGTCATCCGACTGGAGCAAGCCGAATACGGCCCCCCACCCGCGCCCGCGGTGGGACATTCTCCGTGTCGAATCCATAACGGGTGAGGAGGCAGCCCCGTAACGACTGCACAACGTCCGGCACGGAACAGTGCCATACCGCTGCACTCACGGCCTTCACCTGCGATTATCGGACCGCTCCACCGAACCGACACACCAACGACGGTGTCGTCGCAGCCGGCCGAGGAACTGGACACCCTTATCCTGTCCCCGACAGGGCGAGGGCCCACCAACCCCCACCCCCACCCTCAGGCACGGGGCCGGACAGCGTGCGCCCCGGCGCTCGTCGCCCGATCCCGGCCGCGGTCACGCCCATCACGGGCGCCGTCCGTCCCGCCCCCATAGCTCAGCGGATAGAGCACCCGCCTTCTAAGCGGTAGGTCGCAGGTTCGAATCCTGCTGGGGGCGCCACCGGCAATTCCGCAGGCCGTCGCACCCGGCGGACACTTACCGTGGTCGTTCCGGACCTCCGGGTGATTTTTACTCAACGCGCACGATCCGTGACGATCCGTGTCCCGGCGCCGGGAAAGCGACCGGAATTGCGGAATGAATCCCTCACCGCCGCAGGAAACCGCCCCGGGAAAGCACCTCGGGAGCCGGGCCGCCGGCCTTGCCGGTCAGCCCGCCAATCCGGCCAGATAGGCGTCGAGCAGGGCGATCTGCCGCTCGGCCGGGAACTCCGCCGGGGCGAACAGCGCCTGCACCACCAGCCCCAGCGCGAACGCCTGCGCCCCCGCCGCCAGCCCGGCGGGGTCCGCCCCGGCCGGGAGCTCGCCGAGCCGCTGGGCGTCCGCCACGTGCGCCGTCAGCGCCTCCCGGGAGCGGGCGTAACGGCCCGCGTGCGCGGCCGCCAGCTCCGGATCGGCCAGGGCGACGTCCCAGGAGCCCACCCAGATCCGGTTGCCCGCCACGGCCGCCTCGTCCAGCGGCAGCACGTCGAGCAGTGCGGCCCGCAGCCGGGCCAGCCCGACCGGCGGCGGGGTGCCGTCGACGGGGGCGGCGCGCCGGGGCCGGGCCGCCGACCGCCGGTCGAGCTCCTCCAGCGCATGGCTCAGCAGTGCCCGCTTGTTCGGGAAGTAGTGCGTCAACAGCCCAGTGGAAGCGCCCAGTTCGGCCGCCACCGCGCGCAGCGTCAACCCCTCGAAGCCCTTGGTGGAGAGCACCCGCCACACCCCCTCGGAGACTTCCGAGCGGCGGGCGTCATGGTCTCCACGGGCTGGCGTCATGGGGGCTATCGTACATACCAAACGTTTGTTATGAATGAGGGCCGACAGCCCGCGCACCACTCCACCACCCGCGCCGCACTCCGTGCCTCGCGCCCCACCCTGAAAGGCCCGCCCGTGTTTTCCGTACCGCTCGCCGAGAACGCCGAACTGCGCCCGCTGGAGCCCTGGCAGGCCCCCGAGTTCCTGGCCCACATCGACCGTGCCCGGTCCCACACCGACCCGTGGATCCCGTGGGCCACCTTCTCCACCGACCTGGACTCGGCCCGCGCCACCCTCCAGCGCTACGCCGACGGCCAGGCGGTCGACGAGCGCCGGATCTACGGCATCTGGCGGGACGGCACGCTGGTCGGCGGCGTGATGTTCGTGCACTTCAGCACCAAGACCGGCAACTGCGAGATCGGCGCCTGGACCGAGCCGGCCGGCGAGGGCGGCGGCCTGGTCACCGCCGCCGTGCGGCAGCTGCTCGACTACGCCTTCGTCACCCGCGGCCTGCACCGCGCGGAGTGGTGGTGCTCGGCCGTCAACGCCCGCAGCCGAGCGGTGGCCGAGCGGGTCGGCATGCGGCGGGACGGCGTGCTGCGCGAGTGGTTCCTGCACGACGGGGTGCGCCACGACAAGGAGATCTGGGCGATCCTGGCCCCCGAGTGGGCCGCCGCGAAGGCCTGACGCGGGACCCGGCGGCACCGAACCGGAGCGGACCGGACGTACCGGGGGGGGGGGGGGGGGGGGGGGGGGGGGGGGGGGGGGGGGGGGGGTCCCCCCCCCCCCCCGCCCTGACTCCGGCTCAGGCGGCCAGCACCGGCTCCCCGGCCGTCCCCGCCGCCGCCTCCGCCGACCGCAGCCGCAGTGCCAGCACCAGCACGAGCGCCATCACGCCGCCCGCCGACAGGAACACCACGTCCACCGCGTCGGTGAAGCTGCGCACCACGTGCTCCCGGGCCGCGCCCGTCAGCACCCGCACCGCTCCGAGCGGCCGCCCCGGCTCACCGGCCTCGAAGACCCGGGCCAACAGGGTGCCGAAGAGCGCCGCGCCCAGCGCCCCGCCGAGGGTCTGGAAGAACCGGATGCCGCTGGTCGCCACGCCGAGCTGGTGGCGCGGGGCGGTGTCCTGCACCAGCGTGATCAGCTGTCCGATCAGCTGGCCGAACCCGGCGCCGAGCAGGGCGAGTTCCGCACCCACCGCCCACAGCGGGGTGTCCGGCCCGCTGAGCCCGAGCAGCACCAGGGCCAGCGTCCCGGAGGCGGCGCCGGCCGTCAGGAAGGTGCGCGGCGACCGGCCTCGGGCGATCAGCCGGGTGGCCAGCAGACCGACTCCGGTCATCCCGGCCGCCATCGGCATCAGGTAGAGGCTCGCCGTGGTCGGGGCGATCCCCCGGGCGACCTGCAGGTAGATCATCACGTAGACGATCGAGCCGGTCATGCCCATTCCGACCAGGCCCTGGACGGCGAAGCCGATCCGCACGACCGGGATCCGGAAAAGCGAGAGCGGCAGCACCGGTTCGGCGGCGGTGGCCTGGCGCCAGAGGAACAGCCCAAGGGCGGCCAGGGTGGCGGCGGACAGGCCGGTGATCTGCGGGGAGGTCCAGGCGTAGTCCTTGCCGCCCCATTCGGTGACCAACAGCAGGCCGGTGGCGAAGGCGGCGGCCAGCGTGGCGCCGAGGAAGTCAAGGCCGCGTCGGTGCGCGCTCTGCGGCAGCTTGATCACCAGGGCGACGCCGGCCACCACGAGCAGGCCGAGCGGCAGGTTGATGTAGAAGATCCAGCGCCAGCCGAGGTGGTCGGTGAACAGCGCGCCGACCAGCGGGCCGACGGCCATGCCCAGGCCCGTGACGATGCCGCCCATCGCGCCGCCCTTGCCGCTGCCGCGCTCCTCAGGGTCCTGGAGGTGGGCGATGACCACCATGGTGACGCTCATCAGCCCGCCGCCTCCGATGCCCTGGACGGCCCGGAAGGCGATCAGCTGGTCCATCGACTGCGCGGCCCCGCACAGCGCCGAGCCGAGCAGGAAGGCGCCGAGCGCACCCAGCAGCACCCGCTTGGCGCCGTAGACGTCGCAGAGCTTGCCGTAGAGCGGCAGCAGCGCGGTGGCGGCCAGCGCGAAGGCGCTCACCAGCCAGGGCAGCCGGTCGACGCCGTGGACGGGGTCGAGGTCCCGGACGATCGGCACGGTGGCCGCCGAGACGATGTTCGAGTCGAGGACGGCCAGCACGATCGTGGCCAGGCAGAGCAGCAGGCCCAGCGTGCGTCGGGCGGCCGTCATCGGGCCGGTCCCGGCCTGGACGGGTGTGTTCGGAGCGGCGGATGCCATCGGTAAGTCCCCCCGGATTCGGTGGAGTTCGGCCGCGGCCGGCATGGTCCGGCGGGCTCGCCACCACCATGGCAGCCCACTTGGACTGAGTCAATTCTTCAGCTGAGACAATCTTTCAGCTCGGCTCATGCTTAGCCCTGGTCAAGGTTTGATCCTGGTACAGTCGGCCCATGGCGATCCACTCCGGCTTGGACCTCGGCCCCGCCCGCGACCTCGACGCGCTCCCGCTGCGCGAGCGCAAGAAGATCCAGACCGGCCTCCGGATCTTCCGGACGGCCGTCCGGCTGTTCGCCGAACGCGGTTTCGACCAGGTGTCGGTGGCCGAGATCGCAGCTGCGGCCGAGGTGTCCAAGATGACCGTCTTCAACTACTTCCCCACCAAGGAAGACCTGGTCATGGGCCCGATGGAACAGCACCTCGACGAGCCGGCCAGGGTGGTGCGCGAGCGTGCCCCGGGCACCTCGGCGGTCGCCGCGCTGCGCGAGCACTTCCTCACCGCGCTGGAGAAGCGGGACCCTGCCACCGGCCTGAACGACGACCAGGTGGTGTTGGACTTGATCCGGCTGGTCCACACGACCCCGGCGCTCGCCCTGCGTGCCGCCGCCGCCTTCGACCAGCGCGCCCAGTCCCTGCTCGCCGCGGAACTGCTCGCCCAGGACCCGGCCCACGACGAGCTGACCGCCCGGATCGCCGCCGCCCAGCTGCTCGCCGTCCGACTGACCCTGATCGGCGGCAACCACCGGCGGATGCTGTCCGGCGAACGCGCCGCCGACGCCCTGCCCGCCGCGCTGGACGAGGCCCGCCGTGCCTTCGCCCTGGTCGAACACGGCCTCGGCGACTACTGCGCCGGCACCGCCTGAGAGAGTGGGCGCACCACGACCGACCGGAGGTGCGCATGGACCAGCCACTGCTCACGCGGGACCGCTCCACCCTGCCCGCCCAGGCCGACGGCCTGAACGCCTACGTCGGCGAGGACGGCGTCGCGGTGCTGGAGATCGCCCGCCCGCACCGCCGCAACGCGGTGACCCTGGCCATCTGGCAGGCGCTACCTGAGGCCCTGGCGCGGATCGCCGGGCAGGAGAGGGTGCGCGCCCTGCTGCTGACCGGCGCGGGGAACACCTTCAGCGCCGGCGCGGACATCACCGAACTGGCCGAGGTCTACGGCGATCCGCAGCGCGCGCACGCCTACCACGCGATCAACGTGGCCGCCGAGGAGGCACTCGCGGCCTTCCCCCACCCGACGATCGCCGTGGTGCACGGCGCCTGCGTGGGCGGCGGCTGCCAGCTGGCCGTCGCCTGCGACCTGCGCTTCGTCGCCGACAACGCCCGACTGGGGATCACCCCGGCCAAGCTCGGCGTGGTCTACCCGGCAGTGCCGACGGTGCGGCTGGCCCGGCTGGTCGGCCCGGCCCGGGCCAAGTACCTGCTGTTCTCCGGCGAGTTGGTGTCCGGGCGGGACGCACTGCCGTTCGGCCTCGCGGAGAAGGTCCTGCCGGTCTCCGAACTGGACGCCGCCGCCCTAGAGTTCGCCCGGCTGCTGACCACCCGCTCGACCCAGACCATCGGCGCGGTCAAGTCCGCGCTGGCCGTCCCGCCGGAGCGCGCGGCCGAGGCGCTGGAGCCCTGGGAACGGCGCTCCCGGGAGGCCTCGGACGTGCACGAGGGCCTGGCCGCCTTCCTGGAGGGCCGCCCGCCCCGCTTCTGACCCCGCCCCGCTCCAAAATCCGGCCCCCGCCCCACTCCGGTCCACTCCGGCCCGGTCCGGTCGGGCGGGGGCGCGGGCGGCTCACGTACGATCATCCGACCGACGCCGAGCCGCCGACCACCCTTCTCCACCGGAGCACGCATCCCGATGACCACCGAGGCCGCGACCATCCCCGCCAGCCGGACGACCTGGGCCCGGCGGGTCACCGACGGCGTCGAGCCGAAGAACGTGATCATCGCGGTCTGCCTGCTGCTCGGCGGTCTGCGCTACGGCCTGACCGGCCTCGGCTGGGGCGCCTTCGCGGCGCTGTTCGCCGCCGTCATCCCCACCCTGTTCATCCAGCGCGGCATCCGCAAGGGCACCCTGGAGGACCGCCACGTCGGGCACCGCCGCCGCCGGCTGACCGTCATCCCGTTCATCATGGGCTCGGTGCTGACCAGCTTCGCGCTGATGATCGGACTTGACGCCCCCGCCGACCTCACCGCGATGGTGGCGGCGATGTTCGCCTCGCTGGTTCCCATCCTGGTGATCACCGTCTGGTGGAAGGTCTCCGTGCACACCGCCGTGGCCTCCGGCGCGGTGGTCTGCCTCGGCATCGCACTCGGCCCGCTGTGGCTGCTGCTCTACCCGCTGGTCGCGGTGATCGGCTGGTCCCGGGTGGTCCTGCGGGACCACACCACCGCGCAGACGGCCGTGGGCGCGGTGGTGGGCGCGGTCACCGCCGGGCTCACCTTCTGGCTGGCCCGGTAGCCCGCCGGCGGTTCCGGGCCCGCTCGCTCGCCGGGGGGCGAAATGCGGCCGGCCGGCTCGCCGGTCAGCGGATCGGCATCCCGGAGATCGCCCGGGCGATGACCAGCCGCTGGATCTCGCTGGTCCCCTCGAAGATCGAGTAGATCGCGCTGTCCCGGTGCATCCGCTCCACCGGGTACTCCCGGGTGAAGCCGTTGCCGCCCAGGATCTGCATCGCCTGCGCGGTGACGGACTTGGCCGTCTCGCCCGCGTACAGCTTGGACATCGAGCCCTCGGCCGCCGTGAACGGCTGGTTGTTGGCCGCCATCCAGGACGCCCGCCACACCAGCAGCCGGGCCGCGTCGATCCGGGTCTTCATGTCGGCGAGTTGGAAGGCCACGCCCTGGTTGTCGATGATCGGACGGCCGAACTGCTCGCGGGTCTTCGCGTAGTCCAGCGCCACCTCGTACGCGGCCCGGGCGATGCCGATGGCCTGCGCGCCGACGGCCGGGCGGGAGGCCTCGAAGGTGGCCATCGCCGCGTTGCCCCTGCCGCCGGAGCGCTTGACGCCCTCGCGGGCCCGGGCCAACCGCTCGTCCAGCTTCTCCTTGCCGCCGAGCAGGCAGCTGCCGGGCACCCGGACGCCGTCGAGCACCACCTCGGCGGTGTGCGAGGCGCGGATGCCGTGCTTCTTGAACTTCTGGCCCTGGCTCAGCCCCGGCGTTCCCGGCGGGACGACGAAGGAGGCGTGTCCGCGCGTGCCGAGCTCCGGGTCGACGCTCGCGACCACGACGTGCACGGCGGCGATCCCGCCGTTGGTGGCCCAGGTCTTGGTGCCGTTGAGCACCCACTCGTCCTTGGCCTGGTCGTAGACGGCCCGGGTGCGCAGCGCGCCCACGTCGGAGCCGGCGTCCGGCTCGGAGGAGCAGAAGGCGGCCACCTTGACGTCGTCCGGGGTGCCGAACATCTGCGGGGTCCAGGTGCCGATCTGCTCGTCGGTGCCGTTGGCCAGCACCGCGACGGCGGCGAGCGTGGTGCCCACGATGGACAGTCCGAGGCCCGCGTCACCCCAGAACAGCTCCTCCATGGCGATCGGGATGCCGACGCCGGAGGGGTCGAAGTACTGCTGGGCGTAGAAGTCCAGGGAGTAGATGCCGAGCTTGGCGGCCTCCTGGATGATCGGCCAGGGGGTCTCCTCGCGCTCGTCCCACTCGGCGGCGGCCGGGCGCATCACGTCGGCGGCGAAGCCGTGCAGCCAGTCGCGTACGGCGAGCTGGTCCGCGCCCGGGTCCAGCGAGAACGTGCTGCTCATGGTGCTTTCCTCCGAAGAAGGGGTACGGCCGACCGGGGTGTTACCTCAGGTAACATCGTCGGAGTCTGCTACTGATTGGTAACCGGTGTCAACGCCCAGCACCCCCCAGCACCCGAGGAGCAGCGCATGTCCCGAGAGCCCCGCCGCGAGCAGCTGCTCAACGCCGCCGACCGGGTCATCCAGCGCGAGGGACCGGGCGCCAGCATGAACGCCATCGCCGCCGAGGCCGGCATCACCAAACCGATCCTCTACCGGCACTTCGGCGACCGGAACGGCCTGATCGGAGCCCTCACCGAGCGCCACACCAGCGGCCTGCTGGCCGCGATCCGGGCCGCCCTGGCCGAACCGCTGGAACGCCGCGACCGGGTCGAGCACGTCCTGGACACCTACCTCGCCGGGATCGAGGCCCGGCCGCAGGTCTACCGCCTGCTCACCCACCCCGAGCCCGGCGACCCGAGCGGCGCCGGCAACGCGCTCGCCCCCGCCCTGCGGCAGATCGCCGAGGAGATCACCCGGTCCGTCCAGAGCCAGATCGACCTCGGCGCCGACCGCGACCTGCTCGCCGAGGCCTGGGGCCGGGGCATCACCGGCATGGTACTGGCCGCCGGGGACTGGTGGCTGGAGAGCAAGCCCTGTTCGCGCACCCGCATGGTGCAGGCCCTGGCCGACCTGCTCTGGGGCCGGCTGGCCGCCGCCGCCGACCTGCCCACCGCCCTCCTGCCCAGCGGGCCGGCCGAGCCCGCCCCGGGGCGCGCCGTGGACCGACCCGCCGCGACCTGAACTGCCGCGACCTGAACTTCCCTCGGGTGCACGGCCCTTGTGCCGCACCCCGCGCCACGGGCATCATCGGGCCCCCACCCTCCGCCGTGCGAGGTCCCGATGCGCCTGCGCCGCACCGCCGTTGCCCTGCTGCTCGCCGCCACCGCCACCCTGCCTGCCGGCACCGGCACCGGCGCCGCCGCCCCGGCCTCGGCCGCCGCCCACGGCGGACCTCCGGACCGCTTCCCCACCGGGACGGCCACCGCTCCGAACGGCCGCACCGCGCTCACCGACGCCCTGGGCCGCCACCTCCAGCTGCGCGGCTTCAACCTCGACAAGTACGCCGAAGCGACCGGGGCCGACCTCGACTCCCTCGCCGCCCAGGGCTTCACCCTGGTCCGGCTGCCGGTCTCCTGGACCAGGCTGGAGCCCGAGCGCGGCCGCCTCGACCCCGCCGAACTCCACCGCCTCCAGCAACTCCTCACCCGGGCCGACCAGTTGGGCCTGCTCGTCCTGGTCGACTTCCACCAGGACGTCTACGGGCCGAAGTTCGGCGGCGGCACCAACGGCATCCCGCTCTGGGCCACCCGCGACGACGGCCTGCCCTTCACCCCCGACCCCCACGACTGGTTCGCCGGCTACTTCCAGCCCGCCGTCCAGGCCGCCTTCCGCCACCTCTACGACGACCCCGACCTGCGCACCTGGCAGGCCGACTTCTACACCCGGCTGGCCCGCGAACTGCGCGGCCACCCTTCACTGTTGGGCTACGACCTGTTCAACGAGCCGTTCGGCCCGGTGGACGGCGACCCGAGCGACCCGGCCGTCCTGGCCGCCGCCTCCGCCGCCCTGGAGCAGGGCCGGCTCGCCGACATGTACCGCCGGCTGATCACCGCCGTGCGCCGGGTCGACTCCCGCGCCTGGCTGTTCGTCGAACCGACCGTCCTGGTCGGCCAGGGCGTGCCGACCAGGCTGCCCGGCTTCACCGACCCCCGCCCGGGCGCGCCCCGGCTCGGCTACGCCCCGCACTTCTACGACACCGCGGTGGAGAACGGCGCCGACTGGGACCCCGCCGACGGCTTCGTCGAGCGGTACGCCGCCGCGATCACCGGCTACCCCACCGCGAACCGCCTGCCGGTGCTGGTCGGCGAGTGGGGCCCGCCCGACTCCCGCACCCCGGGCAACACCCTGCTGGTCCGCCGGCAGGTCGCCGCGATGGACGCCTTCGCCGAGGGCTGGACCATGTGGTACTGGTGCCGCGGCACCGGCGGCTACTGCGCGCTCGACCCGGCCGGGCGCCCGGCTCCCGGGGACGGGCCCTCCTTCGGCCCGTACCCGGTGGCCGTCGCCGGCACCGACGTCCACACCGGCCCCGGCACCGATCTCAGCACCACCGGCACCACCGGCACCAACGGCACCACCGTCCGCTGGATCGCCGACGGCACCGGGCACACCACCGAACTGGTGCTGCCGGCCGCCGCGTTCCCGCGCGGCGCCCGGATCGCCGTCTCCCCCGCCGGCGCCCGCACCGAGGTCGAGCAGCCTTCGGACGGACGGGCGGGAACGGTCCGGCTCCGCCTCCCGCACGCCCGCCCGGGCACCCCGGTGACGGTCGCGCTCACACCCCGGTGACGATCAGGCCAGCCCCCGGCGGGCCAGCAGCGGCCCGGTCTCCGGCGCCCGGCCGACCACCGCGCGGAAGGACTCCAGCGGGTCGCGGCTGAAGCCGCGCGCCAGCAGCTCCCGCCGGAACAGCTCACCGCTGTCCCGCACCGGCTTCCCGTTGGTCTCGAACCACTGCACGGTGTCCGCGTCCAGCACCTCGGACCAGATGTACGCGTAGTACCCGGCGCTGTAGCCGCTGGAGAAGATGTGCTGGAAGTACGTCGTGCGGTAACGCGGCGGGATCGCCGGGACGACGATCCCCGCCTCCGCCAGCGCCCGCGCCTCGAACTCCCCGGCGTCCGCGACCTCGGCGCCCTGCGGCAGGGTGTGCCACGCCCAGTCCAGCAGCGTCGCGGCCAGGTACTCCACCGTCCGGAAGCCCTGCCCGAAGCCCTCGGCGGCCGTCATCCGACCGACCAGCCCGGCCGGCAGCGGCTCCCCGGTCTCGTGGTGGCGGGCGTAGTTGGCCAGCACCTCCGGCCGGACCATCCACATCTCGTTGACCTGCGAGGGGAACTCCACGAAGTCCCGCGGCACCGCCGTACCGGCGAACAGCGGGTAGGTGACGTCCGAGAACAGCCCGTGCAGCGCGTGCCCGAACTCGTGGAAGAGCGTGCGCACCTCGTCCCAGCTGAGCAGGGCCGGCTCGCCGGGCGCCGGGCGCGCGACGTTGAGGTTGTTCAGCACCACCGCCCGCCGTCCGGTCAGCCCCGACTGGCTGACCAGCTCGTCCATCCAGGCGCCGCCGCGCTTGGACGCCCGGGTGTGGAAGTCGCCGATGAACAGGCCCAGCGAGGCGCCGTCCTCCTCGAACACCTCGAAGACCCGGGCGTCCGGGTGGTGCGCCGTCAGCTCCGGCCGCTCGGTGAAGCGCAGTCCGTACGCGAGCTCCGCGGCGAAGAACACGCCGTCCTTCAGCACCCGCTCCAGCTCGAAGTACGGGCGCAGCGCCGCCGCGTCCACCTGGTAGGAGGTCTGCCGGACCTTCTCCGAGTAGTACGCCCAGTCGTGCGCGGCGATCTCCTCGACGCCGTCCGCGGCCGCCACCTTGGCCAGCTCGGCGGCCTCCCGGCGGGCGTTGGCCACGGCCGGCTCGACCAGCCGGGCCAGCAGGCCGGCGACCGCCTCCACCGTCCCGGCCGTCTCGTCCGCCACCACGTACGCGGCGTGGCTCGGGTACCCCAGCAGCGCGGCCCGCTCGGCGCGCAGCGCGGCCATCCGGATCGCCAGCGGGCCGTTGGACTCGCCGCCGCGGGCGAGCGAGGCGGCGAGCAGCCGCTCGCGCACCGACCGGTCGCTGAGCTGGGCCAGTTCGGGCTGGCCGGAGGTGCTCTTCAGGCTCAGCACGTACTTGCCCTCGTGGCCGAGCACCCGGGCGTTCTCCGCGGCGGCGGCGATCGCGCCGGAGGAGAGCCCGGCCAGCTCCTCGGCGGAGTCCACCACGAGTGCGGCGGCGCGGGTGGCGGCGTTCACGTTCTGCTGGAACGTCGTGCCCAGCGCGGCCAGTTCGGCGTTGAGTTCGCGCAGCCTGGCCTGCTCGGCCTCGCCGAGCCGGGCGCCGGAGCGGACGAAGGCGGTGTACCGGCGCTCCAGCAGGCGCAGCGACTCCGGGTCCAGCCCCAGGCCGGCCCGGGCCTCGTACAGCGCCTCGATCCGGGCGAACAGCCGCTGGTCCAGGTGGATCGCGTCGTGGTGGGCGGCGAGCAGCGGGCTCACCTTCGCCTCCACCTCGTCCAGCAGGTCGGTGGTGTCGGAGGAGGACTGGTTGCGGAACACCGCGTCCACCCGGCGCAGCAGTTCGCCGGAGCGCTCCAGGGCCACCAGGGTGTTCTCGAAGGTCGGCAGCTCCGGGGAGTCGGTGATCGCCGCGATCTCGGCCAGCTGCTCGGCCATCCCGCGCTCGTAAGCCGGCAGGTAGTGCTCCTGCCGGATCTCGGCGTAGGGCGGCAGTTGGTACACCAGCGGGCTGGGCGTGAAGAACGGGTTCTCGGTCATTTCGCCGACCATACGCGGTGTCACCCGGCCTGCCCATACGCCTCCGGGGCCCGGTTGTGCGCGGTTGTCGGACCCACCCGTTAACGTCGACGCCGCGGGCCCGTCGCCCGCACGCCCGTGCCCCCACCCGCACGTCCGACCGCCCACCGGAGAGGAGACGCCACCGTGGCCCCCAGAACCGCCCTGGTGCCCGACGCGCACGGCCCCGGCGGCCGCCTCCAGCCGCTGGACGACGCCGGGGCGCCGCTCGGTCCGCCGGAGGCCGTCCGCGACCTCGCCGCCGCCGTGGCCGCCCGGGAGGCCGGCGGGAGCGACGGCCCGGGCGGGCCCCGCTGGGTCTGGGCCGCCGCCGACTCCGGGTACGCCCCCCTGCTGCCCCGCCTGCCGGACCGGCTCGCCCGCTGCCACGACCTGCGGCTGGTCGAGGCCCTGCTGCTGGGCCACGAGGGCCGCATCGGCGCGCCGCGCTCGCTCGGCGCCGCCTGGTCCCGGCTGCGTGGCCTGCCCGTCCCGGACGACCTGCCCGAGTCTGGCCTGGCCGACGCGGACGACGGCCAGGACACCCTGTTCGCCCCCGACCGGCTGCAACTGCCGCCCGGCGCCGACCCGTTGGCCGCGGTGGTGGCCGTGCACGCCGAGCAGCAGCGGCGAATCGCCGCCATCGCCGACCCGGCCGCCCGGCAGCGCTTCCGGCTGCTGGTCGCCGCCGAGTCGGCCGGCGCGCTCGCGGCCGCCGAGATGGCCCACGACGGCCTGCCCTGGCGCGCCGACGTCCACGACCGGCTGCTGACCGAACTGCTCGGCCCGCGCCCCACCGTGCCCGGCACCCAGCCCCGGCGGCTCGCCGACCTCGCCGTCGAGCTCCAGCAGGCGCTGGGCGCCAAGCCGTTCAACCCCGACTCGCACACCCAGGTGCTGCGTGCCTTCGCGGAGGCCGGCATCCAGCTCGGCTCCACCCGCTCCTGGGAGCTCAGGGGCGTCGACCACCCGGCCGCCCGACTGCTGCTCCGTTACAAGGAGCTCTCCCGGATCCACGTCGCCCACGGCTGGGCCTGGCAGGACGCCTGGGCCCGCGGCGGCCGCTTCCGGCCCGAGTACGTCGTCGGCGGTGTGGTCTCCGGCCGTTGGGCCAGCCGCGGCGGCGGCGCCCTGCAGATCCCGCGCATCCTGCGCCGCGCCGTGGTCGCGGACCCGGGCTGGCTGCTGGTGGTCGCCGACGCCGCCCAACTGGAGCCGCGGGTGCTCGCCGCGCTCTCCGGGGACGCCGGGCTGGCCCGCACCGCCGCCGGCGGCGACCTCTACGAGGCGCTCGCCGCGACCGCCTTCCAGGGGGACCGGGACAAGGCCAAGCTCGGCCTGCTCGGCGCCATGTACGGGCAGACCAGCGGCGACATCGGCCCGCTGCTGAACACCCTGCGCCGCCGCTACCCCGCCGCGATGGGCTACGTCGAGGCCGCCGCCCGCACCGGCGAGGACGGCGGCGTGGTCGCCTCCCGGCTCGGCCGGGTCTGCCCGCCCGCCTCCGCCGACTTCCTCGACCTCACCGAGGCCGACACCACCGGCGAGGCCGGCGGCCGCACCGCCCGCGCCCGCGGCCGGTTCACCCGCAACTTCGTCATCCAGGCCAGCGCCGCCGACTGGGCACTCGCCCTGATCGCCGCGCTGCGCCGACGCCTGGCCGAGCTGCCGGCGGCCGGCCCCGCGGACCGCCCGCACCTGGTGTTCTTCCAGCACGACGAGGTGATCGTGCACACCCCGGCCAACCTGGCGGACGCGGTGGCCGCCGCCGTCACCGAGGCGGCCGACGAGGCCCGGCGGCTGGTGTTCGGCGACACCCCGGTGCGGTTCCCGCTCAGCACGGCGGTGGTGGACTGCTACGCGGACGCGAAGTAACCAGCCCGCGCGCCCGGCGGGAACCGTCGGGAACCGTCGGGAACCGTCGGGAACCGTCGGGAACCGTCGGGAACCGTCGGGAACCGTCGGCAAGCCTCCTACAGCTTGCGGAACGACCGCGCCTCCTCGGCCGCCGCGACCACCTCGGCCAGCCCCGCCCCGGTCGAGGCCGTGACGGCGGCCGCAACCGCGCCCTCTACGAACGGCGCGTCCACCAGCCGCACGCCAGGGCGCGGCTCGTCCTCCAGTACGGTCACCGCGGTGAGCACCGAACTGCCGAGGTCCGGCAGCACGACCACACCCGCCCCGTCGTCCGCCTCCGCGATCGCTCCGGCGATCAGCTCGTAGCTGGTCCCGAGCCCGCCGTCCTCCGTCCCGGCCGCGACCAGCACGCGCACGCCGTCCGGGGCGAGTTCGGCGAGCAGCTCGCGCAGCCCGGCGGCCAGCGTGGCGCTGTGCGAAACCAGAACAATGCCCACTCGCTCAGTCATGCGCCCGACCCTACGGGCCCGCCCGCTACTCCGGGAGGGTGAGCGCGATCGCGCGTGTCGCACCCCGCGCCCCGCACTCCCGTCTGGCGTAGCGTCGGCTCCGGGGCGTTCGATCGGACCGACCCGCACGCCCCGCCGCCACGCGCGGCGTCCGCCGCCACGGCGCCCGGCACCGAGGCCACCAAGGGAGCGAAGAGCGTTGAAGAAGCTGATCAACACCCCGGAGGGCGTCCTGGAGGACGCGCTGGCCGGGGTCGCCGCGGCCCATCCCGAGCTGTCGGTGGACATCCCCAACCGGGTGATCACCCGGGCCGGCCGCCCGGCCGCCCCCAAGGTCGCGCTGATCTCCGGCGGCGGCTCCGGGCACGAACCGCTGCACGGCGGCTTCGTCGGGCCGGGCATGCTCGACGCAGCCTGCCCCGGCGAGGTCTTCACCTCGCCCGTCCCGGACCAGATGCTGGCCGCCGCCAAGGCGGTGGAGAACGGCGCCGGGGTGGTCTTCGTCGTAAAGAACTACACCGGTGACGTGATGAACTTCGAGCTCGCCGCCGAACTCGCCGCCGAGGAGGGTCTGGAGGTCCGCACCGTCCTGGTGAACGACGACGTCGCGGTCGAGGACTCCACCTGGACGGCCGGGCGCCGGGGCACCGGTGCGACCGTCCTGGTGGAGAAGACCGCCGGCGCGCTGGCCGAGCGCGGCGCCACCCTGGACGAGGTGGCCGCCCTGGGCGAGCGGGTCAACGCGGCCTCCCGCTCCTTCGCGATCGCGCTCACCGCCGCCACCGTCCCGACCGCCGGCAAGCCCGGCTTCGACCTGCCCGAGGACGAGATCGAGGTCGGTGTCGGCATCCACGGCGAGCCCGGCCGCCGCCGCGAGAAGCTCCGCCCGGCCCGTGAGCTGGCCGCCGAGGTGGTCGAGACCGTCCTCACCGACCACCACCTGACCCCGGGCGACGAGGTGATCGCCCTGCTCAACGGCCTCGGCGGGACGCCGCTGCTGGAGCTGTACGTGGTCTACGGCGAGGTCGCCGACCGGCTCGCCGAACGCGGCATCACGGTGGCCCGCAGCCTGGTCGGCAACTACGTCACCAGTCTGGACATGGCCGGCTTCTCACTCACCCTCACCAAGGCCGACGCCCAGCTCCTGGAACTCTGGGACGCCCCGGTCGACACCCCCGCCCTCAAGCGGGCCTGACGGGGGCGCGCCCGATGGACTTCGACACCCGGCTCGCCGAGGCCTGGATCCGCGCGATCGCCGCAGCCGTCGACGGGGAGCAGGCCCGGCTCACCGAACTGGACTCCGCGATCGGCGACGGCGACCACGGCAGCAACCTCCAGCGCGGCTTCACCGCCGCCGTCAGCTCGCTGGACGGCCTCCGGCCCACCGGCCCCGGCGCCGTCCTCAGCAAGACCGGCATCACCCTCATCTCCAAGGTCGGCGGCGCCTCCGGCCCGCTCTACGGCAAGGCCTTCCACGCCCTCGGCGCCGCCCTGCGCGAGCCCGCCGCCCCGGCCGCCGTCGCCGAGGCCCTGGCATCGGGACTGGACGCCGTCCGCGCCCTCGGCAAGGCCGAGCCCGGGGACAAGACCATCGTCGACGCCTGGACCCCGGCCGTCGCGGCCTTCCGCCACGCGGCCGCCACCGGCGCGGCCCTGCCCGAGGCGGCGGCGGCCGCCGCCGAGGCCGCCGAGCAGGGCGCCCGCGACACCGTGCCCCTCCGGGCCCGCAAGGGCCGCGCCTCCTACCTGGGCGAACGCAGCATCGGCCACCAGGACCCCGGGGCCACCTCCACCGCCCTGATCTTCCGCGCCCTCGCCGAGGTCTGCGCCGGCTGACACCCGCCTCGGGGGGGGGGGGGGGGGGGGGGGGGGGGGGGGGGGGGGGGGGGGGGGGGAAGGACGCCACGCGAGAGACGGGAACGGCAGAGGGGCGGCTGC
>NZ_JBVHXY010000033.1:6446-10729 GCF_055569215.1 Kitasatospora sp. NPDC029312 | reverse complement strand
CGCAGCGATTTCCCCCCCCCCCCCCCCCCCCCCCCCCTCCCCCCCCTCCCCCCCCCCCCCCCCCCCCCCCCGAGGCAGCCGGCCACACCCTGCCAAGGCCGCCCGCCCGCCGCCGAGCCGTCAGTCCGTCCGGGTGATCAGCAGCAACAGGGCGTCGTCCCGCAGCCCTCCGCCCGTGTGCGCCAGCAGGTCCGCATAGACCCGCCCCACCGCCGCCTCCAGCTCCCCCGGCGAGCGCGTGGCCCCCCGTACCAGCGGCCCGACCCGCTCCGCCAACGGGTAGAACTCCCCGCTCCTGCGGTGCCGCGCCTCGATCACGCCGTCCGTGCAGAGCACCAGTACGTCCTCGGCGCCGAACGGCTGACCCCACGCGGCGGGCTCCCCCGACGCCAGCCGTCCGAGGCCCAGCGGCACCCACGGGTCCGGCGCGTCCAGCACCTGCGCCCGCCCGTCGCCGTCCACCCGGATCGGCGCCACGTGGCCGTACTGCAGCAGCTCCATCGCCCCGGGCCTGCGGAACTCCGCGAACAGGGCCGTGATGAACTCCCCGTCGGGCGCGTGCCGCTCGACGCTGGCCTCGACCCGCGCCGCGACACCCCGTAGCCCGGCCTCGTCGTACGCGGCCTCGCGGAACGCGCCGAGCACCACCGCCGCCGTCTGGACCGCCGCCAGCCCCTTGCCGCGGACGTCCCCGACGGCGACCCGCGTCCCGTGCGGCGTCTCCAGCACCGAGTACAGGTCCCCGCCGATCCGGGAGGCGTCCGCCGCCGACACGTACCGCACGGCCAGCCGCAGCGGTCCGACGGTCGGCCCCGGCAGTCGCAGCAGGGCCCGCTGGGCGGCCTCGGCGACGGAGCTGACCGCGGCGAAGGCCGCCGCCCGCCGCATCCGGACCTTGGCGACCCACGCCGAGAAGACCGTCAGCACCACGTAGCTGACCATCGCACCGTAGAGGAAGCGTGCGTCGTTGATGTTGTCGACCTGGTCGTAGTGGCTGAGCCCGAAGACCGCGAGCAGCCCGATCGAGCAGACGGCGATCAGCTCGCCGGGTTTGAGGGTGAGCGCGGCGACGGCCGGGACGACGGTCATCAGGGGCGCGAGGTAGCGGTCCTTACCGGAGAGGAGGTCCGCGAGGCCGACCAGCAGGACGGCGGTCATCGCCGGCGTCGCCCGCCGCCAGAACGGCACGTCCTGGAGATCGGCGGCCAGCAGCGCACCCCGCTGCCGCTCCGGCGGCAGTCCGGCGGCGGTCGGTGCCGCGGGCGACTGGGCGCGGCGGATCGAAAGCACATATCGAACATAAGCGACGATCACACCACCGAACCACCCGCTCGCCCATCGGGCCCCGACCCGCCCCCTCCTCCCCGGCCGGACGCCGGTCGTCGCCTACGATGCGATCCATCCCACCCCATCCACCCCCCCCTGGGGAAGTACCCCCGAGGGGTATTGTGTTATGGACGTAGGACCATACGGCGCACCGACCGCGCCGGAACCGGAAACGCGCACCACCCGCACCAAGCCCCGGAGGCCCCGATGACCAACACCATCACCTACACCGTGTCCGGCATGAGCTGCGGCCACTGCGAGAAGGCGATCAGCCAGGAGCTCGCCACGCTGGCCGGTGTCACCGACGTGGCCGCCGACGCCCAGGCCGGCACCATCACCGTCTCCTCCGCCGCCCCGCTGGACGAGGAGCAGATCCGCGCCGCGGTCGACGAGGCCGGTTACGAGCTGGTCGGCCGCAGCGCCTGAACCACCACGGTACGGCGGGGGCCCGGCCCAGCCGCCCCCGCCGAACGCCCCCAAGGAGCAGATCCGCATGAGCACGTCCGCCCCGGATGTCGGGGCCAGGGACCGGGTCGAGCTGTCGATCGGCGGGATGACCTGCGCCTCCTGCGCGGCCCGGATCGAGAAGAAGCTCAACCGGATGGACGGCGTCGAGGCCACCGTCAACTTCGCCACCGAGAAGGCCCGGGTCGACTACGGCCCGGGCGTCACGGTGGAGGACCTGATCGCCACCGTCGAGCGGACCGGCTACACCGCCGAACCCCCGCCGCCGCCGGCTCCCGCCGCCCAGCAACCGGTCGTCGCCACGGCCGCCGAGCAGCCCGCCCCCGATCCCGAACGCGACCGGCTGCTGCTCAGCGCCACGCTCAGCGTCCCGGTGGTCCTGCTGTCGATGGTCCCCGCCCTGCAGTTCACGAACTGGCAGTGGCTGGCCTTCGCGCTCACCGGCCCGGTCGTCGTCCACGGCGGACTGCCCTTCCACCGCGCCGCCTGGACCAACCTCAAGCACGGCACCGCGACCATGGACACCCTGGTCTCACTCGGCACCCTGGCCGCTTTCGGCTGGTCCGTCTGGGCGCTGTTCGGGGGCCACGCCGGCCGGCCGGGGATGCACCACGACTTCTCGTCGTCGATCGGCGACACGGACGCCTCCGCCACCCTCTACCTGGAGACCGCCGCCGCCGTCACGGTGCTGATCCTGCTCGGCCGCTACTTCGAGTCCCGTTCCAAGCACCGCGCCGGCGCCGCCCTGCACGCCTTGCTCGACCTCGGCGCCAAGGACGTCACCGTCCTCCAGGACCAGGGCGGCGAGCGCGGAGCCTCCTCGGTCGCGGGTGGCGCGGGTGTCGAGGCTGTCGCGGGTGTCGAGGGTGGCGACGGGCGGCGGGCGGGCGGCCGGGAGATCCGGCTGCCGGTGGACCGGCTGGCCGTCGGCATGCGCTTCGTGGTGCGGCCCGGCGAGAAGGTGGCCACCGACGGCACGGTGGTCGAGGGCAGCTCCGCCGTGGACGTCTCGATGCTGACCGGTGAGTCGGTGCCGGTCGAGGTCGGCGTCGGCGACGCTGTCACCGGCGCCACCGTCAACGTGGGCGGCCGGCTCGTCGTCGAGGCGACCAGGGTCGGCGCGGACACCCGGCTCGCCCGGATGACCAAGCTGGTCGAGGAGGCCCAGAACGGCAAGGCCGCCGCCCAGCGGCTCGCGGACCGGATCTCCGCCGTCTTCGTTCCCGTGGTCATCCTGATCGCGCTGGCCACCCTGGTCGTCCGGTTGCCGGCCACCGGCAATCCCACCGCCGCCTTCACCGCCGCCGTGGCCGTGCTGATCATCGCCTGCCCGTGCGCCCTGGGCCTGGCCACCCCGACCGCGCTGCTGGTCGGCACCGGCCGCGGCGCCCAGCTCGGCATCCTCATCAAGGGACCGGAGGTCCTGGAGTCCACCCGCAAGGTCGACACCATCGTCCTGGACAAGACCGGCACCGTCACCACCGGACAGATGACCCTGCTCGCCGTCCACACCGCCGACGGCGTCACCGAAGCCGAGGCACTGCGCCTGGCCGGCGCCCTGGAACACGCCTCCGAACACCCGATCGCCCGCGCGATCGCCACCGCCGCCGCCCAAGCCGGCGAACTGCCCGCCGTCGAGGGCTTCGCGAACGTGCCCGGCCTCGGCGTCCAGGGCACGGTGGACGGCCACGCGGTGGTGGCCGGGCGCGAGGCCCTGCTCGCCGACCGCGCGCAGCACCTGCCGCCCGTCCTGGCCCGGGCCGCGGCCGAAGCCGAGGCGGCCGGCCGCACCGCGGTCGCGATCGGCTGGGACGGCGCGGCCAGGGCCGTGCTGGAGGTCGCCGACGCGGTCAAGCCCACCAGTGCCGAGGCCATCGCCGCCCTGCGCGCCCTGGGCCTGACCCCGGTGCTGCTGACCGGCGACAACCGGGCGGTGGCCGACGCGGTCGCCGCCGAGGTCGGCATCGACCCGCAGCACGTGATCGCCGAGGTCCTGCCCGAGGACAAGGTGGCCACCGTCAAACGGCTACAGGCCGAGGGCAAGGTCGTGGCGATGGTCGGCGACGGCGTCAACGACGCCGCCGCGCTCGCCCAGGCCGACCTGGGCCTGGCCATGGGCACCGGCACCGACGCCGCCATCGAGGCCGGCGACCTCACCCTCGTCCGCGGCGACCTACGCTCGGCCGCCGACGCCATCCGGCTCTCCCGCCGCACCCTCGCTACCATCCGGGGCAACCTGTTCTGGGCCTTCGGCTACAACATCGCCGCCCTTCCGCTGGCCGCCGCCGGACTGCTCAACCCGATGATCGCCGGGGCCGCGATGGCCTTCTCCTCGGTCTTCGTGGTCACCAACAGCCTCCGGCTGCGCCGCTTCCAGCCTTCGGGAAGCAGCTGAGCCCGCCCGGGGCTGCCCCGGGCAAGCGCGAGGGGGCCGGGGAGGCCGGAAGGAGCGCCTGGGTCTTGGCCCCCTCCCCGTGTTCGCGCATTCGACC
>NZ_JBVHXY010000033.1:0-6436 GCF_055569215.1 Kitasatospora sp. NPDC029312 | reverse complement strand
GGGTGGTTGCGGCCTACAAGCTAGCACCGCGCACCGCCCCCCACCCCCCCCCCCCCCCCCCCCCCCCCCCCCCCCCCCCCCCCCCCCCGCCGCGCTCCAGCGCCTCAGCGCCCCAGCAGCTCGCCGCCGTTGCAGTGCAGGATCTCGCCGGTGATGAACCCGGCCTCCGGCGAGGCCAGGAAGTGCACCGCCGCCGCGACCTCTCCGGACTCGCCGATCCGGCCGAGCAGCGTGCGCGCCGCCCGGCGTGCCACCTCGGCCTCGTCCAGCCGCGGCCCGAAGAACTCGGTGCCGCTGACCGTCCCCGGCGCGACGATGTTGGCGGTGATCCCCGAGGTGCCCAACTGGGCGGCCAGGAAGTGGTTCCAGGCGTGCAGCGAGGCCTTCGCGGCGCCATAGGAGCCGGCCCCGCGCAGGGCCGCGATGGAACTGATGGTGACCACCCGGCCGGAGCCGGGGGTGAGCCGGTCCCGGATCGACTCGGTGAGCAGCACCACGGTCAGCACGTTGCGCTCGAAGTCACCGCGCCACCGGGCCAGCAGGGCGTGCGGTCCGCCGCCGGCCACGGTCTCCCGGCTGCCGGCGTTGTTCACCAGCACGTCGATCCGCTCGGGCAGTTCGTCGAGCACCGCCTCGACCGCGTCCGGGTCCGCGAGGTCGCACACCAGCGGAGTGACGTTCGGTCCGAGGTCGGCCGCGGCCTTCTCCAGGACCTCACGGCGCCGACCGACGATCACCACGTGCTCGCCCGCCTCGGCGAACCGCCGCGCGACTTCGTACCCGATTCCCGTACCACCGCCGGTGACGACGACGTTCCTGGCCATCTGCGCACTCCCTCCCCAGTTCTGCCGCCGCGCTGCAAGGGTGCGCGACGGTCCGTACCGGAATGCCACGATTCCTATCACGCTCGGTTGCCGTGACTGCGGGGAGGGTGACGTCGGGCGCGCGGGAAGGTGTGGTATGAGCCCGGAACGAGGCGCCTACGGAGCGTGGCGAGAGGCAGCTCACACCCCCCGGGCGTAACTTCTCGCACCCTGATACGTCTTAGGTTGGTAGTGCGGCAGTTTTTCCGACGGGCCGGGACGCGATCAACGGCAATGCGCCCCTCATCCGACGGCTGCCGCCGACGGGGCTCCGGCGGGCCCCGGGAACGGTCGTCGGTTCCTCGACGGCCTTCGCGCACGGCGCCGGGGTTGCGGCGGGTCAGGGACGCTTTGAGCGGCCGTCCCCGGTTGCGGCCGCCCCCGGAGTCGTGCGCCGCTCGTTCCGTCCCCGCGCGGGCCCTTCCGGGTCCGGGGCGCGGGGACGCCGGAGGGGCCCGGCCGCTCAGCAGCGGCCGGGCCCCTCCTCGCTCGTGCGGGGTGCGTCAGCGCTGGTCGAGCTCGACGTAGTCGCGGATCGCGGTGCCGGTGTAGATCTGGCGCGGACGGCCGATCCGGCTGGTCGGGTCGTTGATCATCTCGTGCCAGTGGGCGATCCAGCCCGGCAGCCGGCCGAGGGCGAACAGCACGGTGAACATGCTGGTCGGGAAGCCCATGGCGCGGTAGATCAGGCCGGTGTAGAAGTCCACGTTCGGGTACAGCTTGCGCGAGATGAAGAAGTCGTCCTTGAGGGCGTGCTCCTCCAGCTTGAGCGCGATCTCCAGCAGCTCGTCGCTCTTGCCGAGCTGGCCGAGGACCTCGTGCGCGAGCAGCTTGACCTGCGCGGCGCGCGGGTCGAAGGCCTTGTAGACGCGGTGGCCGAAGCCCATCAGCTTGACGCCGGCCTCGCGGTTCTTGACCTTCGTGATGAAGGAGTCGACGTCGCCGCCGTCCTTCTGGATGCCCTCCAGCATCTCCAGCACGGCCTGGTTGGCGCCGCCGTGCAGCGGGCCCCACAGGGCCGAGATGCCGGCCGAGATCGAGGCGAAGAGGTTGGCGTGGCTGGAGCCGACCAGGCGCACGGTGGAGGTCGAGCAGTTCTGCTCGTGATCCGCGTGCAGGATGAGCAGCTTGTCCAGGGCGTTGACGATGACCGGGTTGAGCTCGTAGTCCTCGGCGGGGACGGCGAAGGTCATCCGCAGGAAGTTCTCGACGTAGCTCAGGTCGTTGCGCGGATAGACGAAGGGCTGGCCCATCGCCTTCTTGTACGCGTACGCGGCGATCGTCGGCAGCTTGGCCAGCAGGCGGACGGTCGACAGGTGGCGCTGGGCCGCGTCGAAGGGGTTGTGGCTCTCCGGGTAGAACGTGGAGAGCGCACCGACCACCGAGGACAGCATGGCCATCGGGTGGGCGTCCCGCGGGAAGCCCTGGAAGAAGCGCTTGACGTCCTCGTGAAGCAGCGTGTGCTGGGTGATCTCGCGGTTGAACTCCGCCAGCTGGTCCGCGGTCGGCAGCTCACCGTTGATCAGGAGGTACGCGGTCTCGATGAAGCCGCCCTGCGCTGCGAGCTGCTCGATCGGGTAGCCGCGGTACCGAAGGATGCCGTTGTCACCGTCCACGAAGGTGATCGCGGACTTGTACGCGGCGGTGTTACCGAAGCCGTTGTCCAGGGTGACCAGGCCGGTCTGCGGGAGCAGCTTCGAGATGTCGAAGCCGGAGTTGCCCGCAGTGCTCTCGACGACGGGGTACTCGTACTCGCCGTCCTGGTACCGCAGTACTACCGAGTTGTCGCTCACGTCTTCCTCACCGACGAAATGAATCCTCTTCCAAGGTGCCCTGACTGTCTCTACCATCCCCCATCCGGAGGACAGTCGCGCACCCGGGGTGGCCCGGAAGGGCCCGCCCCTACAAAACCTGCCGCCGCAGCCGGTACGAACCGGACAAGATCGGCACCACCCTAGGCTCTGCCGTAAATCTCTTCACGTCAAGAGAACCTTAGAGGCAACCATCCTGTCGGACAATCATCCAGAAGCAAGCCGATGATCGAGCGCCGCATGCCGCCGACCTGCACTGACGGCCCGTACGGCCTGGGCGATCGCCTTCCGTGACCCGACCAGCACCACCAGTTTTCGGGCCCTGGTCACCGCGGTGTAAAGCAGATTTCGCTGGAGCATCGTCCAAGCGGACATGGTGACCGGAATCACCACCACCGGATACTCGCTGCCCTGCGAGCGGTGGATCGTCACCGCGTACGCGTGGGCCAGCTCGTCCAGTTCGTCGAAGTCGTACACCACCTCCTCGTCCTCGTCGGTGACCACCGTCAGCCGCTGGTCGTCCACGCTGAGGGCCGTCACCACTCCCACTGTGCCGTTGAAGACGCCGTTCCGCCCCTTGTCGTAGTTGTTGCGGATCTGAGTGACCTTGTCCCCCACCCGGAACGTCCGCCCGCCGAAGCGCCGCTCCGCCAGCCCCTCCCGGGCCGGCGTCACCGCCGCCTGCAGCAGCGTGTTCAGGTTCCCCGCCCCGGCCGGGCCCCGGTGCATCGGCGCCAGCACCTGGACGTCCCGGCGCGGGTCGAAGCCGAACTTCTGGGGGATCCGACGCGCCACCACGTCCACCGTCAGCCCGGCCGCCCGCTCCACGTCGTCCTCCACGAACAGGAAGAAGTCCGTCAGACCCTCCGTCAGCGGCGGCTTGCCCTCGTTGATCCGGTGCGCGTTGGTCACCACGCCCGACTGCTGCGCCTGCCGGAAGATCCGGGTCAGCCGCACCGAGGGGATCGGCCCGTCCTCGGCGAGCAGGTCCCGCAGCACCTCACCCGCCCCCACCGAGGGCAGCTGGTCCACGTCCCCCACGAACAGCAGGTGGGCGCCCGGCGGCACCGCCTTGACCAGCTTGTTCGCCAGGATCAGATCCAGCATCGAGGCCTCGTCCACCACCACCAGGTCCGCGTCCAGCGGCCGGTCCCGGTCGTACGCGGCGTCCCCGCCCGGCCTGAGCTCCAGCAACCGGTGCACCGTCGAGGCCTCCACCCCGGTCAGCTCCGACAGCCGCTTCGCCGCCCGACCGGTCGGCGCCGCCAGCACCACCTTCGCCCGCTTGGCCAGGGCCAGCGTCACGATCGACTTCACCGTGAACGACTTCCCGCAGCCCGGCCCACCCGTCAGCACCGCGACCTTCTGCGTCAGCGCCAGCCGCACCGACTGCTCCTGCTCCGGCGCCAGCTCCGCCCCCGTCCGCTTGGCCAGCCACTCCAGCACCACCGGCCAGTCCACATCCGCGAACCACGGCATCCGGTCGGCATCCGAACGCAGCAACCGCAGCAACTGATTGGCCAGCGAGATCTCCGCGCGGTGGAACGGCACCAGGTACACGGCGGTGATCGGCTCGCCCGCCTCCCCCGGCACCGTCTCGCGCACCACCCCCTCCGCGGCCACCAGCTCGGCCAGGCAGTCGATCACCAGCCCCACGTCCACCTGCAGCAGCTTCACGCCGTCCGCGATCAGCCGCTCCTCCGGCAGGTAGCAGTGGCCCTGGTCGCTGCTCTGCGACAGCGCGTACTGCAGTCCCGCCTTCACCCGCTCCGGGCTGTCGTGCGGGATGCCCACCGCTTGGGCGATCCGGTCCGCCGTCAGGAAGCCGATGCCCCACACGTCCGATGCCAGCTTGTACGGCTCGTTCCTGACCACGCCGATCGAGGCGTCGCCGTACTGCTTGTAGATCCGCACCGCCAACGAGGTCGACACCCCGACCCCCTGCAGGAAGACCATCACCTCCTTGATGGCCTTCTGCTCCTCCCAGGCCGCCGCGATCTTCTTGGTCCGCTTCGGCCCCAGCCCCGGCACCTCGATCAGCCGGCCAGGCTCGTTCTCGATCACCTCCAGGGTGTCCACCCCGAAGCGCTCCACGATCCGCTCGGCGAACCGCGGCCCGATCCCCTTGATCAGCCCCGAGCCCAGGTAGCGCTGGATCCCCTGCACGGTGGCCGGCAGCACCGTCGTGTAGTTCTCCACCGTGAACTGCCGCCCGTACTGCGGGTGCGAACCCCAACGGCCGTGCAGCCGCAACGACTCCCCGACCTGTGCCCCCAGCAGCGCGCCCACGACGGTCAGCAGGTCGTTCCCGCCCCGGCCGGTGTCCACCCGGGCCACGGTGTAGCCGGTCTCCTCGTTGGCGTACGTGATCCGCTCCAGCACGCCCTCGACCTGCGCCAACTGGCGTGGCGCCTGCTGCGTCTGCTGCCCCGACAGCGGCTGCTTGCCCACCGGAGCCCCCTCTTCGACCGGTACGGGTGGACCCTTCCGTCACGCACCGTACCGCTCCACGCCGACAACCCCGGAACCGCGCGGAAGCCGCCGGGACAGCGGGCAGCGCCCCGGGCGAGCGGGGCAGCGGCGGATTCCCCGGAGGGAGAGCCCGCCGTGCACCGTCCCCGCCCGGGTGCCAGGCTGGAAGGTCCAGGGGGTGCCGATCACGCCCGCAGGGGCCCCGCCCGAGGAGCAAGTGCCGTCATGCTCAACACCGCCTTCCGTCCCGGTTCCCCGGACTGGCTCGACCTGAGCAGCGCCGACACCGGCGCCTCCGTCGACTTCTACGCCGCCCTGTTCGGATGGACCTTCGACTCGGCCGGCCCCGAGGCCGGCGGCTACGGCTTCTTCCAGCTCGAAGGCCGCACGGTCGCTGCTCTCGGCCCGCTCGCCGACGAGGATTCCGGCCCCGGCTGGACCCTGTACTTCGCCACCCTCGACGCCGACCGCACCACCGAACTCGTGCAACAGGCCGGCGGCCGCGTACGGTTCCCGCCCTTCGACGTCTTCACCGCCGGCCGGATGGCGGGCTACACCGACCCGACCGGCGCCGACTTCGCCGTGTGGCAACCGCACGACACCCGCGGCCTGGACCTCGTCAACGACGAGGGCAGCCTCTGCTGGGCGGAGTGCTACAGCGTCGACGCCGAGCGGGCCAAGGCCTTCTACCGCACCGTCTTCGGCTGGCAGGAGCAGGACGTCCCGTTCGGAGAGTCCTCCTACACCGTCCTCACCCCGGCCGGCGGCGGCACCGAGGACGCCCACGGCGGCATCATGCAGCTCACCCCCGAACACACCGCACGCGGCACCGGCTCGCACTGGCTGCCCTACTTCGAGGTCCCCAATGTGGACGCCAGCCTCGCCATCGCCGACCGCCTCGGCGCGAAAGTACGGATCCCCGCCACGGACGTCCACGGCGTCGGCCGCCTCGCCCAACTGATCGACCCGCAGGACGCGGTGTTCGCCGTCATCACGAGCGTCCCGGCCGGGACGTGAGGAGGGGTCGGGCGGCCCCTGTCCCTGCCCTCAGAAGGGCCGTGAAGGGAGCGCTACGGGCGTAGATCCGCCAGGTACGGCACACAGCCGCCACCACGGTCCGAGCGCGACTCAAACGGCTGTTTCAGCGGTCCGACCAGGGCCGGAGCCGTCGGTCCCGGAAACGCGAAAAGGCCCTGCCCGGTAACCCGGGCAGGGCCTTTTCAGAAGAATTGTTCGGCGGCGTCCTACTCTCCCACAGGGTCCCCCCTGCAGTACCATCGGCGCTATGAG
>NZ_JBVHXY010000032.1:74051-92175 GCF_055569215.1 Kitasatospora sp. NPDC029312 | reverse complement strand
CTTGGTCGTTGACGCGCCTCCCCCCCCCCCCCTCCCCCCCCCCCCCCCCCCCCACCCCCCCCCCCCCCCCCCCCCCCCCCCCCCCCCCCCCCCCCCCGCCGCCGATTTCACGAGAGGGCACCGATGAGGTTAGACTCGTGAAACTGCTCGGCGAGGGATGCCGTGTGCCCGCTCGACGGGCGCCGACACCGTGATCGACGCGCTGCCGGTAGCGGATTCCGTCCGCCGGCAGAGGACGTTGCCGCCGAGTGACCCCCGAACGTACTGAGGGTGTGGTCCCGGCGGTTTTTCGCGTTGCCTGCACCCCCGCGCCAGTCTTATCCGAGGAGTGCAGTCGTGTCCGAGATCCGCCTTGCCGCCGAGACCCGTACCGAGTTCGGCAAGGGTGCCGCCCGTCGCGCCCGCCGCGCCGGCTTCGTCCCCGGTGTCGTCTACGGCCACGGCCACACCCCGGTTCACCTGAACCTGCCCGGCCACGACCTGATGATGGCCCTCAAGACCCCGAACGCCCTGCTGGTCGTGCCGATCGACGGCAAGGACGAGTACGTGCTGCCGAAGGCCGTCCAGCGCGAGGCCATCAAGCGCACCATCGAGCACGTCGACCTGCTGCTGGTCAAGCGCGGCGAGAAGGTCACCGTCGAGATCCCGGTCCACACCGAGGGCGAGCTGGCCCCGGGCGGCAACCTGCTGGAGCACGTCCTGCAGGCCCTGCCGATCGAGGCCGAGGCCACCCACCTGCCCGAGGCCGTCACCGTCTCGGTCGAGGGCCTGGAGGCCGGTGCCTCGATCCACGCCAAGGACATCGCCCTGCCGGCCGGCGTCACGCTGGCCGTCGACGCCGACGCCGTCGTGCTGCAGGTCATCGCCGCCCAGGCCGCCCCGGCCGACACGGAGGCCGCCGAGGCCGAGGGCGCCGAGGCCTGAGCCTCGTAGCACTTCACAGCTGAGACCGCTGCCCCGGTCGCTCCCGCTGGAGCGGCCGGGGCAGCGGTGCGTCCGGGATGATGACGTCGAGCGCGACGGTGACGAGGAGAGTGGGCATGGGCGAGCGCGTCGAGGAGTACGACGGACCCTGGCTGGTGGTGGGCCTGGGCAACCCGGGGGAGCAGTACGCCCGGAACCGGCACAACATCGGCTTCATGGTGGTGGACCTGCTGGCGCAGCGGATGGGCGCCAAGTTCAAGGCGCACAAGAGCCGGGCGCAGGTCGCCGAGGGGCGGCTGGCGGGCAGGCGGGTGGTGCTGGCCAAGCCGATGTCCTTCATGAACCTCTCCGGGGGGCCGGTGACGGCGCTGCGGGACTTCTACAAGGTGCCGGCCTCGGCGCTGGTCGCCGTCCACGACGAGCTGGACATCGACTACGCGGCGCTGCGGCTGAAGCTGGGCGGCGGGGACAACGGCCACAACGGCCTGAAGTCGATCACCAAGTCGCTGGGGCCGGACTACTACCGGGTGCGCTGCGGGATCGGCCGTCCGCCGGGCCGGATGGAGGTCGCGGACTTCGTGCTGAAGGACTTCTCCTCGGCCGAGCGCAAGGAGCTGGACTGGTTCGTGGACCGCTCGGCCGACGCGGTGGAGGCGCTGCTGTCCGAGGGGCTGGAGCGGGCGCAGGGCACGTACAACTCCTGACGTGCGCCTGGTGCCTGCCTGAGGTGGCGCCTGACGCGGTGCCTGACGCGGCGTCATGGAGGGGCTGTGGCGGGTACGCAACAGTCGTACAACGCTTGCCGTTCCAAACCTGAAACCGTGTGAGAACCCTGTGCGGGATCGGATAGCGTCGGTCCGGGTACGCGAACGGGTCCTGGGGAGTTCTCGATGCGGAGATTGCGTCCGGTCCGCCGACTTCGGCGGCTCCGGGTGGTCCGGCTGAAGCAGCTCGGACGACGGGTCGGTACGGCCGGTGCGCTGGGGGCGGCCGGGGTGCTGCTGTCGAGCGGCGCCGTGGCGCACGCGGATCCGGTGGCGGAGCCGGATCCGGCGGTCTCGCCGGAGCCCGCGGCCGCGCAGTTCGGTCCGGTGCTCGGCGACCAGGTCGGCCCGGACGCCGGGCTGCTGGCGGTCGGCGGCGGCCTGGTGGTCGCGGCCGGCGGTGCGGCGCTGTGGCTGAAGCGCCGGCGCGCGGGCGAGCCTGCGGAGTGAGGACCTCACGAAGGGGCCGGTGTCCCGGGTGGGACACCGGCCCCTTCGTCGTTCCCGGGGCCGCCGTCAGCCGGTGTTGCGCAGGCCGGCGGCGATGCCGTTGACGGTGAGCAGCAGCGCGCGGGCGCGCAGCGGGTCCTCGCGGCGGCCGGCCGCGACCTCCTCGCGCTGGCGGCGCAGGAGCGCGACCTGGAGGTAGGAGATCGGGTCGAGGTAGGCGTCGCGGACGGTGAAGGTCTGCTTCAGCACCGGGTTGTGCTCCAGCAGTTCGCTCTCGCCGGTGAGCCGGAGCACCTCGCGCAGGGTGAGGTCGTGCTCGGCGACGATCTGGTCGAAGACGTGGTGCAGCTCGGCGGGCACCAGCTGCTCGACGTAGTGCCGGGCGATCCGCAGGTCCGTCTTGGCCAGCGTCATGGCGACGTTGGACAGGAAGTTGCGGAAGAAGTGCCACTGGCCGTACATCTCGTCCAGCACGTCGCCGAGGCCGGCCGCGCGGGCGGCGGCGAGGCCGGAGCCGACGCCGTACCAGCCAGGGACGATCTGGCGGGACTGGGTCCAGCCGAAGACCCACGGGATGGCCCGCAGGCCGTCCAGGCCGGCGCCGGAGTCGGGGCGGCGGGACGGGCGGGAGCCCAGGTGCAGCGAGGCGAGCTGGTCGACCGGGGTGGCGGCGAAGAAGTACTTCGGCAGGTCCTCCTGCTCGACCAGGGCGCGGTACGCGGTGTGGGCGGCCTCGGAGACGCGGTCCATCGCGGCGTCCCAGCGGGCCAGTTCCTCGGGCGCCTGGCGCGGGGAGGTGTGCAGCGCGGAGGCGGCGAGGGTGGCCGAGAGGGTCAGCTCCAGGTTCTCCCGGGCCAGCGAGGGCAGCAGGTACTTGTCGGAGATGACCTCGCCCTGCTCGGTGACCTTGATCTCGCCCTCCAGGGTGCCCCAGGGCTGGGCGAGGATCGCCTCGTGCGAGGGGCCGCCGCCGCGGCCGACGGTGCCGCCGCGGCCGTGGAACAGGCGCAGCCGGATGCCGTAGCGGTGGGCGACGTCGCGCAGCCGGCGCTGGGCGCGGTGGATCTCCCACTGGGAGGTGGTGATACCGCCGAACTTGGAGGAGTCGGAGTAGCCGAGCATGACCTCCTGGACGTCGCCGCGCAGCGAGACGAGCAGCCGGTAGGAGGGGTCGGAGAGCATCTCGTCCAGGATGCGGTCGGCCTGCTGGAGCTCGTCGGTGGTCTCCAGCAGCGGCACGATGCCGATCTTGGCGATGCCGGCGTGCAGGTCGACCAGTCCGGCCTCGCGGGCCAGCACCGTGGCGGCGAAGACGTCGTCGGCGCCCTGGCACATCGAGATGATGTAGCTCTCGACGATCTCGTCGCCGAAGCGCTCGAAGCCCTCGCGGATGGTGTTGAAGACGCCGAGGGTCTTGGTGCCGGCCTCGTCCAGCGGGGCCGGGGTGGGGGCGAGCGGGCGGCGCGAGCGCAGCTCCTTGGCGAGCAGCTTCTGCCGGTACTCGCGGGGCATGTCGGCGTAGCGCCAGGCCTCCTCGCCGAGGCGGTCGAAGAGCTGGCCGAGGGCGTGGTGGTGGGCCTCGGCGTGCTCGCGCACGTCCATGGTGGCGAGCTGGAGGCCGAAGGCCTCGACGGTGTTGATGGCGCGGGCCAGGCGGCCGTCGGCGATCAGCTCGCCGCGGTGGGCGCGCAGCGAGTCCTGGATCAGCCGCAGGTCGGCGATCAGCTCGCGGGTGCCGAGGTAGTCGCGGCCCTCGACGTGCGGCGTGCCGCCGGCCAGGCGCTCGCGGGTGTTCTCCAGCTTGAGCCGGATGCAGGTGGCCTTGAGGCGGTAGGGCTCCTCGGCGTTCATCCGCTTGTAGCGGGGGCTGAGTTCGGGGAGCCGGTGGAGGTCCGTGTTGAGCGAGGCGAGCAGTTCGACGGAAGCGCCGGCCAGCCGCTCCGAGGTGGAGAGGGTGTTGCGCAGGTCGTCGATGGCGGCGAGGGCGTCCTTGATGCCGTACTCGTGCTGGAGGTTGAGGACGTCCCAGGTGACCTGCGGGGTGACGTTGGGGTTGCCGTCGCGGTCGCCGCCGATCCAGGTGCCGAAGGTGAGCGGGCGGACGCCGTCGGGCAGGCTCAGGCCGACCCGGGCGAGCTCCTCGTGCAGCTCCTCCAGGACCTCGGGGACGGCCTCGCGATAGAGCTCGTCCAGGTAGTAGACGGCGTTGCGGGCCTCGTCGGTGGGCTCGGGGCGGGCGATGCGCAGCTCGTCGGTCTGCCAGAGCAGGTCGATGACCTCGGCGAGGCGGCGGTCGGCCGAGCGCTGTCGGGAGGTGCGCCGCGCAGCGGCTCGGTCAGGGGTGGTGGCCGGGTGGCGGGCGGGAGCGTCGGCCGGGTCGGCGGCGACGAGGCCGGAGGCGAGCTCCTCGCGGTGGATGCGGTCGAGGAGTTCGCCGATCCGGCGCAGCTTGTTGAGCACGCTGCGGCGGGCGGCCTCGGTGGGGTGGGCGGTGAAGACCGGGCGGACCGCGAGGTGGGCCAGGGTGTCCTGGAGGTGCTTCGGGTCGGCGTCGGCGAGCTGGTCGGCGGTCTGGGCGAGCAGCGACCCCTCGCGGGCGCGTCGGGTGGCGAACTCGCGGCCGCGGTGCACCTGCTCGGTGACGTTGGCGAGGTGGAAGTAGGTGGAGAACGCGCGCACCAGCTTGGCGGCGGTGTCCAGGTCGATGTCGGAGAGGAGTTCGGCGGTGGCCTCGCCGTCGGTGCGGCTGAGCAGTCGGACCTGTTCGACCAGGCCCAGCAGCTGGGGGCCCTCCTGGCGTACCAGCGTCTCGCCGAGGAGGTCGCCGAGGCGGCGGATGTCCGCACGCAGGGCCGCGTTGTCTGCGGCTGCGCCGGCGGCGAGGACAGCGGGGCTGTCGGCCGGGGTGTTGACCGGAGCGGTCACGGCTGGCTCCCTGTGGTGGTGGGGTTCGGCAACGGCTCATCGTCACAGGTCCACGCGCAGTGCGGCGGGCGTGACGCGTGCGGACCGCGCTGTCCGACGCGACCAGCATAGGTGTCGGGGCGGTCGCTGTCCGCGAGGTGGCCGGATGGCGGACAGCCCCCACGAGACCCACGTGTGGTCTGGACCACTTGAGCGGTGCGCGAGGTGTGCGGGGCCATCCCGGTGGGGAGGGGAAGGGGTTGCCGCATAGGCTGTCGCCCATGAGCAAGTCGCCTGGGGAGCGCGCGCCGGTCCGGTCGTTCTGGTGGTGGAAGCGGCCGCGCAGCGCCTTCCTGGACGTCGGGCTGGCGCTGCTGGCCGCCCTGGAGTGCTCGGCCAGCACGGTCGCCTTCCTGGACGCCCGGCTGCAGCTGTCCGGCGCGGGCACGGCCGTGATCGCGGTGCTCGGCACGCTGGCGGGCGGCTCGCTCGTGCTGCGCCGGCGGTGGCCGGCCGTACCGGTGCTGGTGACCCTGCTGCTGATGCCCGGGATGCTCGGGGTGCTGCTGCTGGTGGTGTCGCTGTACACGCTGGCGGCGACCTGGGAGTGGCCCTCGCGGCGCCGGCGGGTGGTGGCGCTGTCCGTACTGGCCTTCGCCGAGGCCGTCGCGGTGATGATGGTGTCGATGCTCACGCCCGGCGACTCGACGGCGGAGCAGCCGCCGCTCTGGGTCCAGGTGCTGATAGCGGTGCTGGTGGCGGTCGGGCTGACCGTCCCGCCGGTGGTGACCGGACTGTACGTGGGGGCGCGGCGGCGGCTGATCGAATCGCTCAAGGACCGCGCCCACGGCCTGGAGACCGAGCTGGACCTGCTGGCCGAGCAGGCGCGGGAACGCGCCCGCCGGGCCCGGCTGGAGGAGCGCACCCGGATCGCCAGGGAGATGCACGACGTGGTGGCGCACCGGGTGTCGCTGATGGTGGTGCACGCCGGGGCGCTGGAGCGGATCGCCCTCAAGGACCCGGCGAAGGCCGCCCAGAGCGCCAGGTTGATGGGCGAGGTGGGCCGGCAGGCGCTGAACGAGCTGCGCGAGATCCTCGGGGTGCTGCGGATGGACGACGAGCGGCCGCCGGAGCCGGACTCGCTGGCCGGGCTGCCCCGGCTGGTCGACCAGTCCCGGGCGGCCGGGATGGCGGTGACGCTCACGGTCAGCGGCAGCCGTCAGGAGTTCACCGGCGAGGCCGAGCAGACGGCGTACCGGGTGGTCCAGGAGGGGCTGACCAACGCGCACAAGCACGCGGGCGGGGCGCAGGTGTCCGTCCTGCTGGCGTACGCGCCCAACGGGGTACGGGTGAGCGTGGTGAACGCCTGCCCGGGCGGCGAGCGGGGCGCGGCGCAGCTGCCGAGCGGCGGGAACGGGCTGGTGGGGATGCGGGAGCGGGTGATCGCGCTGGGCGGCACCTTCTCGGCCGGGCCGGAGGCGGACGGCGGGTTCCGGATCGAGGCGGTGCTGCCGTCCCGGCTGGCGGTGCGCGCGGACCGGCTGCGCTGAGCCGCTCTTCCCTGGGCTGCTCGGGGTGGTACCGCGCCCGCCGGGCTCGAGCCGCGCTCAGTGCTCGTCGGCGGTGCGCAGCCGTTCCGGGGCGGTGCCCAGGACCAGGGCGCTGATGGCCTGGTCGATGCCGTGGCCGAGGAACCACTCGCCGGTGTGGTCCAGGCTGTACACCCGGCCCTCCTCGTCGACGGCCAGCAGCGCCTGACCGTACGACTCCTCGCCGAGCGGGGCGAGCTGGGTGCCCAGCGCCCGGCCGAGGTCGAACAGGGTGCGCGGCTGGTGCAGGCCGCACAGCGGGTCGATCAGGAACGGGGTGCGGGCCAGCTGGCGGCCCGGGCCGGACAGGTCGAAGGCGAGGCCGCCGAACTCGGCCCAGGCCTCGACCGCAGCCGGGAACACCGCGTGCCGGACGCCGTCGGGGCCGCCGTGTGCGACCAGGGTGTCGGCCCACTCCTCGGCCCGCTGGATCTGCCAGCGGCCGGGGTGCCAGCCGGCCGCCTTGAGCTCGGCGGCGACGTCGGCGGGGAAGCGCGGGCGGGTCCGCCCGAGGGTGCCGGTCGCGGACGGGGCGGCCGGGGACGGGGTCGGGCTGGGCGGATTCAGGGCGGACTCCGGGGCTCGGGGACGGGGGCGTACGAGGGGAGGGCGGTCGGCGCGCGGCCGGTCAGCGCGCGGGCGGTCCGACGGCGACGCTCTGCACCGTGAAGTGCTCCAGCATCGGCGCGCAGGAGCGGCACGGCGGGGCGTGGGTGCCGTGCGCCGGGTCGCCCTCCTCGCGGATCCGAACGGTCGTCATCCGGGAGCCCCTGAGCGCCTTGCGGGCCTCGTGCAGGGTCAGCGGCTTGCGGGCGGCGCGCTTGGAGCGGTTGCCGTCGACCGTGGTCAGGTACTGGGAGAGCAGGACGGCCTCCGGGCAACGGCCGGTGAACCGCTCGCGGGCCTCGACCGGCAGGGTGTCCAGGAACTCGCCGACCAGCGGGTGCAGGACCGGGCGCCGCTCGTCCTTGCCGCCCGCCAGGGTGTGCACCTCGCCGCCCTTGAGCGACAGCGCGGCGGCGACGGCGGGCAGCAGGCTGTCGCGGAGGTGGCGCAGCGCGGGCGGGCCCGCCGGCTCACCGGTGGTCATGCGGTGTCCTCCTCCTCGTTCCCGGCGGTGCGGCCCGGTCGGGTTCGGGTCGTTTGCTTTCGTCCGGGGCAAGCCTGTCACTTGGCACCGACGAGCACGCAACCGGGGTACGCGCACGGTCGAACGCCCGTACGGCCGTTGGCGAGTCGGTCGGGCGCCCGCTGGCATCCTGGCCCGACCCCGACCGGGTCCGCACACCGCCGTCACGACTTGTCCGCTGATTTCCCGAAACCACCCCCGGGTCGAAGCCCCGGCCGGTACGGTCCCGGGCGGTGGCCGCGAGGGGCGCGGTACCGGCTGTCCGGCTGACCTTGTGCCAATTCGCTGTCCTCGAACGGGTGTTGCAGCCAACCGGGGCCGGGTTCGGCGCGCGCGGCTTCGCGGCGTGGGCCGGGGCCGCCCGCAGGCCGCCCGCCGATCACTCGGGCCACCCTCCGCACCCCCGCGCGGGCGCGGCGGCCGCCGGTCGTGGAGGTGTTGGGCGGGCGCCGGATGCGGGGGTCCGGCCGACGGGGTGAACCAATAGGCTGGTGCCCGGAAGCTGGTGCCCGGAAAGCGCACCGAGAGTTTGCAGCAGCCAGTGGGGGCTCCCAGATGACGACAGGTCGGCCCGGCGTCGCCGCACCGAACGCGGCGTACGCAGGTCAGGTGGTGCAGTTCCCGGACCCGGTCCGAGCGGAGCGGCACCCGGCCGGGGTCCGGGTGGACGAGTCCGGCTACCCGGATTTCGGTCCGTACGCGGCCGCGGCGGCCGAGGTCGCCGACCCGCCGGACGGTTTCGGCGTGGACGAACTGCGGCTGACCGACTACGTCTCGGCCAACGCCGCGCTGTTCACCCAGGGCCACCCGCTCTGGGCCGACCTGGAGACCGCGGTGGCCACCCCGGCCGGCTGGACCTGGCACCACGCGGTCGGCCGGGCGGCCCCCGGCTGGCGGCGGATGGAGCTCGTCCCGGTCGAGGTCAAGGCCCTGCTGCGGCACCACGGCGGCCTGGCGACCTCGCCCGCCGACCACTCCCGCCGCGGCACCCGCCCGCTCCAGGAGCGCCGGCCCGTCCACTTCTCGCTGGCCAAGGACGGCTCCGACCCGATCGGCGTCTCCGAGGACCTGGTCCAGCGCGCCGAGGAGCGCCTCGGCTACCGGCTGCCCGGCGCCTACCGGACCTTCCTCAAGCTGGGCGGCGGCCGCGGCCCGGTCGGAGTGGCACTGGACACCGAACTGGGCATGCTGCTCGACCAGCCGTTCCTCACCCTCACGGAGGAATACGGCACCGAGGACGTCGTGTACGCCAACAAGTGCCTGCGCGACCACCTCACCAAGGACTACCTGGGCATCGCCTACGCGCAGGGCGGCATCGTCGCGCTCAAGGTGCGCGGCGACCGGATCGGCTCGGTCTGGTTCCACCTGTACGACGACGCCCGCGACTCCGGCGCCGCGGAGGCCCCGGAGGACCGCTGCGCCCGCCTGCTACTGCCCTGCGGGGACGACTTCGACGCCTTCCTGCTGCGCCTGGCCGGCAGCCCGCCGGAGCTGGAGACGGTCGCGGAGCTGATGGTGGACGGCGGGTTCGCCCGGGCCGTCCCGGTGGGCTGACGCACATGGGCGCGAGGGTGCAGGTGGAACGGGCGACGACGAGGATGCGGACAGGGGTGGACCGGGCGTGGTGACGTACGCGCAGGCGCAGGAGCTCGCCGAGGAGTGGGTCAACGGCGGCGTGCCGCACGCGCAGCAGCGCGAGGTGCGGGTGCGGGAGTTCGACCTGGGCTTCGTCTGCTGGGCGGTCGCGCCCGCGGACGCGGGCGGCGGTCAGGACGGGCCGGCCGGTGCCGGGCCGGCCGGCTCGGGTGAGGTGCGACTGGTGATCGCCCGGGACTCGGGGGCCAGCACGCTCTGGCCCGCGCTGCCCGTCAACGAGGTGGTCCGGCAGTACGAGGAGGTCTACGGGCGGCCGGTAGCGGCCAACCCGGCCGGGGCGGCGAAGCCCGCGCCGGGGCCGGTGGAGGCCACCTCCTTCCTGCTCAGCCCGCCGCAGTGGCTGCAGGAGGCGGGGGCCGCGGCGATCGCGGCGGAGGCGGAGAAGCTGGGTGGTGCGGCCGTTCCGGCGCCGGTCCCTGAGCCCGCTCCGGCTCCCGCCCCCGTGCCGGTTGCGGCCGAGGAGCCGCCCGCGCCGGTGCGGCCCGCCCCCGTGCCGGTTGCGGCCGAGGAGCCGCCCGCGCCGGTGCGGCCCGCGCCGGTGCCGCCCGCGCCCGCCATGCTGACCGAGCCGCCGGTCTCCGGCCGGCCGGCCGGAGACGCGCCGACCATGCTCGCCCCGCCGCCCGGCGACGAGCCGGCCTTCGCGCCGCGGCCCGCGGCCACCGCACCGGTGCCGCCGCCGGCCACGCCGGTCGCCCCGGCCACGCCCGCCGTACCGACCGCTCCGGTCGGCGCCGAGGCGGCGACCGTCCTGATGCCCGAGGGCCTGCGCACCTCCGGATCGGACCTGCCCGACTCGCCCGCCCCGGCCGGCGCCGAGGCCGCGACCATGCTGATGCCCCCGGGCAGCGGCGGCTACGGCCTGCCGCCGGCCCCGTCGTCCGGCGCTCAGCCCCCGGCCGCCCCGCCGGCCGCCCCGCCGGTTGTCCCGCCCGTCGCCCCGGTGCCCGCAGCGGCCGCCGAGCCGGCGCCGACGCTGCTCGCGTCGCCCGACGCCGTCCCCGGCCTGATGGGCCTGCCCGGTGCCCCGCCCGCCCCGCCGGCGGGTGGCGCGCCGGTCGAGCAGGCGCCGACCATGCTCGCCACGCCCGGCAACCCGCCGGCTCCGCCCGCAGGCGGCGCCCCGGTGGAGCACGCGCCGACCATGCTGGCCTCGCCCGGCGGCCTGGCCGGTCTGCCCGGCGGCCCCGGCGCGCCCGCGGCTCCACCCGCCGGTGCGGCGGCGCCCGGCGGCCCCGGCCGCAGCCCGGGCTCGGCCCCGCCGCCACCCCCGCCGGCCGGGCTGCGTGGCGGTCCGTCCGGCGGGTCGTCCGGCAGTCCGTCCGGGTCCTCCGGTCCGGGCGCGCTGGGCCGCAAGTCCGGCTCGGCTCCGCCGCCACCTCCGCCCGCCGAGCTGCGGCACGGCGGCGCGGGCTCCGGTACGCCCGGTGGCGGTGCCGCCGGCCGGTCGGCCGGTTCCGCCCCGCCGCCTCCGCCCCCGGCGGGCCTGCGCGCCGGTGCCCCGCCGGCCCCCGCCCCGCAGGGCGCGCCCGCCGCGCCCGCGGCCGGGATCTCGTACGAGGCGACCCAGCTGGCCGGCGCGATCGACCCGGCGCTGCTCGGCGGCCCGGCGGACCCGGGCACCCCGCCGTCCGGCGGCCCCGCCGTCCCGCCGCCGCCCGGCGGTCCGGCCGCCTCCGCCGCGGGTGCGGCCGGGTACGGCTACCCGAACGCGGGCGCCGCACCCGGCGTCGTGCCGCCGACCCCGGTCGCCGGTCCGCCGCAGGGCGCGCCCGTTCCGCCCGGGGTCCCGGCGGTCGGCCCGGGCTACTTCGCCGCGCTCAGCTACCGGGGCCCGGACGGCTCGGAGCAGAAGCTGCTGCACCGCAGCGAGCCCGGCACGCCGCACCCGGAGTGGAAGATCCTCCAGGACCTGCGCCGACTCAACGTGCCCCCGGAGCAGGTGCTGGAGCTGTACACCGAACTGGAGTCCTGCGACCTGCCCGGCGGCTACTGCAACCGCATGATCGCCGCCTCCTGGCCGAACGTGCGGCTCACCCACACCGCGCCGTACGGCCGCGACCACGCCTCCCGGCAGGCCGGGATGGCCGAGCTGCTCGACCACCTGGACGAGCTGCACCAGCTGGCCTCCGGCGCCCAGCGGGTCCGCCCGTCCCGGGTGCCGCTGCCCGCCCCCGGGACGGTCCAGCCGCTGCCCCCGGTGCCGCCGCAGCAGCTCGCCCAGGAGGTCGGCCAGGCCTTCGGGCAGAACCTGTTCCGCTACGAGCAGCGCGCGGTCGCCCGTCAGGGCGTGCCCGAGCCGGTGGCGCAGACCCTGATGTGGGCCGGGTTGCCGCGCGACTTCGGGCCGTTCTTCTGGGCCCAGGCCCAGGAGGGCCGGCCGATCCCGACCCTCGCCGAGCTGGCCGCCGAGCGCGGCCTGCCCGCCGCCCCGGATTTCGGCGGCTACCTGGTGCTCGGCAACGACTACGGCCGCCAGCTGTGCGTCCAGTACGGCACCGCCAACGTGGTCGCCGTGGACGTCGACGGAACCGGCCAACCGCCGCGGTTCGTCAACACCGGTGTACCGGAGTTCGTCCGCGCGCTGGCCCTGCTGGGCCGGATGTGGCGGCTGAGGTACGGGCTGACGCCCGAGCAGGCCGGTCGCTGGACGACCGACTTCCAGGCGCAGCTCGCCGCGATCGACCCGGCGGCCCTGCAGAACGCGGACACCTGGTGGGCCGTGCTGCTGGAGCAGTTCTGGGACGGTCTGCTGTAGCGGACCGTCGCGGATCCTCGCAGGTGGGGAGGGGTCGTTCCGGTGTCCGGAACGACCCCTCCGGCATGCCCGGGCAGCTGTGCCTCATTGGGGTTTCGTCCGGATCTGCGCAAAATAGGGCAAGGGGATGGGTCTACTCGTCCAGTCCTCGACATATTCCGGTCCGCACGACGACCGAATCCGGCCCTGGTTTCCGAACCGGTTCCGGATCCGTCCGTTCCGTCCGATCATGGGCTCCGCAGCCCGCGAAACGAGGGGAAGAGCCCATGAGCGATGCCGTCCCCCAGCACGGCTTCAGCCAGGCCCGGCGCGGCTACGCGCCCGAGCAGGTCGACCGGGCGCTCGCCGCCCTGACCGCGCAGCGCGACGAGGCGTGGGAACGGCTGAGCGTCCTCGGCGCCGGGATCCGGCAGATGGAGGCCCGGTTGGCCGACGTCCGCCGGGCCGCCGACGAGGCCCCGGAGCCGGACTACCAGGTGCTCAGCGAACAGGCCGCCGGACTGGCCGAGATGGCGCAGAACGAGGCCCGGGCGGTGAAGGAGCGGGCTGAGCGCCTCGCCGAGGACCTGCGGGACGAGGCCTACGAGGCCGGGCAGGCGCTCGCCACGGCGGCCAAGGAGTACGCCGCCACCGTCCGCGCGGAGGCCGACGCGGCCGTCCGGCGCACCGAGGAGCGCACCCGCGCCGAGGCCGAGTCCATCCGGTCCGAAGCCGACCGGGAGAGCCGCGCCATCCGCGACAGCGCCACCGCGTACGCGGCCAAGGTCCGAGTGGCCGCCGCCGAGACGAGCGAGCACGCCGAGGCCGAGTTGGCCGCCAGGCGCCGCAAGGCCGACGAGGAGCTCGCCGAGGCCGAGGCCAGGGCCGAGGCCGAGGAGGCCGAGGTCTCCGCGACCGCCGAGCGCCGGGTCAGGGAGGCCGAGCAGCACCGGGAGGCGGTGCTCGGCCGGGCCAAGCAGCTGGACGCCGACGCCCAGGCCAAGGCCGACCAGCTGATCGAGCGGGCCCGCCGGGAGGCCGAGAAGATCAACGCGGCGAGCGAGCAGGAGCAGCGCGAGTTCGACGCCCGGCTGGAGACCGTCCAGCAGCACCTGGACCACATCAAGGCGACGCTGGCCTCGCTCACGGGTGCCGCGGTCGGCCAGATCGAGGCGGTGGAGGGGGCCGTCGACGCCGAGGACGGTGCCCCGGCTGACGCGGTGGCCGACGTGGCGACCGACGGGCCGCCGGTGGACCCGGAGGCGGACACGGGGGAGATCCCGGCGCCGGACCTGCGGAAGGATCCGGCGCAGGGCCCGGCGCACGGCCCGGCGCAGGCCCCGGCGCAGGCCCCGCGGCAGCCGGTGGTCGGCGGGGCCCCCGCCGGAGCCAGGGCCGACGGTGCGAAGGACCCCGCCGGGCCGGTGGTGACCGGCCCGGTCGCCCCGATCACCCCGGTCGCCCCGGTCGTGGTGCCGCCGAAGCCGCTCGCGCCGCCCGCCCCGGTGGCCGGCCCGGAGGAGGTCCGGGAGGGCGGGGCGGCCGAGGCGGGCGAGGGAGCCGGGGAGGCCGAGGGCGCCGGGGAGGCCGAGGGCGCCGGGGCGTCGTCGGAGGACGAGACCCGGATCGTTCCGAAGATCATCATCGTGGACGACGGCACCGGCTACGCCGCTCCCAACACGATCTCCTACCGCCGTCGCTGACAGCCGGCCCGGCGGGACCCGGGAAGCGATGAGGCCGAGACCCGTGGCGCCCTCCAGGAAAGGGCGCCACGGTTCCCGGCGATTGGGCGGGCGCCCCCACCCAGGGTCGCCCGGCCTCGCACCTCCGACCCCCATCGGGGGTGCGACAGTGCCGCCACAGCCATCCCCCACGGTTGGGTGCGGCGGGCACGTTCACCATGGTGCGCGATCTCCATGGACGGCCAGTGACCGGAGTATGTCCAGTTCGTGGCGGATCGCGGAGCCCGATGTCGGCCGCCGCCGGGCCGGCTCGTCCGCCGACCGACCGGTGTTCCGTCCAGTGGTTGGTCTGCGGTCGCGTCCCTCGCGGCCGCGCCCCCGGACCGCCGGTTCGTCCCGTCCGGCCCCGCCGGGGGCGGTACACCGCGTGCCCGTCGGTGCCGCGGCGTAGGCTGGAGACCCCCGGCCGCTCGGCGTGCCGGGCCGTTCGCGTTGCCCCGGCGGGCTTTCGCCGCCCGGAGGCAGCACCAGCCACGGGACGAAGAAGAGACCTCAATGAGCCTGACCGGACTGCTCGATGTCGTCGCGCGGGACGCGGCGCTCGCCGAGGCGATCGGGGCGGCCACCGCTGCCGGAGCCCCGGCCGGCGGCCGCCGCCACCTGGACCTGGTCGGACCGCCCGCCGCCCGGCCGTTCGCCATCGCCGCGCTGGCCCGCGCGCTGGCCGGACAGGCCGCCGGCGACCGGGGCCGTCCGGTGCTCGCCGTCACCGCGACCGGCCGGGAGGCCGAGGACCTCGCCGCCTCCCTGCGCTCGCTGCTGCCCGCCGACGCCGTCGCCGAGTACCCGGCCTGGGAGACCCTGCCGCACGAGCGGCTGTCGCCCCGCTCGGACACCGTCGGCCGCCGGCTGGCCGTGCTGCGGCGGATCGTCCACCCGCGGGCCGACGACCCGGCGGCCGGGCCGGTGCAGGTGATCGTCGCCCCGGTCCGCTCGGTGCTGCAGCCGCAGGTCAAGCACCTGGCCGAGCTGGAGCCGGTGGCCGTCCAGCGCGGGGAGTCGCACGACCTGGAGGAGGTGGCCCGCCGGCTCGCGGCAGCCGCCTACGCGCGGGTCGAACTGGTCGAGAAACGCGGCGAGTTCGCCGTCCGCGGCGGCATCCTGGACGTCTTCCCGCCGACCGAGGAGCACCCCCTGCGGGTGGAGTTCTGGGGCGACGAGGTCGAGGAGATCCGCTACTTCAAGGTCGCCGACCAGCGCTCGCTGGAGATCGCCGAGCACGGGCTGTGGGCGCCGCCCTGCCGCGAGCTGCTGCTGACCGACGAGGTGCGGGCGCGCGCCGCCGAACTCTCCGCCCGCCACCCGGGGCTGGCCGAGATCCTGGACAAGATCGCCGAGGGCATCGCGGTCGAGGGCATGGAGTCGCTGGCGCCGGTGCTGGTGGACGACATGGAACTGCTGCTCGACGTGCTGCCGCTCGGCTCGGTCGCGGTGGTCTGCGACCCCGAGCGGGTCCGCACCCGGGCCGCCGATCTGGTGGCGACCAGCCAGGAGTTCCTGCACGCCTCCTGGGTCGCGGCGGCGTCCGGCGGGGACCGGCCGATCGACCTGGAGACCATCGACGTCTCCGCCGCCTCGCTGCGCTCGCTCGCCGAGGTGCGCGAGCACGCCGACGAGATCGGGCTGCCCTGGTGGTCCGTCAGCCCGTTCGCGACCAGCGAGTCGTCCGTCGACACCATCCTGGAGTTCGACGCCAACACGCTGACCCTCGGCATGCACGCCGTCGAGGCGTACCGGGGGGACACCGCCCGGGCGATCGCCGACGCCAAGGAGCGGCTGGCCGCCGACTGGCGGGTCGTCATGGTGACCGAGGGCCACGGGCCCGCCGCCCGGCTCGCCGAGGTGCTGGGCAATGAGGGCATCCCGGCCCGGCTGGTCGCCGACCTCGCCGAGGCGCCCACCCGGGACGTCGTCCACGTCTCCTGCGGCTCGATCGAGCACGGCTTCGTGGACGAGCGGCTGAAGCTCACCGTCATCACCGAGACCGATCTCTCCGGCCAGCGGTCCTCCACCAAGGACATGCGCCGGATGCCGTCCCGGCGTCGCAACGCGATCGACCCGCTGGCCCTGGTGGCCGGCGACTACGTCGTCCACGAGGCACACGGCGTCGGCAAGTACGTCGAGATGGTGCAGCGCACCGTCCAGGGCGCCACCCGCGAGTACCTGGTGCTGGAGTACGCCCCCGCCAAGCGCGGCCACCCCGGCGACCGGCTGTTCGTCCCGACCGACCAGCTGGACCAGGTCACCAAGTACGTCGGTGGCGAGGCCCCGACCCTGCACCGGCTCGGCGGCGCGGACTGGGCGAAGACCAAGCAGCGGGCCAAGAAGGCGGTCAAGGAGATCGCCGCCGACCTGATCAGGCTGTACTCGGCCCGGATGGCCGCCCCCGGGCACGCCTTCGGCGCGGATACCCCGTGGCAGCGCGAGCTGGAGGACGCCTTCCCGTACGCGGAGACGCCGGACCAGCTGACCACCATCGCCGAGGTCAAGTCGGACATGGAGAAGTCCGTCCCGATGGACCGGCTGATCTGCGGCGACGTCGGCTACGGCAAGACCGAGATCGCCGTGCGGGCCGCCTTCAAGGCGGTGCAGGACGGCAAGCAGGTGGCGGTGCTGGTGCCGACCACGCTGCTGGTGCAGCAGCACTTCTCCACCTTCGCCGAGCGGTACGCCAACTTCCCCGTCACCGTGAAGGCGCTCTCCCGCTTCCAGAGCGACAGCGAGGCCAAGGCCGTCCTGGAGGGGCTGTTCGAGGGCTCGGTGGACGTGGTCATCGGCACCCACCGGCTGTTCTCCTCCGACACCAGGTTCAAGGACCTCGGCCTGGTCATCGTCGACGAGGAGCAGCGCTTCGGCGTCGAGCACAAGGAGCAGCTGAAGAAGCTGCGCGCCAACGTGGACGTGCTCACCATGTCCGCGACGCCGATCCCGCGCACCCTGGAGATGGCCGTCACCGGCATCCGGGAGATGTCCACCATCACCACGCCGCCGGAGGAGCGCCACCCGGTGCTCACCTTCGTCGGACCGTACGACGAGAAGCAGATCTCGGCCGCGATCCGGCGCGAACTCCTGCGCGAGGGCCAGGTGTTCTACATCCACAACCGGGTCGAGTCGATCGACAAGGCCGCCGCCCGGCTGAAGGACCTGGTGCCCGAGGCGCGGATCGCCACCGCGCACGGGCAGATGGGGGAGAACCAGCTGGAGAAGGTCGTCGTCGACTTCTGGGAGAAGGAGTTCGACGTCCTGGTGTCGACCACGATCGTGGAGTCCGGCATCGACATCTCCAACGCCAACACCCTGATCGTCGAGCGCGGCGACACCTTCGGCCTCTCCCAGCTGCACCAGCTGCGCGGCCGGGTCGGGCGCGGTCGCGAGCGCGGCTACGCCTACATGCTGTACCCGCCGGAGAAGCCGCTCACCGAGACCGCCCACGAGCGGCTGGCCACCATCGCCCAGCACACCGAGATGGGCGCCGGCATGTACGTCGCCATGAAGGACCTGGAGATCCGCGGCGCCGGCAACCTGCTCGGCGGCGAGCAGTCGGGGCACATCGCGGGGGTCGGCTTCGACCTCTACATGCGGATGGTGGGCGAGGCGGTGGCCGAGTTCCGCGAGTCGCTGGTGAGCGGCGGCGAGCCGGAGGAGGAGCCGCTGGAGGTGAAGATCGAGCTGCCGGTGGACGCCCACGTGCCGCACGAGTACGCGCCCGGCGAGCGGCTGCGGCTGCAGGCCTACCGTTCGATCGCGGCGGTCAACTCGGAGGCGGACATCCAGCAGGTCCGGGACGAACTCACGGACCGCTACGGCAAGCTGCCCGAGCCGGTGGAGAACCTGCTGCTGGTCGCGGCGCTGCGGCTGTACGCCCGGCGGTGCGGGATCTCGGACATCACCCTGCAGGGCGCGAACGTCCGCTTCGGGCCGGTGGAGCTGCGCGAGTCCCAGCAGCTGCGGCTGAACCGGCTCTACCCGCGCAGCCAGGTCAAGGCGGCGGCCCGGCAACTGCTGGTGCCCCGCCCGAGCACCGGCCGGATCGGCGGCAAGCCGCTGGTCGGGCGGGAACTGCTCGGCTGGTGCCGGGAGTTCCTGTCGGCCATGTTCGACGACCTGGCGGGGGCGAAGAAGTAGCAGGACGCGCTGCCGACGGCGGCCCCGGGCACCCCGCCCGGGGGCGCCCTCCCGCTTCCCCCTTTCACCCCCCCCGTGGTGGGTGGGGGGGGGGGGGGGGTGGC
>NZ_JBVHXY010000032.1:59031-74041 GCF_055569215.1 Kitasatospora sp. NPDC029312 | reverse complement strand
GTTTTCAGTCTTCCACCCGCGGACGACCAAAACCCCCGCCCCCCCCCCCCCCCCGCCCCCCCCCCCCCCCCCCCCCCCCCCCCCCGCCGTCCTGCTGCCCGGGCGGGTAGTTTCGAGGTGTGACGACGAATGCTCTGCCGACGGACACTCCGGGCGCGAAGTTGATCCTGTTGACCACCACCCACCGGGTGGCCCCCGGGCTGCTGGCCTGGCCGGCCTGGGAGGCTTTGCGCTCGGCGGGCCGGGTGCTGACGGCGGACGAACGGCACCCGCAGCTCGCCGCGGTGCGGCAGGCCGGGGTGGCGGTCGAGGCGGTGGCGGCGGAGTCGGCGCCGGCCCTGGCACGGCTGCTGACCGGGCAGCCGGCCGGGACGGGGCCGACGGTCTGGCTGGGGAGCCCGGACGGGGACCCGGGACTGACCGACGCGCTGGCCCGGCTGGCGGTGGAGCGGGCCGGCGAGGTGCCGGAGATCGAGGTGCTGCCGGGCTCGTACGACCTGCCCGGGTCGCGGCTGCTGGACCTGGTGTCGGTGATGGACCGGCTGCGCTCGCCCGGCGGGTGCCCCTGGGACGCCGAGCAGACGCACGAGAGCCTGGTGAAGTACCTGGTCGAGGAGGCGTACGAGCTGGTCGAGGCGATCGAGGAGGGGGACCGGGACACCCTGCGCGAGGAGCTGGGCGACGTGCTGCTGCAGGTGTTCTTCCACTCCCGGATCGCCGAGGAGCACCCCACCGGGCCGTTCACGATCGACGACGTGGCCGGGGACATCGTGGAGAAGCTGGTGTACCGGCACCCGCACGTGTTCGGGGACGTGGAGGCCGAGGGCGCCGCCGAGGTGGAGGCGAACTGGGAGCAGCTGAAGGCGGCCGAGAAGGCGGACCGGGAGTCCGTGCTGGACGGCGTGCCGGCCGGGCTGCCGTCGCTGGCGTACGCGGCGAAGCTGGTGTCCCGGGTGCGCCGGGCGGGGTTCGAGGGCGTGCCGGACGAGCCGTACGAGCTGCCGGCGGAGCTGACCGCCGAATCGGCGGGCCGACTGCTGCTCGCGGTGGCGCAACGGGCGCACGACGCCGGGGTGGACGTGGACGCGGCGCTGCGCTCGGCCGCGCGCGGCTACCGGGAGGCGGTGCGCGCGGCCGAGGGGCTCAAGCCGGAGTAGCGGGCCTGAAGCCGCGGTGGAGGGCGTCAGGCCGCGGTGGCGGTGTGCTCGGCCGGGCGCCGCTGCTGCGGGACGAGCTCGCCGATGGCCTCGCCGACCAGGGCGACGAGTTCGGCGAGGCGCTCCAGGTCGAGCTGGGCGTCCAGATCGGCGAGGGAGACGATCCGCTCGCCGTTCGGGCCGGCCACGCAGAAGAGGTCGATCGGCCCGAGGTGCTTCTCGGCGGTGTCGACCAGGGCGGCGACGTCGCTGGGCCGGTGGATGTCACCGGCGACGCCGACGACGGGGCAGCCGGGCCGGTCGAGTTCGGCGGCGAGGTCCTCGGCGACACCGACGTCGGTGTCGGCGATCAGCATCCCGGCGGCGCCGGCCGCCGTGAACCGGCGGGCGAGGTCGGCTCCCGAACCGCCGTCGAGCACCGCGATGACGACGACTGCCCCGCTGACCCGCATGGTCTGCTCCTCCCTGTGGGCGACACCGCACCGGCGCCCACGCACACTGCGGAGGATCGTAGGCACGACCTGACCCTCCGCAACAGGGATTACCCCTCAGGTGACCAGGCTCACGCCCGCCACCCGGCCAAGCTCTGTCCAAGAGCTGTCCACGGCCCGTCCACGGCCCGTCCACGGAGCGTTGGCGCGCCGCTCGCGCGCCGTTGACGGACGGCTCGCGCCCCCGCCGCGCTCCGCCTGCGATCGACTCGGGACCCACCCGCGCGCCGCGGCGGACCGCCGGCGTTCCGGGCCCGCCCGGGACAGCGGTTACGGTCGACCCATGCCTGCTCAGCCCGACGCCGCCCAGCCCGCCCCGCAGCTCTTCACCTGGGAGTTCGCCGCCGACCCGTACCCGGCGTACGCCTGGCTGCGCGAGCACGCCCCGGTGCACCGCACCACGCTGCCGAGCGGCGTGGACGCCTGGCTGGTGACGCGGTACGCGGACGCCCGGCAGGCGCTCGCGGACAGCCGGCTGTCGAAGAACCCGGCGCACCACAGCGGGCAGGCGCACCGCACCGGCCGGGTCGGCATCCCGGGGGAGCGGCAGGCGGACCTGATGACCCACCTGCTGAACATCGACCCGCCGGACCACACCCGGCTGCGCCGCCTGGTGTCCAAGGCGTTCACCCCGCGCCGGGTGGCCGAGTTCGAGCCGCGGGTGCAGCAGCTCACCGACCGGCTGATCGACCGCTTCGCGCAGCGCGGCTCGGCCGACCTGATCCACGAGTTCGCCTTCCCGCTCCCCATCTACGCGATCTGCGACATGCTGGGCGTCCCGGCCGAGGACCAGGACGACCTCCGGGACTGGGCGGGCATGATGATCCGCCACCAGGGCGGGCAGCGCGGGGGCGTGGGACGGGCGGTCAAGCGCATCCGCGCCTACCTGGTGGACCTCATCCACCGCAAGCGCGCCGACCTCGGTGAGGACCTGATCTCCGGTCTCATCCGGGCCAGCGACCACGGCGAGCACCTGACGGAGAACGAGGCCGCCGCGATGTGCTTCGTGCTGATCTTCGCCGGGTTCGAGACGACCATCAACCTGATCGGCAACGGGACGTACGCACTCCTGCGCAACCCGGGCCAGCGGGCACTGCTGCAGGAGTCGGTGGCGCGCGGGGAGACCGCCCTGCTGGAGACCGGGATCGAGGAACTGCTGCGCTACGACGGGCCGGTGGAGCTGGCGACCTGGCGGTTCGCGACCAGCCCGCTGACCATCGGCGGGGTGGACATCCCGGTCGGCGACCCGGTGCTGGTGGTGCTGGCGGCGGCCGACCGCGACCCGGCCCGGTTCGCGGCCGAGAACACCCTCGACCTGGCCCGGGCGGACAATCCCCACCTGGGCTTCGGGCACGGCATCCACTACTGCATCGGCGCCCCGCTGGCCCGGCTCGAAGGGCGATCCGCCCTGGCCACGCTGCTTTCGCGGCTGCCTGATCTCCGACTGGCCGAGAGTCCGGAGAACCTGCGCTGGCGGGGCGGTCTGATCATGCGTGGATTGCGCGAACTTCCGGTCGAATTCAGTCCTGAGGCGAGGTCACCGCACGCCGGTCCTGAGGCTCCGAGATGCTGACGGCAGGTCGCTGGCCCATGGCTCAGGTCGGTATGAAGGCCTATCAAACCGGACAAACAGCCGCTGCTGGTAGGCGATTGATCACATGCCGTGATTTCCATGTGATATCTGCGATATGAGCTTGTGATCGGTCTGAGGATCTGTCTAGTCTCCGGGGAGTTCGCAGCTGCGGACCCCGTGCGCGGGACGCCGAATCCTGCCCGCCGCGTCACGGGAAACCGACCAGAACCCTGGGCAGGGGCGGGGGAACCAGGTTTGTTGCCGTCCCCACGGCTTGGGGTGAAGCCGCCCGAGCGGAACGTTTCCGCGTACGGCGGCCGGGCCACCTCCCGGTCCGAACCCGACAGCTCACCTCGCAGGCGTGCGGAGAGGGACCCTTCATGCTGTTCGTTGGAACCGGCCGTCACCGTCGTCGCACCCAGACCGAGAAGGCCATCGCCGTGGCCGGCGTGGCCGGCGTCGGACTCGCACTGCCGCTCCTCACCGCCACCGGTGCCTCCGCCGCCCCGGCCTCCGCCTGGGACTCCGTCGCCCAGTGCGAGAGCGGCGGCAACTGGAGCATCAACACCGGCAACGGCTTCTACGGCGGCCTGCAGTTCACCTCCAGCACCTGGCAGGCGTACGGCGGCACCGCGTACGCGCCGCAGGCCAACCAGGCCGGCAAGGCCCAGCAGATCGCGGTCGCCGAGAAGGTGCTGGCCTCCCAGGGCCCGGGCGCCTGGCCGGTCTGCTCGAAGAAGGCGGGCCTGACCAAGGGCGGCGCCCCGGCCGTCGTCGACACCTCGTCGGACGCCGCTCGGTCCGCCCCGCAGCAGCGGGCCCCCCAGCAGCAGAGCCCCAAGCAGCAGGCCCCCAAGGCGGCCGCGAAGCCCGCCCAGAAGCCCGCCCAGTCGTACGCGCCGAAGCACGCCGCCCCCCAGCAGGCCGAGCAGCCCGCCGAGCAGCCGGTCCAGCAGTACGCCCCGAAGCACGCCGCCCCGCGCGCCGGCCAGCCGGCCCAGGCCGCCCCGGCCGGCCACGACTACACCGTGCGCTCCGGTGACACCCTGTCGACCATCGCCGCCGCCCAGGGCGTGTCCGGCGGCTGGCAGGCGCTGTACGACGGCAACCGCGCCACCGTCGGCGGCGACCCGGACCTGATCATGCCCGGCCAGGTGCTGCACCTCGGCTGAGGCCCGGTGAGGGGGCCGGCCGACGGGCCGGCCCCTTCGTCCGCATTCGTCCGCGCCCGGGGGGACAAGCTGGGACAAGCAGGTGAACTACCGGGGGGTAGCAGGGCCACACGCTGAGACGGGACCGAGGCCAACGTGGCCCCGGGAGCCCGGGCGGTTAGGCTCTGGTCGTAACGACTCCGCAATCGTCCGCCGACATCACCACCGTCAGCCGGACCCTGCTTCCGCAAGGAGATGCCTCGTGCCGTCCATCGATGTCGTCGTAGCCCGTGAGATCCTCGACTCCCGCGGCAACCCCACGGTCGAGGTCGAGGTCGGCCTCGACGACGGCAGCACGGGTCGTGCCGCTGTCCCGTCCGGTGCCTCGACCGGCGCCTTCGAGGCCCTGGAGCTGCGCGACGGCGACAAGAACCGCTACTTCGGCAAGGGCGTCGAGAAGGCCGTCCTGGCCGTCATCGAGCAGATCGGCCCCGAGCTCGTCGGCTACGACGCCACCGAGCAGCGCCTGATCGACCAGGCCATGCTCGACCTGGACGCCACCCCGGACAAGTCCTCGCTCGGCGCCAACGCCATCCTGGGCGTCTCGCTGGCCGTCGCGCACGCCGCCTCCGAGGCCAGCGACCTGCCGCTGTTCCGCTACCTGGGCGGCCCGAACGCGCACGTCCTGCCCGTCCCGATGATGAACATCCTCAACGGCGGCTCGCACGCGGACTCCAACGTCGACATCCAGGAGTTCATGATCGCCCCGATCGGCGCGGAGTCCTTCTCCGAGGCCGTCCGCTGGGGCGTCGAGGTCTACCACACCCTCAAGGGCGTGCTGAAGGAGCGCGGCCTGTCCACCGGCCTCGGCGACGAGGGCGGCTTCGCGCCGAACCTGGACAGCAACCGCGAGGCCCTGGACCTGATCACCGAGGCCATCCAGAAGGCCGGCTACGTGCCCGGCCGCGACATCGCGCTGGCCCTGGACGTCGCCGCCTCCGAGTTCCACCAGGACGGCGCCTACCAGTTCGAGGGCAAGTCCCTCTCGTCCGCCGAGCTCATCGAGTACTACGCCGAGCTGGTCGCCGCCTACCCGCTGGTCTCCATCGAGGACCCGCTGGACGAGTCGGACTGGGACGGCTGGAAGGCCATGACCGTCAAGCTGGGCGACAAGGTCCAGCTGGTCGGCGACGACCTGTTCGTCACCAACCCGCAGCGCCTGGCCAAGGGCATCGAGACCGGCACCGCCAACGCGCTGCTGGTGAAGGTGAACCAGATCGGTTCGCTCACCGAGACCCTGGACGCCGTCGAGCTGGCCCAGCGCAACGGCTACCGCTGCATGATGTCGCACCGCTCCGGTGAGACCGAGGACGTCACCATCGCCGACCTGGCCGTCGCCACCAACTGCGGCCAGATCAAGACCGGCGCCCCGGCCCGCTCCGAGCGCGTCGCCAAGTACAACCAGCTGCTGCGCATCGAGGAGATCCTCGACGACGCCGCCGAGTACGCCGGCCGCGGTGCGTTCCCGCGCTTCCGCGCCGCGGAGTGATGAGCACCGCGAGCACGCGGGCCGAGCACGCCTGACCGGTGCCCCGCCGTTCACCCCGTAGGGTTGACGGCGGGGCACCGTCGCGACCAGGAGGGGATACGGGAGATGGCTGGCTGGAGGATCCCGGGCTTGGCGGCCCGGCCCCGGTTCACGAGCCGGGCGACCGTCCTCGTCCTGGTGCTCTGCTCACTGGCGGCGATCCTCGCCTACCCGACGCGGCAGTTCATCTCCCAGCGCGCCGAGATCTCCGCCCAGCGGGCGAAGGCCGACCACGCGCGCCAGCAGGTCGAGCAGCTGCGCCGGGACAAGGCCCGCTGGCAGGACCCGGAGTACGTCAAGGCGCAGGCCCGCGCCCGGCTGCACTACGCGGTGCCGGGGGAGACCCCGTACATCGCGGTAGACCCGGCCGGTTCGGTCGCCCGCCCCTCCGCGCCCGCCGCACCCGCCTCCTCCGGCGGTTCGGCCAAGGCCGACAAGCCCTGGTACGCCAGCATCTGGGACTCGGTGGACGCCGCCGACGCCGCCGACGTCGCCGCACCGGCCCCCGCGACCCCCCGTCCGCTCCCCCCGTCCTCCGTTGGAGACCCCACCCCCCATGACCACTGAGAACCACCCCGCCGTCTCCGACGCCGACGTCGCGGCCATCGCCGCCCAGCTCGGCCGGGTGCCGCGCGGCCTGCGCGGTGTCGCGCACCGCTGCCCCTGCGGCAACCCCGACGTCGTGGAGACGGCCCCCCGGCTGCCGGACGGCACGCCGTTCCCGACGCTGTACTACCTGACCTGTCCCAAGGCCGCCTCGCTGATCGGCACCCTGGAGGCGGACGGCGTGATGAAGGAGCAGTCCGCCCGGCTCGCCGAGGACCCGGAGCTCGCCGCCGCCTACCAGAAGGCGCACGAGGACTACATCGCCCGGCGCGACGCGATCGAGGTGCTGGAGGGCTTCCCGAGCGCCGGCGGCATGCCGGACCGGGTGAAGTGCCTGCACGTGCTGGTCGGCCACTCGCTGGCGGCCGGCGAGGGCGTCAACCCGCTCGGCGACGAGGCGCTCGGCATGCTGGAGGACTGGTGGGCCAAGGGCCCGTGCGTCTCCCCGGCCGAGGTCGAGGCGGCCGGGGAGCGGGTCGCCCGCAACCGCGCCAAGGAACAGGACCACGAGGCCGTGATCGCGGCCAAGCAGCGGAAGGCGGCCGAGCGCGCCGCCAAGAAGCGCGCCGCCGGGGAAGCCGCCGAGCAGGAGTCCGAGTGACCATGACGCGTGTGGCCGCGATCGACTGCGGCACCAACTCGATCCGCCTGCTGGTCGCCGACCTGGACCCGGAGACCGGCGCGATCACCGACCTCGACCGCCGGATGCAGATCAACCGGCTGGGCCAGGGCGTGGACCGGACCGGCCGGCTGCACCCGGACGCGCTGGCCCGCACCTTCGCGGCCTGCCGGGAGTACCGGGAGATCATCACCGGTTTCGGGGTGGGCCCCGAGCGCATCCGCTTCGTGGCCACCAGCGCCTCCCGGGACGCCGAGAACAGCGACGAGTACGTCAAGGGCGTGCGCGACATCCTGGGCGTCGAGCCCGAGGTGGTGAGCGGCGAGGAGGAGGCGCACCTCTCCTTCGTCGGCGCCACCAAGGAGCTGACCGGCGGACAGTTCCCGGCGCCGTACCTGGTGTTCGACCTCGGCGGCGGCTCGACCGAGTTCGTGCTCGGCGGGACGGACGTGCAGGCGGCGCGCTCGGTGGACATCGGCTGCGTGCGGCTGACCGAGCGCCACTTCGGCGGCGCCGAGCTGCCCTCCGAGGAGCAGATCGCCGAGGCCCGGGCCCATGTGCGGGCCGAGCTGGACAAGGCCGAGGAGGTGGTCCCGCTGACCGGCGCGGCCACCCTGGTGGGTCTCGCCGGCACGGTCACCACCGTGTCCGCGATCGCCCAGGAGCTGCCCGAGTACGACGGCGAGCGGATCCACCACTCCCGGATCAGCCGCGAGCGGGTCGCCGAGATCGCCCGTGACCTGCTCGCCGCCACCCACGCCGAGCGCGCGGCCATCCCGTCGATGCACCCGGGCCGGGTGGACGTGATCGCGGCCGGGGCGCTGGAGCTGCTGGAGATCATGGAGCGGACCGGCGCCGCCGAGGTGGTCGTGAGCGAGCACGACATCCTGGACGGCATCGCCTGGAGTATGGCCTCCTGACGGTACGCAGGGCTTACCGAACCGGCCCCGGCGCCCCTGGCGGGGTACCGGGGCCGGGGCGCGCCCGAGCCCGGGCGGGAATGTTCGTGAATTTCTTCACATGGCGATCCAGTCATTCGTCGCACCCGGGGGCCCGCTACGCCCGAATTGTGAGACCGAAGGCCGGTCGCCGTTCCGGCCCGCTGGATCGCAGGTCAGGCTTCGTTCGGAGTTTGAAAATCGAATTCACGCGCGGGAACCCGGGCACTGTGCGGATCGTTGCTGCTCAGCAGGGTGGTGCTCCGGCGCGTGTTCCCGGCGCCCTCCCGGGGCCTGTGAGCCGCCGTCCGGCGGCCGTTTTTGCGGGCGCGGAGTATAGCACGGGGTGTCCATGAGCTTGTGACCGGGCTCACGAAGGGTGCTCCGAACGGTGCTGGATACTTTCGGATATGAGCACCACGGAGCGTCCTCGCATCCTCATTGTCGGCGGTGGTTACGTCGGCCTGTATGCCGCGATGCGCATCCTCAAGAAGATGCGTTACGGCGAAGCGACCGTCACGGTCGTGGACCCGCGGTCGTACATGACGTACCTGCCCTTCCTCCCCGAGGCGGCCGGCGGCAACGTCGCGCCCCGCAACCTCGTCGCGCCGCTGCGCAGCGCCCTCAAGAAGGCGGAGGTGCTGACCGGGTCCGTCACCGGTATCGACCACGCCCGCAAGGTCGCCACCATCCAGCCCGCGGCGGGCGACAGCTACGAGCTGCCCTTCGAGTACCTGGTCGTCGCGACCGGCTCGGTCTCCCGCACCTTCCCGATCCCGGGTCTGGCGGAGAACGGCATCGGCATGAAGACGGTCGAGGAGGCCATCGGCCTCCGCAACCACGTCATGGCCCAGCTCGACAAGGCCGAGTCCACCACGGACGAGGAGATCCGCCGCAAGGCGCTGACCTTCGTCGTCATCGGCGGTGGCTTCGCGGGCGTCGAGACGATCGCCGAGATCGAGGACATGGCGCGCGACGCGTCGAAGCTGTACAAGACCGTCAGCCGTGACGACATGCGCTTCGTCATGGTTGAGGCGGCCAACCGCATCCTCCCCGAGGTCGGCCCGGACCTGGGTCTGTGGACCAAGGAGAAGCTCGAGGAGCGGAAGATCGAGGTCTACATCGAGACCTCGATGGACTCCTGCGTCGACGGCCACGTCATGCTGAAGAACGGCATGGAGATGGACGCCTCCACCATCGTGTGGACGGCCGGCGTGAAGCCGAACCCGGTGCTGGCCGAGTTCGGCCTGCCGCTGGGCCCGCGCGGCCACGTCGACACCGCGCCGACCCTGCAGGTCCAGGGCTTCGACTACGTCTGGGCCGCCGGGGACAACGCCCAGGTGCCGGACCTCGCCGCCGGCGAGGGCGCCTGGTGCCCGCCGAACGCGCAGCACGCCTGCCGCCAGGCCGTCGTCCTGGGTGACAACGTGATCTCCGGCATGCGGGGCTTCCCGCAGAAGGAGTACAAGCACAAGAACCTGGGTGCGGTCGCCGGCCTCGGCCTGCACAAGGGCGTCGCCATCCTGTTCGGCAAGGTCAAGCTGAAGGGCCGTCTGGCCTGGTGGTTCCACCGTGCCTACCACGGCGCGATGGTCCCGACCTTCAACCGCAAGGTCCGCGTCTTCACCGACTGGACCCTCGCGATGTTCCTGAAGCGCGAAATGGTCGGCCTCGCCCAGATGGAGCGGCCGCAGCTGCCGATCCAGGAGGTCACGCCGCCCACCAAGCCCGTCGAGGTCGCCAAGCCGGCCGCCGACAAGGAGCTCGCCAGCAAGTAAGCGACCGGACCCCGGTGTGGGAGCGCCGGGGTATGAGTCGGAGGCCCTCCGCCCGGCAGTGACGCCGGACCACGACCTCCGTGGTGCTCAGCCGGCCGTGCGACCGGGCGGAGTACAGAAGTACCGCAACAGAGGAGCCCCTGCCGAAACCCTCCGGCAGGGGCTCCTCGTTGTTCGCCCGCTCGGGCGTTCGCCCGGTCGCCTCCGGGGCGCTCCGGCGCCCCTTCGGCTCGGGGCGGGAGTCAGTCGGTCTTGATGCTCGACAGGATGTCCAGCCCGGCGGCCCGGCGGGCCGGCCAGATCGCGGCCACCAGGCCGACCAGCCCGGCCAGCGCCAGGAACAGCGCCAGCTGGCCGTACGGCAGGACGGTGGTCAGCCCGGCCAGGCTGGACTTCAGCGTCCCGTTGATCGCCCAGGCGATGAAGCAGCCGAGTAGCAGGCCGACCCCGGCGCCGAAGAGCGAGATCACCACCGACTCCAGGCGGACCATCCGCTTGATGCCCCGGCGGTCCAGGCCGATCGCCCGCAGCATCCCGATCTCGCGCTTCCGCTCGAACACCGACATCGCCAGCGTGTTGATCACGCCCAGGACCGCGATCAGGACCGCCATCCCCAGCAGGCCGTACATCAGGTTCAGCGCGAAGGTGATGACCTGGCTGAACTCGTCCCGGACGTCCTGCTTGGACTTGACCTCGATCACCGGGTTGGCGCCGGTGGCGTCCTTGATGGCCTGCTTGAGCTCGGCGGTGGCGCCGTCCTTGCCCTTCACCAGCACGTCGGTGACGTACGGCTTGGGCTCGTGCTTGGCGATCTCGCTGTTGGCCAGCAGGACCGGGCCGAGCATGCCGCCCTTCTCGTACACGCCGCCCACGGTGAGCCGGCCGGTGGAGCCGTCCGGGAAGGAGGCGGTCATCGCCGAACCGGTGGTGACGCCGAACTTGGCGGCGACGTCCTGGTCGACCAGCAGCTGGCCGTTGCCGAGCGCGGCCGTGGAGCCGCTGGTCAGCTTGACCTCGGCGAGCCGGTCGAAGGCGTCCGCGTCCAGACCGGTGATCGACTTGGTGGTGCCGTCGAGCTTCCAGTACGCGGCGGTCATCGGAGAGGACGCCGCCACCCCGGGCGCCTTGGCGATCTGGGCGGGCACCTGCCCGGACAGGTTCATGCCGTTGGCGGCCGAGACGATGTAGTCGGACTTCATCGACCTGGTGACGGCCCGGTCGACGGTGTCGCCGACCGAGGTGCCGATCACCGTGAGGCCGGTGACCAGGGTCAGCCCGATGGTGAGCGCGGCGGCGGTGGCCGCGGTGCGGCGGGGGTTGCGCACGGCGTTCTGCTGGGCGAGCTTGCCCGGGGTGCCGCCGAGCCCCCGCAGCAGCGGGCCGACCAGCGCGACCACCGGGCGGGAGAGCAGCGGCAGCAGGACGAACACGCCGATCAGGGCCAGGAAGGCGCCCGCGCCGACGGGCAGTCGGCCGGAGTCGTTGCCGGTGGACGCGCCGTAGCCGATCAGCGCGAGGCCACCGCCCGCGAGCACCGAGCCGATGGTGTTGCGGACCACCAGGCTCTTCTGGCTGGTCGGCTGGTCGCCGCTGCTCATCGCGGCGACCGGCGCGATCCGGGCGGCGCGCAGCGCGGGCAGCAGGGCCGACAGCACCGTCACCAGGACGCCGACCACGACGGTCACCACGACGGTGAGCGGCTTGATCACCAGCGAGCCGCTCGGCATGTCCTCGTTCAGCGCGCCGATCAGGGACTGCATCCCGGCGCCGATCCCGACCCCGGCCAGCAGACCGGCCGCCGCGGAGACGGTGCCGATCAGCAGGGCCTCGATCAGCACGGAGCGGGTTACCTGCTTGCGGCTGGCGCCGATGGCCCGCAGCAGCGCGAGCTCCCTGGTGCGCTGGGCGACCAGCATGGTGAAGGTGTTGGCGATGATGAAGATGCCGACGAAGAGCGAGATGAAGGCGAAGACCAGCAGCATCGTGCGCATGGCGTCGGTGCTCCGGGCGATCTGCGCCTGCTCGTCGGCCTGGAGCGTGGCACCGGTCTTGATGACGAACTGGTGGTCGGACGGGATCCTGGGCGCGGCCTGGGCGAGCAGTGCGTCCTCGGAGGTGCCGGGCTTGGTGGTGAGCACGATGCTGCTGTAGCGGCCCGGCTCCTGCAGCAGCGTCTGCTGGGCGGTGGCCTTGTCGAACAGCGTGAGCGTGCCGCCGGTGTTCACCACCGGGTCGTCGGTGGTGAAGACCCCGGTGAGCCGGGCCTCGATCACCGGCCCGTTGACGGCGACCCGGACGGTGTCGCCGACCTTGTACCCCGCCCGGTCGGCGGTCTTGCGGTCGAGGGCTATCTCCTTGGCGTTCTTCGGGCCCTGGCCCTCGACCATCGGGTAGCGCGGGTCCCTGCCGTCCTGGCCGGGCGCGAAGTTGGCGCCCCGGGCGGCCCAGACCTGGCCGATCAGGTCGCCCTTGCGGTCCGCGACCCCGGTGAAGCCGCTGACCACGCCGCGGGCGCTCGCGGCGCCGGGCAGGGCGGCCAACCGCTGGACGGTGGCGTCGTCGAGGACGGTCGGGCTGCTCTCGCTCTTCTGCCTGGCGGAGGCGTCGGAGGCGGCCGCGTTGTCCACGACCTGGACCGACACGTCCGAGTAGCTCTTGGAGTCGCTGTCCCGCAGGGCCTTGCCGAAGGTGTCGGAGAAGACCATGGTGCCCGCGACGAAGGCGGTGCCGAGCATCACGGCCAGTGCCGTCATCAGGAGCCGGCCCTTGTGGGCCAGCACGTTGCGCAGAGCGGTGCGATACATGAGGTGTCCTGGGAAGGTTCGTTGAGGCGGGCTGGGGGCCGGTGGGGTGTCAGCTGGTGCGGCCCTTGGCCTCGAAGCGGCGCATGCGGTCCAGGACGGTGTCGGCGGTGGGGGCGTGGAGTTCGTCGACGATGCGGCCGTCGGCGAGGAAGACGACGCGGTCGGCGTAGGAGGCGGCGACCGGGTCGTGGGTGACCATGACGACGGTCTGGCCGAGTTCGCGCACGGAGTTGCGCAGGAAGGCGAGGATCTCGGCGCCGGAGCGGGAGTCGAGGTTGCCGGTGGGTTCGTCGGCGAAGATGATGTCCGGCCTTCCGGCGAGGGCGCGGGCGCAGGCGACGCGCTGCTGCTGGCCGCCGGAGAGCTGGGAGGGGCGGTGGCTGAGGCGGCCGGAGAGGCCGACGGTGTCGACGACGCAGTCGAGCCAGGCCTGGTCGACCTTGCGGCCGGCGATGTCCATGGGGAGGGTGATGTTCTCCAGGGCGGTGAGGGTGGGCAGGAGGTTGAAGGCCTGGAAGACGAAGCCGATGTGGTCGCGGCGCAGTTGGGTGAGCTGCTTGTCCTTGAGGCCGACGAGTTCGGTGTCGCCGATGGTGGTGGAGCCGGAGGAGACGGTGTCGAGGCCGGCCATGCAGTGCATGAGGGTGGACTTGCCGGAGCCGGAGGGGCCCATGATGGCGGTGAACTCGCCCTGGGGGAACACGACGCTGACGTCGTCGAGGGCGACGACGCGGGTCTCGCCCTCCCCGTAGACCTTGTTCAGGCCGGTGGCGCGGGCGGCCGCGGTGCGGACGGCGGTTGCGGTCGACGTGGTCACGGGGGGTTCTCCTTGCTGGCTGACTGACGCGTACCTCCATGCTCCGCTACGTGATCATGGTCTGGCGTCGCTCCGCCGGACGGTTGGCCCGACCGCCGCCGGGCGTACGGGAGGGGCGGTGCCCTCCTCCTGCGGTATGAGGGCAACCCTGAGGCGGGCTCGATGGCCGGATCGGTGTGCTTCGTGGCCGAAATCTCGAACTGTTCGTCAGATAGCAAGGAAACATGACAACTTCCCGGGCCGGGAACATGCGAAAGGATGAGCCGGGCGACTAGGCTCAGGGGTGCTTTCGCGGGACGCCCGGATGGTGGAACGCAGACACGGGCAGCTTAAAACTGCTTGGCCGCGAGGCCGTGCCGGTTCGAGTCCGGCTCCGGGCACCACTCGACCGCGGGGGCGCCGTCGGCGTCCCCGCCGGGCGCCGTTCAGCGGATCCTCCTCGCGGCGTATCCCGAATTCTTTGCCAAGCCATTACCCTGGTGGGCGAGCGGCGCAGTACCGCCACGGAGGGAATGAGCAATGAGAAGCAGCAACCCGGTCTTCTCGCGGGAGGGGTCCTTCACCCGCGAGCCCGGCTACGCGGGGTTCGGTACCACCGCCCAGGCCGGGAGTCCGTACGGAAACCCCTACGCGGGCACCCCCTACGCCCAGCCGCAGGGACACGGCCCGCTGACGGACGAGCAGCTCCGCCAGATGTACGACGGGCCGTCGGCCGGCCCGGCGGCCACCGGGCGGATGACGCTCGACGACGTGGTCGCCCGTACCGCCATGACGCTGCTCACCCTGGTCGCCGCCGGCGCGGTGGCCTGGTTCGCGCTGCCCTTCGAGAACTACGGCTTCGCGATCGCCGCAAGCGTGGTGGCCATGGTGGTCGGCCTGGTGGCCTCCTTCAAGCGCAGCGTCAGCCCGCCGCTGATCCTGCTGTACGCGGCTCTCCAGGGCTTCGCGATGGGCGCGTGGTCGCACGCCCTGAACACCATCCTGAACGGCATCGTGATCCAGGCGGTGCTGGGCACGGCGGCGGTCTTCGGAGCGATGCTGTTCGCCTACAAGAGCGGCAGGATCCGGGTCACCGCGCGCTACACCCGGATCGGCATCGCGGTCGCCCTGGGCTTCGTGCTGCTGATGCTGGTCAACGTCCTCGCGACGGCCTTCGGCGCCGACATGGGCCTGCGCTCGGGCCCGCTGGGCATCGTGGTCGGCCTGATCGGCATCGGTCTCGGCGCGTTCTTCCTGTCGCTGGACTTCGCGGAGATCGAGACGGCCATCGCCCAGGGCGCTCCGCAGCGCGAGTCCTGGCGGGCCGCCTTCGGGCTGACCCTCTCGCTGGTCTGGATCTACATGGAGATGCTGCGGCTGATCGCCATCCTGCGCGGTGACGACTGACCCACGCCCTCGCGTCCACCACTGCCGGCGGGGGGCGGGGGGGGGGGGGCGGGGGGGGGGGGGGGGGGGGGGGGTTCTTTGCGTCCGGAGGGGGAACCCCGT